>JBJERX010000148.1:0-6417 GCA_051882495.1 Huintestinicola sp. | reverse complement strand
TATTATACCACATTTTGAAGCAAATTGGAAGATTTATTCAGCGTTTCCTTAGTATTAGTATGAAAGGAATGATCAAATGAACAAAAAGGACATTTTATCAAAGGTAGATCACACCCTGCTTGCACAGGCTGCAAAGTGGGATGAAATAAAGCTGATACTTGATGACGGCATAAAGTTCGGCACCGCATCGGCATGTATCCCGCCGTCATTTGTTGCAAGAGCGGCAGAATATGTGGGCGGGAAACTTCCTATATGCACTGTGATCGGCTTCCCCAATGGCTACAGCACTGCTGCCGTAAAGGCATTTGAGGCAAGAGACGCCGTGAATAACGGAGCAGATGAAATTGACATGGTCATCAATATCGGTGATGTGAAGGACGGAAGATTCGATGTAATTGAGGAAGAGATAAGACTTGTTCACGAAGCCTGCGGCGGAAAGCTCCTCAAGGTAATTATCGAGACCTGTCTGCTGACAGATGATGAAAAGGTGATGCTCTGCAAGGTTGTTACAGCTGCAGGAGCAGAGTTCATCAAGACATCCACAGGCTTTTCCACAGGGGGAGCAACATTTGATGATGTTCAGCTTATGCGAAAGCATTCGGGAGCAAATGTTAAGGTCAAGGCAGCAGGGGGGATATCCTCCTTTGAAGATGCAGAGAGATTCATCTCTCTTGGAGCGGACAGACTTGGAACCAGCAGACTTGTAAAGCTGATGAAGCAGCAGTAACGAACATGGTATAAGGAGTAGAAATATGTACACACCAAATGAGCATCGCTATGAAAAAATGGTATATAACAGATGCGGAAAAAGCGGACTTAAGCTCCCTGCAGTTTCCCTTGGATTCTGGCAGAATTTTGGTTTCAAGGGGAATTTTGCCAACATGGAAAAAATGGTGCATACCGCATTTGATATGGGAATAACTCATTTTGACCTTGCCAATAACTACGGCAATCCGTATAATGGCAGTGCCGAAGAGAATTTCGGCCGCATCCTTGCGGATATGCGTTCCTATCGTGATGAGATGTGTATCTCAACAAAGGCAGGCTATGAAATGTGGGATGGGCCCTATGGCGACAGAAACGGCTCAAGGAAGTATCTGACAGCATCCCTGGACCAGAGTCTCAGGCGTATGGGCATTGACTATGTTGATATCTTCTATCATCATGTTTTCGACCCTCATACACCATTGGAGGAAACAGCATTGGCTCTTGATAATGCAGTTCGTCAGGGTAAGGCTCTGTATGTGGGAATCTCAAATTATGACTGTGCTCAAACTGCGGAGATAACAAAGATATTCCGTGAGCTGCGTACTCCTTTTATTGTCAATCAGCCCTCCTATTCCATGCTGAACCGCTGGATAGAAAGCAATGGTCTTGATGATTTCGCCTATGAAAACGGCATCGGACTTGCAGTATTCTCACCTCTATATCAGGGCTTCCTTACGGGAAAATATCTGAACGGTGTACCTGCTGATTCCCGTGTGGGAAAGGGAGAGACATGGATAGGAGATCAGCTTGATGACAGGATGATCGCAAGACTGAATAAGCTCAATGATATTGCATCGGGCAGGGGACAGACCCTTTCTCAGATGGCACTTTCCTGGGTGCTCCACAACAAGGCAGTTGCAACGGTTCTTATCGGTGCAAGCTGTCCCGAACAGATAGTAGAAAATGTCAAGTGCATCGAGCATCTTGATTTCTCCGATGAAGAGATTGTTGCTATTGAAAACGCACTTGCGGAATAACGGAGAATTTATGAAAAGAAAAATTGCTTTTTTATGTGCAGCGGTAATGCTTGCAGGTCTCATCACAGCATGCTCCGGAAGTACAGGGGATAATTCCTCTGCGGTCCAGGAAAAAACGATTCAGAGGCTTTCTAATCCGGATGCGGACGAAAATGCACAGCGTGTGTATGAATATATCTGTGAGAACTACGGAATAAATATGCTGACCTGTCAGCAGGAATCGACCTGGATGAGCAGCCCGGAATATGAAATGGAGATAATCGAGGAGACAACGGGCAAGCTTCCCGCCATTCGTGGACTTGATTTCATGAATGATGATTTCGACGGTGTGGTGCAGCGTTCAAAGGAATGGCATGAGCGAGGCGGGCTTGTAACGATATGCTGGCATACAGGCATTAACGGCAAGGGCTATCAGGAATCACTGAATGATGATCCCGATTTTGATAAGCTTCTTACGGAGGGTACTCCGGAATATGAAGCAATGATAGCAAACTGGGATAAGGCTGCCAATGCTCTTGCGGAGCTTCGTGATGCAGGTATTCCCGTACTCTGGAGACCATTCCACGAATTTGACGGAAAGTGGTTCTGGTGGGGCAAGGGAGGAGAAGATAATTTCATCAGGCTCTGGCAGATGATGTACGACCGTTACACAAACGAATTCGGGCTGACAAATCTAATATGGGTTCTGGGATACTCGGGCGAGGTAAAAAAAGGCTGGTATCCCGGAGATGAATACTGCGATATAATAGGCTCCGATACATATGATGATTCCACCAACGTCAAAGCTTGGAAAAAGCTTAAGAAGATCAATACATCAGGTAAGCCTATGGCATTTCACGAATGCGGAAATCTTCCCTCAGTGGAGGATTTTGAAAAGGACGGCTGCCTCTGGTCATGGTTTATGATATGGCATACCGATTATATTGCCGGCAATGATAAGGATAATCTCAAAGCGGTATATAACAGCGACAAAGTGATAACCCTTGACGAGCTGTCCCCGGAGCTTTTCGGAGAATGATAGAAAATACAAAAAACATCGCATCTGCTGCACTAAGTCTGGGTCAGTATAACAGATGCGATGCTTTTTTTTATTCTTCTGAATCAGTATCTTCGTCGGATTCGCTGTTTTCTTCCGTTTCTCCGTCCTCGGGATAAGCTTCAGGGTCTGTATCCTGTACCGGTTCAGGTTCATCCTGAGCAGCTGACAGTATTACTCCCGCATAGTCTATCTCGTCATAATAAACATTCTTTACGGTGTTATCAACGTCGGTGAACTCGACATAGTAGTTGAATGCTCTGTCGCAGCCGGTATTCTCATCAAAGAAGTAGTAACGGTAGCAATAAACAGCCTCGTTATTAACGTTACGCTTGATGTAGTATGGCTTGAAACCAAGGGTCTTGCTGACATTTCTGATGCTCATACCGAAATCAAGGGAATTCTGATCCAGCATAACGGAATTTCTTCGTCCCTTCCAATTGAGCTTTAACTGAGAGAAATCGTAATACTCAACGGAAGTAATAAGATCGTCGGCACCGATGTTCAGCATGACTGCCCACTCAGGCTGCTCTGAACCGCTTACCTTAACATTCTTGCCGGATACACAGATGTAATCGAAATCTGCCATGTTGTTTACGATACCGTTTTCACAGGTCTTCGTAAATTCAAGCTTTGTTTCGGATGCTGCATATTCAACGTTTCTTCCCAGGGGAATGCTTTCTGCAGCCTTAAGCCCCTTGTTGCCCTCTGAAAGAGAAATAATCCAAACTATCAGACAAATAACTGCAATAACACATATTACTATGGCTGCGTTCTTGAAGTTTTTCCTGATAGCTTCCCTTTCCTCATCACTCCGCTGCTTCTTTTCCTTTTTTGAAGCTTTAGGCTTAGCCGCCTTTTCATGCTTTTGCTTTTTGGTGGAGCCTTTTACTCTGCCCTTTTCGTCTACGTTCTCAGGGAGAATAGGTGCGTCCAGCATTTCCCCGCATTTCTCGCACATGATGCTGCCATTTGGGTTTTCTGTTCCGCACTTATTGCATTTTATCATATCATCACCTCATTATGGTTGTTATGCTGAGTTTTGAACTATATTATTCTAATTATAGCATAACAAGGATTTTTTGTCAATAAAAAGGATTTTTTTTAATGTATTTGTAATTTTGCGTTATGATAGCTATAGCAGTAAAGAAGTAAATATGAATTTTATTTAAAGAAACATTTCATAAAGATTTCAGAATAATATTATATATAAATCTTAAATCACTCATTTACTTTATGATATGTGCAATATTCACATATCAGGATGATTTTGCATGATTCTGAATATGCATATTTCAAACAAAGTATAAAATCTGCATAAAAACCGTATTTTGTACACTAAATCTGCAAGATAATCGCAAAAAACTTGCAGAAAAGTCTTGACAAAACGGAATATATGTGATATTATAGAATCACATCGGATAATAGTTTATCATGTTTTTAGGAGAGTGAGTATATGCTTTTAAAAGAAGGCGAAATCAGGATTCCTGCAGGATGTGCCATTTCGGGTTTCATCAGCCGTGACGGCAACAGCCTGAACGGAGGAGATATCGTTAAGTCGATATCCTATATGCATGACCGTTCAAACGGTCTCGGAGGCGGATTCGCAGGCTACGGTATCTATCCCGAGTACAAGGATTATTATGCATTCCATGTTTTCTACAACTCTAATGAGGCAAGAGAACAGACTGAAAGGTTCCTTGACCGTCATTTTGACGTCATTAACCTCAGCAGGATTCCCACAAAGAAGATACCTGCGATCACAAATGAGCCTCTTATCTGGCGTTATTTCGTTAACCCCCTTCCCACAAAGATCGCATCCTCCCAGCTGGATGAGAAGGAATTTGTTGCAAAGTGCGTGATCAGGATAAATAATGATATTGACGGAGCATACGTTTTCTCCAGCGGAAAAAATATGGGCGTATTCAAGGCTGTAGGCTTCCCCGAGGATGTAGGTGAGTTCTACAGACTGGATGAGTACGAGGGCTATGCATGGACAGCTCACGGACGTTATCCTACAAATACTCCCGGCTGGTGGGGCGGTGCTCATCCTTTTGCTCTGCTTGATTATACTATAGTACATAACGGTGAGATATCATCCTACGATGCTAACCGCCGTTTTATAGAAATGTTCGGTTACAAATGTACTCTCCTCACAGATACTGAGGTAATCACATATATTTTTGACTGGCTTAACAGAAAGCAGCAGCTTTCTCTTGAGGATATCGCTTCCATTATCGCTGCTCCGTTCTGGAGTGAGATAGATGCAATGGAAAAGACCGATCCCGAAAAGGCAGCTAAGCTGAAGTATTTCAGAAATGCAATGTCCAGTCTGCTTATCACAGGACCCTTCTCCATTATCCTTGGCTACACAGGCGGAATCATGGCCCTCAACGACAGGCTCAAGCTCCGTTCAATGGTCGTTGCCGAAAAGAAGGATATGGTTTATATCGCCAGCGAGGAATGTGCTATCAGAGCAATATGCCCCGACTGCGAAAACGTATGGTCTCCAAGAGGCGGAGAACCTGTTATTGTAACACTTAACGAGGAGGGTAAAAGGAAATGCCTGTAAATTTCTTTCCTGCTGAATTTGAAATAGTCAGAAATACTGATAAATGCATCAAGTGCCGTGCCTGTGAGCGTCAGTGCTCTAATGAGGTGCACTTCTATGATGCTGATTTTGATAAAATGCTTACACATGATGATCAGTGTGTTGATTGTCAGAGATGTGTTTCCCTGTGTCCTACAGGTGCTCTTAAGATCGTTCCCAATGCAAATGCATTCAGAAAATCAAGCAACTATACCCAGCAGCTTATGATCGAAAACTATCGTCAGGCAGGGAGCGGAGCAGTTCTCCTTTCCTCAATGGGTAATCCTCAGGATTATCCTGTTTACTGGGATAAGATACTTATCAATGCTTCTCAGGTAACGAATCCTCCTATCGACCCTCTCAGAGAGCCTATGGAGACTAAGGTATTCCTTGGCAAAAAGCCCGCAGGAATCAAGATGAAGCCAGACGGAACAGTTGATACACACATTGATCCCTGTCTTGAACTGAGCACACCTATCATGTTCTCTGCTATGTCCTACGGTTCCATCTCAAAGAATGCTCATGAATCCCTTGCAAGAGCCGCTACAGAGCTTGGCATCTACTATAACACAGGTGAGGGCGGTCTCCACAAGGATTTCTATCAGTACGGACCTAACACTATCGTTCAGGTCGCATCAGGCCGTTTCGGCGTATTCAAGGACTATCTTGATACAGGTGCTGCTATTGAGATAAAAATGGGTCAGGGTGCTAAGCCCGGTATCGGCGGACATCTTCCCGGTGCTAAGATCCGTGAGGATGTTTCCAGAACACGTATGATACCCATGGGTACAGATGCCATCTCTCCCGCTCCTCATCACGACATCTATTCCATTGAGGACCTGAGACAGCTTATCTTCTCACTTAAAGAGGCAACTGAATACAAGAAGCCTATCATCGTAAAGATCGCAGCCGTTCATAATGTTGCCGCAATTGCATCCGGTATTGCACGTTCAGGTGCGGATATCATTGCTATTGATGGATTCAGAGGCGGTACAGGTGCTGCTCCTACACGTATCAGAGACAATGTAGGTATCCCTATCGAGCTT
>JBJERX010000147.1:0-26734 GCA_051882495.1 Huintestinicola sp. | reverse complement strand
GCTTTCGACAGCGGTTCTTCGCATAAAACTTCATCAGTTAATTGGGGAAGCAATACTAATAACCATTTGTTCTATGGATAAAGACGGTGGATAGTATATGACGGAAAAAATGCAAGCAAGATGCGTGCCAAGCCTTTAGGCGTGATTTATTCATTGATCCCTTAAAACAATATGCTATTTATAGTTAAGCGAAGCCACAGAATCCTTAAAAACGATCCTGCCCTTTACCTGTATCATTCCAATGTGTTCCGAGGGAGTTTTTATTTTTGACAGAAGAGCATCAACAGCTATGGTGGACATCTTTTCGGTATTTATCTCAAAGGTTGTGATATTCGGGACGGTAATGCTGCTGTAAACCGAATTGTCAAAGCCGGTTACGGAAATATCATCGGGGACACGATAGCCCCTTTCCGCAAGCATAGCTATAAGCCTGCTTGCCACCTCATCGCAGTTGCAGACAAAGGCTGTGGGCATTACAACAGGCAGTTCAAGAGGGATAAATTCTCCCGTTTCAGCATTTCTGTCGCTTATGATATAATAATCCGAAAGGCGGATATTATGCTCAATAAGAGATTTTGCATAGCCTAAATATCTGTCCTGGATACTGCTGGTAGCGTGTATATTTCCTACAAAGGCAATATCATGATGTCCATTATTGATAAGATAATTTGTCAGTTCATATGAAGCATAGAAGCTGTCGCCGACTACACAGCTCTCCGATGTGAGCTGATTATAGAAATCCAGAAATACTACCGGGATCTTGGTATTCAGAACAGCATTTATATATTTATCCGATATCTGACCGAGAATTATTATACCATCTACACGCTGATGGAAGAAGATATCCGGAAGCAGAGCTTTTTCCTCATTCCCTGAGGTAAGAGTATGGAAGAAGGCATAGTGCTTTCTCTGCTGGAGTGCTGTGGATATTCCCCTCATAAATTTAAAGTAAAAGGAGTTTTCCGACATATAACGTTCAGCAACAATAATACCTATATTCCCGCTGAGAGTTTTTTTCTTTTTAGCTTCTGAGCCGTATTTATAACCCATCGTTTCGGCTGTTCTGAATATTCTTTGCCGGAGTTCGTCGCTTACTCCGTTTTGTCCCGTGAAGGCTTTTGAAACAGATACAACACTTATTCCAAGCTTTGCTGCTATGTCACGCATGGTTACACTTTTCGCCAAGTCCTACGCCTCCAATTTGATAGCAAGATACATTTTATAGACTAATTTTATCATATTAAGCCCAACTAATCAAGTGTATTTTTTTGCTTAAATAAATTTGGCGGATTAAGCTAAATTTTTGATAAGACCTGCAATTTGTTAGCTAATTATTAGACTAATTTAGCTTAAAATTCTTAATATTTTGTATTTGTGATATTTCTTAAATGTTAACAAAAACACGAAAACGTTTCACTGACTTATAATAATCTCTAAAACCACAAGCATAAACCTTTCGATTTTTGTTATTATGCACATATACCGATGCTTTGTCTTAACAAAAATTCCAAAAAATTTGATGAAATATTTTCCTTTTGTAAAAACTTCACAAAGCTAACAAAAATATGCTGTCTGAAATGCCGCTATTTGTTTTTTTGCTTGACTTAATACGGAATTTATCTATAATGAAATCATCGCAGTAAACCAAAAGCAATGAATAACACACAAAGCTAAGAACCTGTCCGCATAGGCATAACCGCACGTCTTTTCGGCAAATCTTGCCGCAGACTGCGTTAAAAATGCTTGCCATACGACAAGTATGCCTGCACATTTTTGCCTTGCCTGCGACAAAATTTGTTCGAAAATCCGCACACCTATCCTATGTGAACAGGTTCTAAATTTCATTCTGATGGAGGTAATTCACAATGAACACTAAATTTAAAAGAACTGCGGCTATGTGTGCCGCACTGGTAATGACAGGTGCAGTACTTACTGCTTGCGGCAGCACCTCTGAGGGTGGTTCTTCAGCCACAACTGCAGCTCCCACAGGAGCAGGCGAGACTTCTGCCGCTGCAGAGGGCGGAGAAACCGCAGCTCCCGCAGGTGAGTCTTCTTCCGAGCTGAGCGGAACTATCAAGGTTCTTCATCACCGTACCGACAGAGATCAGGACGGCACAATGGCAAAGCTCACAGAGGGCTTCAACGCTCTTTATCCTAATATTAAGGTTGAGTATCAGTCCTTCACAAACTATGCAGATGATATCGCAACAATGATGCAGTCAGATAACTACGGTGATGTAGTTATGACTCCTCAGGCTCTCAAGCAGGCTGACCTTCCCAACTTCTTTGCTCCCTTCGGCACCTATGATGAGCTTTCTCAGAAGTATTACTGGCTGGAAAACTACAGCGTTGACGGTCAGGTTTATGCACTTCCCACAGGCGGTACAGCTTCAGGTGTTCTTTATAACAAGAGAGTATGGGCTGACGCAGGAATTACTTCTCTCCCCACTACTACAGAAGAATTCGTTTCCTGCCTCAAGCAGATCGAGCAGAACACCGATGCTATTCCTTACTACACAAACTACAATGCAGGCTGGTGTATTACTCAGTGGCAGTCTCTCGTAGTAGGTGCTTCCGGTGATCCTGATTACAATACCAAGCTCCTTACTGAGAGAACTGATCTGTTCTCCGCAGGCAGTCCCTATGACGCTGTTTACGGCACACTGTTCGATATTTATGCAGATCCTTCTCTCCACGAGGAAGATCCTATGACAACCGACTGGGAAGGCTGCAAGCCCGCATTCGCACAGGGTAAGATAGCAACAATGGTTCTCGGTTCATGGGCTATCAGCCAGTTCCAGGAGGCTGCCGTTCAGGTAGGCTCAGATCCTGCAGATGTGGGATATATGCCTTTCCCCAACAGCATTGACGGAAAGATCTACTCCGTTTCCTCCAACGACTATATGATGAGCGTTAACAAGAATTCCGCTAATCTTGATGCAGCTTTAGCATATGCAAGATGGTTCTGCACAGATTCCGGCTTTGCTCAGAATGAGGGCGAGATCTCCGGTCTCAAGGGTGCTGCAATGCCTGAGACTCTTTCTTCCTTCGATGAGCTTGGCGTTCAGCTCTTTGTTGAGAATCCTACTCCTGCAGAGCTCATTGGCAAGTGGGATGAGATAGCAAAGGCTTCCGAGGTTGATCCTTGGGGCGATGCTTCCACAAACTACAAGTTCAGAATGGCTGAGGCAGCATTCAATGGTCAGGGCAGAGACGCATATGACAAGATAGCTTCTGACGTTAACGCAGCCTGGGCAGCATCCAGAGATTCTATTCTCGGCTGATCATAACGATTTCTTCAATATTTTTCATTTCTCCTAACCTGTATTATTCTGCGGTGTGAAGATGCACCGCAGAACAGTACAGTCTCATCTTAGCAGCTCACATTGTTCACGAAAATAACCCGAAAACGAGGGATTTGCTTTGACTAAAAAAAATATTACACCCCAGCGGCTTGCTCCGAGGAATAAGCTTTCAAAGGCATATATCGAAAAGATGGTAACAGTTTGCCTTTTTCTCCTTATCCCCACACTGCTGCTTCTGATATTCACCTACATTCCCGCAGCCGAAATGGTAAGGTTCAGCTTTGAGGAAAGAGATCAGTTCGGTCAGAATGTTAAGTTCGTGGGACTGGAAAATTACAAAACAGTATTTACCACTCCCGAGTATTTTGCCGCTTTTAAAAACAGTATCTATTACCTTTGCGGCTCCTTTATCCAGCTGGGACTTGCTCTGTTTATTGCAACTATCCTTTGTTCAAAGATCAGGTTTTCCAATTTCTTTAAGGGAGTAGTTTTCTTCCCCTATATGATCAATACGGTAGCGGTTGCCCTTATCTTCCGCAGATTTTTTCAGAAGGGCGACGGAATAACTAATACCGACGGTACTCTTAACTCATTAATAACTCTGTTTGGCGGTGATCCTGTAAAATTCCTCTCTACGGAGGGACTTGTCAACATCTGCCTCGTATTTGTTTCCATATGGAGATACATCGGCTTTGATATTGTAATGTTCATCGGTGCGATACAATCTATTTCTCCCGATATTTACGAAGCCGCCGATCTGGACGGTGCAAACCGTTTCCAGGTATTCAGGTACATCATAGCTCCCGGTATCAGACCGATCATACTTCTTCAGATGATACTGGCAGTCAAGGGTGCAATCAGCGTTTACGAGATCCCCTTTATTGTTACAGGCGGACGATTCGGTTCAAGCACATTCGTTATCCAGACTACGGAAACGGCATTTAAATTCCAGAAGGTCGGGCTTGCCTCGGCAATGGCTGTGGTGCTGTTTCTGATAATAGTCGCGGTTACAGTGATACAGAAACTGGTTCTCAAGGAGGATAAATAGAATGGCTGAACAAGTTACCAAAAGGGAAAGCAGCAACTTTGTACCTAAGCTTTTTACAGTACTGAAATATGCTGTTCTCGTAATTGCCTGCCTTGTGGTCTTTATTCCTCTTGTAGTTGTTTTTTTAGGTTCATTCAAAAGCAATACGGAGTTCCTTTCTTCAAATGTCTTTGCCCTTCCTACCAAATTTGAGTGGTCAAACTACAAGACTGCATTTATTGACGGCAAGGTTCTGCTGGGACTCAAAAACACAGCGATACTTATAGTTGTTTCCTGTACCGGAACAATAATCATAGGAACAATGACAGCCTATGTTCTCCAGCGGTTCAAAACCGTTCTGGGCAGGGTACTCAAGGCAGCCTTCCTTCTTGCCACACTTTTTCCCGCAATTTCAATGCAGGTAACAGTTTACCGCATAATGAACGGTTTCCATCTTGTAGGAACAATGGCAGCTCCCATTATTCTTTACATTGGTACGGATATTGTTTCCATCTACATATTTATGCAGTTCCTGGACAACATCTCCTACTCTCTTGACGAAAGTGCAATTATTGACGGAGCAAACTATTTCACGGTTTTCTTCAAGATAATACTTCCTCTGCTTCGCCCCGCTATCGCAACGGTCCTCATAATTAAGGTGATAAGCATTTACAACGATTTCTACACACCTCAGCTTTATATGCCGAGCGAAGAGCTTTCTGTGGTTTCCACATCACTCTACCGCTTTATGGGCCCTTATGGAGCAAAGTGGGAGATAATCTTTGCCGGAATCGTTATTTGTATCATTCCCGCACTTGTCATCTTCCTCACGCTTCAGAAGCAGATATATGCAGGTCTTGTAAACGGCTCAGTCAAGGAATAACGGTAAACATAAAAACAGCATCAAGGCAGTGAGATACCGAAGCCTTGGTGCTGTTTGCAGTATAGGAGCCTATATAAGGAACCACTGAATAAATCACGCCTTAAGGCTTGGCACGCATCTTAACAGGTAAGCTCTCCCCGGGGGGAGGTGTCACGAAGTGACAGAGGGGCTGACCGACAGAAAAGCCCATATGCGAAATTATGGTACAATCTGACTTCGCAATATGCATACCGGATTTAATCAGTGCTTCCATAAGTATAAAGATCTCACGAAAAAGAGGGTTGTAACGAAATGAAAAACAAATCTATTAAAAAACAGATCATAGCAGTTTCTTTGATGATAGTTCTGATACCAATTCTGATAATAGGAATATTCAGTTGTTTATCAAATCAGTATTCCGCCACTACCCTTGCTGCAAGATCCATAGAACAATCTGCATATCTTGCGGCTCAGCGAGTGCAGTGGGAACTGGACAGTTATATTATTCTTACAAAGGAAACCGGCTGCAATACCGAGCTTGCTAATGCAAATACCTCTGAAAAGCGCAGACAGGATATAGTCAATCTGAAGGTTTTTCAATACGGTCTGGAAAGCGGCTGTGCGATCAACAATGAGGGCATGGGTACTGACGGGACCGACTACAGCGACAGTTATTTTTTTAAGAATGCAATGAATGGAAATACCACCGTTACCGAGCCAATACTTGAAAGCTCTGCAGGCAAAATGTCTGTTATTATTGCAGCTCCCATTTGGGATAAAGGCATTGCAGGCAAGAAGGCTGTTGGCTGCGTTTTCTTCGTTACAAAAGAGGATTTCCTTAACAATATAGTCAGTGATCTTTCAATCAGCGAAAACAGTACAGCCTATGTACTCAGTAAGACAGGCACTGTTATCTCCGATATTGACAATGAGGGTGCTGCAGCTCAGCAGAATTTAATTGATAAAGCTGATGAATATCCTGAGTATTCGGAACTTATTGATGCTCACCGGAAAATGATATCCGGCGAACAGGGAGCCGAAACAATAAATCTTAACGGCAGATCAACTATTATCGGATATGCTCCCATCAGTGAAACTGACGGTTGGTCTATCGGCGTATGTGCTCCTTCTTCCGACTTTTTAACGGTAACTTCTATCTGTATTGTTATTACAATTATTCTTGTCATTATAGCGGCAATGATTTCTGTTTTCAATTCTGCAAAAATGGGCAAGGATGTTGGCGATCCTATTGCTCTGTGTACTGAAAGACTAAAGCTCCTTTCGGAAGGCGACCTTTCAAGCCCCGTTCCCGAAATAAAGACAGATGATGAAACAAGGATCCTTGCAGACGCTACAGAGTGCCTGGTAAACGATATGAACAGCATTATCGGTGACATCGGAAGAATGCTCAGCTCTATGGCAAACGGTGACTTCAATGTATGCTCCTCTTGCGGAGATGGAGTTTATAAGGGTGATTTCTCCATTCTTATCCGGTCTGTAAGTGAAATAAACAAAAAGCTAAGCAACACACTTTCACAGATAAACATTTCTGCCGATCAGGTGTCAAACGGTTCAGAACAAGTTTCGAGTGGTGCTCAAAGTCTTTCTTATGGCACTATGAAGCAGGCTTCCTCTATTGAACAGCTTTCCTCCACCATACACACCATTTCTGACAAGGTGTCGGACACCACCGGTCACTGCATTAACGGAAAACGTCTTACCGAAGAATCTGCCCAGTATATAGGTGAGGCTTCTCAGTATATGTGCAAACTCACAGAAGCTATGCAGGATATTTCCGAGACCTCCGGAGAAATCAGCAGAATAATAAATTCTATTGAGGAAATTGCTTTTCAAACGAATATTCTGGCACTCAATGCGGCTGTTGAGGCTGCAAGAGCAGGATTTGCAGGCAAGGGATTTGCAGTCGTTGCAGATGAAGTAAGAAATCTTGCGTCCAAAACATCTGATGCTGCCCGGGAGACTACAGTTCTCATTGAAAGCTCTATCAATGCCGTTAAAAACGGCACAGGTATCACAGAACAGACTGCAAGAGCGGTTTCTGATGTAGCAAGCCGATTTGATGAAGTAAGGAATATTGTTGCCGAGATAGCAGAGGCAAGCACTGTTCAGACTGATATGCTTGCTCAGGTCACTCAGGGTATGGAGCAGATCTCCAATGTTGTTCAGACAAATTCCGCTACTGCCGAGGAAAGTGCTGCTGCTTCCAAGGAACTTTCCGGTCAGGCACTTATTCTGAAAAAGCTGATAGGCGGATTTAAACTAAAACAATAATAACCATTTGTTCTATGGATAAAGACGGTGGATAGAATACGACGGGGTCAAGGGAGTTTGACGCAGAGTGGGCGTATTATAGCCGCCGTATTTTATCTATAGGTTAAATGGCTATTAATATTATAGCTGCAAACGGGGGTTTGTCTCCTTTTTTTCATAAATATCAAATAAACTATGCTTCACATTTTTATTGTACAATAGGTCAGATGGGGTGGCTGTTTTCCCATTAAGCAGTTTTTCGGTTTATGATGAAATTGAGATAGAATATACTGTTTGAACCTGTCTTCACAAGATATGCGTGCATACGTTTGTGAAGACAGGTTCTTATTTCAGCTTGTTATATTCTTCATCAGAAACCGCTTCAAGCCATTCGTTGGACGTATTTTCTCCCGGTACCTCTATTGCAAGATGTGAAAACCAGCTGTCGGGTGCTGCGCCGTGCCAATGCTTGACACCTGTGGGGATATTGATGCAGTCACCCGGGTTCATTTCGATCGCTTCTTTGCCCCATTCGCAGTAATATCCTCTTCCTGCAACACAGATAAGTATCTGTCCGCCGCCCTTATCTGCGTGATGTATATGCCAGTTATTGCGGCATTTCGGCTCAAAGGTCACATTGAATATTCCGGTCTGCTCCTTTGATACAGGAGCAAGGTAGCTTTGTCCCGCAAAATATTTTGCAAATGCGTCATTGGGACTTCCGATAGGAAAGATCATCTGTGACTGATGCTTTTCCATGGGACTGTCTCCCTCGCCGACCTGCCAAACTTCCTTTGCAAGATTAAATACTGCCCAAGCCTTTGGCCAGCCTGCATAAAATCCCGTATGAGTGATAACAGCTGCGATCTCTTTCTGCGTTACACCATGATCCTTGGCATTCTGAAGATGAAATTTAAGAGAGTTGTCCGTTATTCCCATTGACATCAAAGCCACAACAGTGATAATACTTCTTGTTTTCACATCAATATCGGGATCGTTCCAGTTTTCTCCGAAAAGCACATCATCGTTATAATGTGCGAAGTCGGGAGCAAATTCTCCGAGAGCATTTCTTCCTGCTGTCTGTACTATCTTTTCCATAAATAATCTCCTTTACAGCCAAATATTTTAAAAATGATTATAGCCGACATTGTTATCAACTCCATGTTTATATTATACAGCATTTTTTCTTATCAAGGAATAACCGATATGTTTTTATTATATCAACAAATAGTTTATGCAGTAAGAGAACGTATGCAAAAAATGCTTGATAATGTATAAATACCGATGAGTCTTGTATCATTATTCATATTATCTCGCTCCCTTCTGCCGACTTTTTCGGTATCCTTCTTAATGCTTTGGAAAGATAATATCCTGCCCATACGAACAGCACCATAACAGCGGCATAATCTGTGATAAACAGCAGCAAAGGCTCTTCAAAGTCGAAAAATGCGAAATGATTTATCAGCAGCATATACTCGCCGATCATTCTTTTTTTGAACGCATACACTCCATATGCGGCAATAGCTGCTCCAATAATACGGAATATCCATACAACAGCTTTAGGTCGGTTTCCCGTCAGCTTTTTGATCATACCCATAATAACGCCCCAGTTTGTTCCGAGATGAAGCGACATAATTACCAGTCCCCAGTATGCGGATAGCATATGAAGCGTTCTTGCAAAGGAGCTGCCGCCCCTTATCTTCAGAAAAGAAAATACATATTCCGAAAGGATAATTCCGCTTATCGCAGAGCCGAGCATTGACAGAAAAGCCATGACCGCAAGCACGGTCTGAACAATTCGGAAAGCGGTATATCTGCCCTTGAAAATGCTTTTGCTCCACTCGACGTTGAGAATGTGATGAACGGCAAACAGGGCAAAAATTCCGATACCGAGCCACTCGTGAGCCTGCCGTCCCACCATTTCATATGCCATCAAAAGGAGCAGGAGGACAGTCATTGCGATGTCGATAATTATCTTCAATACTGCTTTCTTTGACATTTTGTCCTCCTAATTTATTTGGTTATTCCATACGGTGCAAGGGAATTTCTCAGCTGCACCCTGCAATATCCGTCCAGAAGCTTTACCGGGTCAACTGCCCCGTCCAGAATGGTCCAGCAGGCTACAAAGCCGTAATATTCCGCAGCTATCCACATTTCAAGTTCATCAATGGGAGTGTCCGCAGAAAGCTCTCCGTTATCCACCGCTCTTTTCAGTATCTCCCTTATAACGCTGCGGTCGTACATCAGCTTGCTTTTCCCGTCCTCATTATCCGACTCTACCGCATTTTTCAGCCATTGACGGCAGATGTGTATTCCCGTGTCAGCGATATATTTCATAGAATCTGCAAGAAATAAGGCAAGGCGGTCGCATACATCGCCCGAAATCTCCATAGACTTTTTCTCCATCTGAGCAAAATTGGAGTGAGCTATCTCGCCGATAATATCTTCTTTCCGCTTGAAATAGGTATAAAAAGTCCCCTTTGCAACGCCTGCTTCCGACGCAATATCGTCTATAGTTACATTTTCAAAGCCGTGCTCCGCAATCAGCTTTTCGGCTGCTAATATGACTTTTGTTCTTGTCTGCATTGCAGCTATCTGTCTTTTACCCATAAATGCACCTCCCGTATATTTTGACATTATTATATTCATTCATTGACCAGAAGTCAATGACTAATCTGTGAATTTTTATATAGAATTTTTTTCATCGCTTGACTTTAAGCAGCTTCAAGGATTATAATGAAGAAAAAAATGTTCTCAGAAAGGAATGGTTAATAATGAAGGTTCTGATGATAAACGGCAGTCCCCATGCAAATGGCAATACCTATACTGCACTTCATGAAATGGAGAAGGTATTTGCAGAAAACGATGTGGAGACCGAGATACTTCACATTGGCAATCAGGCTGTGAGAGGCTGTATCGCATGTTATTCATGCTTTGAAAAAGGAAAGTGTGTATTCGATGATATAGTCAATGAAGCGGCTCCAAAGTTTGAAGCCTGCGACGGTCTGGTGATCGGCAGTCCCGTGTATTACGCTTCTGCAAATGCAACACTTATTGCATTTCTGGATCGTCTTTTTTACAGCACACACTTTGATAAGACCATGAAGGTCGGTGCAAGCGTTGCAGCTGCAAGACGAGGGGGTCTGTCATCGACATATGACGAGCTGAATAAATATTTCGGTATCGTCGGAATGCCTATTGCATCCGGTCAGTATTGGAACAGTATTCACGGCAGAGAACCGGGAGAAGCACAGCAGGACGCAGAGGGATTACAGTCTATGCGAACACTGGCAAGGAATATGACATTTCTGATGAAAAGCATAGCACTGGGAAAGGAATCCTTCGGTCTGCCCGAAAAAGAGCCGTTTCAGCGGACAAATTTTATCAGATGATACGGGAAGCATTTGCTGAAAGGAAACATTATGTACAATCATCAGCTTGATACTTTTATATGCGCCGCCGACGCAGGCAGCTTCAATAAAGCCGCAGAGGAAATGTACATAACACCCTCCGCAGTAATTAAGCAGATAAATCTCCTTGAAGCATCTCTCGGCGTTAAGCTGTTTATCCGCAATCACAGAGGGCTTGTGCTTACCGAATCGGGAAAATCGCTGTATCGTGACGCAAAATATATTATCCGCTTCTGCGGCGAGGCTGCAATAAGAGCAAAAAATGCCGCACAGGAGGATATAAACGTTATCCGTATCGGCACATCTCCTATGACTCCTCCGCAGATACTTGTGGAGCTGTGGCCGAAGATACATGAGCATTGTCCGAACATCAAGTTTCAGCTTATCCCCTTTGAAAACACACCCGAAAATGCACGGGAGATACTTGGAAATCTGGGGCAGAATATCGACATTGTGGCAGGCATCTTCGATGAAACAATGCTTGACCTCCGCAAATGCAGGGGACTTGAACTCACAAAGCTACCCATATGCTGTGCTGTTTCGGTAAATCATCGTCTGGCGGACAAAATAAAGCTTGATGTCACCGATCTATACGGAGAAAATCTTCTGCTTATGCACAGGGGCTGGAGCAATTATGTGGATAAGCTCCGTGACGATCTGTGGACAGATCACCCCGAAATTCATATTACCGATTTTGATTTTTATAACGTTGAAATTTTCAACCGCTGTGAAAGCAGCAGTGATATTCTTATGGCTGTGGAGAGCTGGGCAAGCATCCACCCACTTCTCAGAATAATCCCCGTGGAGTGGAAATACTCCATTCCTTACGGTCTGCTTTATTCGCCCAAACCCTCAAAAACGGTGAAAAATTTCCTTGCGGCGGTAAAAAACGTTATTGATTAAGTTATTACCTTTAGGTATATACTGAATAACTAATCGAGACTTCACAAGAGGTCTCGATTTTTTTATAATATAATCAATGAAATATATTATATTTTCAACGGAGGAAATACAGATGAACAATTTTATTTTTGAAAACAAGACAAAGACCATTTTCGGCAAAGGCTGTGTTAAGGAGTATCTGCCCTGTTTCTTAAAGAATTACGGCAAAAATGTAATGCTTGCATATGGCGGCGGCTCGATAAAAAAGAACGGCGTTTACGATGAGATAACTGCCATTCTCTGCGAGTGCGGAAAGACTGTTACAGAGTTTTCGGGAATAATGCCAAATCCCACATACAGCAAGGTGCTTGAGGGAGCGGCGCTTGCAAAGGATAATGATATTGATCTGATAATAGCAGTTGGCGGCGGCAGTGTAATGGACTGCTGTAAGGCAGTTTCTCTGGCGGCAAAATATGACGGTGACGTCTGGAGCGACTTTTGGGCAAAACCGGGTATCATCGGCTTTGAGCCTGTACCTCTCTGTGTTGTGGTAACTGCTTCGGGAACAGGCAGCGAGATGAACGGCGGTGCGGTCATTACCAATGAGGAGCTGAAAATCAAGACTGGCAGAGATTATCCCAAATGCAATCCCGTGCTGGCACTTCTCGACCCAACCTATACATACAGCGTTCCCAAGCGGCAGATGGTATCGGGAGCATTCGATACCCTTTCTCACATAATGGAGATATATTTCAGTGTACCCGATGAGCAGAATGTTTCCGATGATATTGCCGAAGCGCTTATGCGTGGAGTTATCCGTGATCTGCGTGCAGCGGTCAAAGATTCCGAGGACTACACGGCAAGAAGCAATCTGATGTGGGAAGCAACTATGGCGGAAAACCGCATTATCAAGCTTGGCAAGAAAACCGATTTTGAGTGCCACATGATGGAGCACCAGCTGGGTGCATATACCGACTGCAATCACGGTGAGGGACTTGCGGTGCTTCACCCCGAATATTACCGTCATATCTTTGTGGCCGGAAAGAATAAATTTGCACGGTTTGCAAAGCACGTCTGGGGAATATCTGCGGAGGGAAAGAGTGAACTTCAGCTTGCCGGGGAGGGTGTTGAAGCTCTGGCAGCCTTCATAAAGGAGGTAGGACTTCCCACAACGCTTCGTGAGATTGGTGTAACGGAAAGCACCGATCTGAAAGCCATCGCCGATTCCTGCGTATGCGTTCCTACCGCTTACAAGGTACTTAATTCGAGGGAAATTCTTGATATTTTCAAGGCTTGCTATTAAGGGAGGAATGTTTGAAAATCAAAGATTTTCAAACCGAGTTTTGTTTCTTCGGCTGTCGCCTCGATTTGCTGACGCAAACCACAAAACTTTCATGAAAGGATGATAGTAATTATGAAAAAACTTACAGCGTTATTTTTAAGTGCTTTTCTTGCAATTTCACTTTCCGCTTGTGGGGCAAAGACCAATGAAGCGGTTGAGATCGGAATACCGCAGCTTGAAACCTCAACATATGACACATCTGCCCTGGAATCCGAAACGTCATCGGAACAGCTTTCCGAAACTTCGGAGCAGACTACTGTTTCCGAAACTTCCAAAATCACAGAGTCAGAGGAAAATACATTTTCCGAAACTGTCGAAATAACAGAAACAGAGCGGACAGTATCCGAAACGGAAAGTCAGACCGAATTAACGGAGCAGACTACCGTTTCGGAAACCACAACCAAAACAGAAACTCAGACCGAAACCTCCGTGCAGACAACAGCGGAAGCGCTTGTTGTGACCGAACCCAAAAAGCAGGATGGGAAAACTCTTGTAGCATACTTTTCATGGTCGGGAAATACCCGTGAAATGGCGGAGTATATCGCAAAGAAGACAGACGGCGATATTTTTGAAATGATCCCGAAAACGCCTTATCCCGAGGATTACACCGAATGTACCGAGGTAGCCCTTGCCGAGCGTGACGGTGATATGCGTCCCGAAATAAAAGACCTGCCCGACAATATTGACGAATACGATACGGTAATTATCGGTTATCCCATATGGTGGCATACTGCGCCTATGATAATCGGAACATTTCTTGAAAGCTATGACCTGACGAATGTTGAGGTTTATCCCTTTACACAATCTGCTTCAATGAACGAGGAACAGTTTGAAAACTCAATGGATTTTGTCCGCAGCTGTTCGGGAACGGGAAATGTTCACGATGGACTGTTTGCAAGTGCAGGCAATACGTCGGCTATTGACAGTTATCTTTCGGAAAACGGCTTACTTAAATAGGAGGCGGCAATGAAACACAGCAAAATATTATCATTGATGACGGCACTTTCTTTGGGTATGACCTTATCTACTTGCGGAGATACGGATAATGCGAATCGGACTAATACGTCGAGTACGCCGGTGCAGACCGCACAGAGCGTACTGTCTTCCGAACAGTCAAGCGGCAGCTCAAATATCCTTATTGCGTATTTTTCCGTTCCCGAAGATATTGACCTTAAAGGAGTCGACGCCGTTGCAGGTGCAAGCGTTGTGGTAAAGGACAGCGAAAAGCTGGGCAATACCGAATATGTGGCAAGGCTTATCGGGCAGACGGTGGGCGGTGATCTGTTCCGTATAGAAACTGTGCAGGATTATCCTTTGGAGCACGATAAGCTGGTGGATTTTGCATCGGAGGAGCAGAAAGAAAATGCCCGACCCGAACTGTCAAGCCACGTTGAGGATTTTTCACGGTATGATTATGTTTTTTTAGGTTTCCCAAACTGGTGGGGAGATATGCCGCAGCCTGTTTATACGTTCCTTGAAGAATACGACTTCGGTGCAAAAAATATAATCCCCTTCATTACTCACGGCGGCAGCGGAGCTTCACAGACCATACGGACAATATCCGAAATACAGCCCGGTGCACTTATGAGTGATAATGCTCTTATCCTTTCAAGAAATGATGTTGCGGACAGTGAGCAGACAGTTAAACAATGGGCTGAAGGTCTTGGAATAACTGCCACTGTAAGTACCGCAGAAAACGGAGAAACGGTGCTTACTGCAGCGGCAGACCCTTATAACAGTCAGACCCTATATCTCTGGGAGGAAGGAAATGCTCCTGCACAGACAGAATATACGGTAAACAACGGGAATTATTTTGACGACCCGGATTTTCGTCCATATATCACAAGCTATCCCGTTCCCGAGGAAACTGCGGTCAAGGGAGCGGTGCTTATATGTGCGGGGGGAGCATTTCAGTACAGAAGCAACAGCAACGAAGGTACTCCCGTAGCGGAGGATTTGTCATCCCTTGGTTATCAAAGCTTTGTTGTTGATTACAGGCTTCAGCCATACACACAGCAGGAGGGCGCATTAGACCTTGCAAGAGCGGTGAGATTTGTTCGGAAAAATGCTGATATTTACGGCATTGACGAAGAAGATATTGCCGTAATGGGCTTTTCCGCAGGAGGGATTCTCAGCGGAGAAATGCTTCTAAATTATGATGGACAGGTAAACGGTACGGCTCTTGACGAAAGCTATATCCCCGATGAGCTTGACGAAATATCTGCCGATGCAGCTGCCTGCGGAATGATTTATTCCTTTTACGGACGATTAAGTTTTGGCACAACGGACGTTGAGCTTCTGAAAAGCGGCGGGCTTCCGCCCACATTCTACTGCTACGGAACGAGAGATCCCTTTTATGAGCAGTTCCTTGCAAACGCCGATGCTGCCGAGAAAGCAGGAGTTACCGTTGAACGGCTTTGCCTTGACGGTATGCTCCACGGATTCGGCAATCGGGGCGGCTGGATAGAAAGCTATGATAAGTTTTTATGCAACATATTTTAGGATAAAAAGGAGACCGGCTATGGAAAAAAGAATACTTGGAAAAGATCTGTCCGTGTCAGCAGTGGGTTTAGGCTGTATGGGATTTTCTCACGCTTACGGTGCACCCACCGAAAAAAGCGAAGCGGTATCGGCGATAAGATATGCTTTTGAAAATGGTTACACCTTTTTTGATACTGCCGAATGTTACATTGGAACAAATACCGACGGAAGCATTTCCTATAACGAGGAGCTTGTGGGCGAAGCACTCGCAGCTCACAGAAACGAAGTGCAGATAGCCACAAAATTCGGTGTGCGGCACGAGGGCAGAACTATCATCACGGACAGCCGTCCCGAAACTATACGGAGATCGGTGGAAAGCAGTCTGCGCCGTCTTAATACAGATCACATCGACCTGTATTATCAGCACAGAATTGATAAGAATATATCTGCCGAAGAGGTTGCAGGAGTGATGTCCGACCTAATAAAAGAGGGAAAAATAACTCACTGGGGCATATCCGAAGCAAACGAGGAATATCTGCGCAGGGCAAATGCGGTGTGTCCGGTGACTGCTATTCAGAATCGGTATTCGATGATGTACCGTGATTATGAGCAGCTGTTTCCCGTGCTTGAGGAGCTTAATATCGGATTTGTTGCGTTCAGTCCTATGGCTAACGGACTTTTAAGCGGAAGATATAACGGTGAAAGCAGATTTTCGGACGATGATTACCGCAGCATAATGCCCCAGTTTTCGCAGGGAGCAATGGAGGAAAACAAGGTGCTGCTTGATATGCTGAATAATATTGCCGAAAGCAGAAATGCTGCTCCGTCGCAAATTTCTATGGCGTGGATGCTCTGCAAAAAGCCGTGGATAGTTCCCATTCCGGGTACAAGGAAAAAAGATCGTTTGTCGGAAAATGCAGGTGCGGCGGATATAAAACTCACCGAAAAGGAAATTGCCGATATTGACAATGCTCTTGATAATATGAAAATGTCCGCTGTGTTTGGCGGCTCAAAAATAAAAGAAAAATAATGGAGGAATAAACAATGGAATTTGTAACACTTAACAACGGAGTAAAAATGCCGAAGCTTGGCTACGGCGTATATCAGGTCAACCCGACCGAATGTGAAAGATGCGTGCTTGACGCCATTGACTGCGGCTATCGTTCAATTGATACTGCACAGGCTTACGGCAACGAAGAGGGCGTAGGCGCGGCGGTGGAAAAGTGCGGAGTGTCCCGTGAGGAGCTTTTCATCACCACAAAAATCTGGATCTCAAACGGTGGTTATGAAAAGGCAAAGGCATCTATCGACGAATCCCTTAAAAAGCTGAAAACCGACTATATTGACCTTATGCTCATTCATCAGCCCTTTAACGATTATTACGGAACATACCACGCAATGGAAGAAGCCTACAAGGCAGGCAAGCTTCGTGCCATAGGCGTATCGAATTTCTATCCCGACAGACTTGTGGATATTTGCAGCTTTGCCGAAATAACTCCTGCGGTAAATCAGGTGGAAACTCACATTTATCAGCAGCAGAAAAAGGCTCACGAATATATGAAAAAGTACGGTGTTCAGCACGAAAGCTGGGGACCCTTTGCCGAGGGCAGAAAGGACTTCTTTACAAATCCTGTTCTGTGCGAGCTTGGCAAAAAGTACGGAAAATCTCCTGCACAGATAGCACTGAGATTTTTGCTCCAGAGCGATGTTGTAGTTATTCCCAAATCCACACACAAGGAGCGTATGGCAGAAAATATCAATGTGTTTGATTTTGCTCTTTCCGATGAAGATATTGCTGCAATTTCCGCAGTTGACGAGGGTGAGAGCCTGTTCTTCTCTCACTATGACCCTGCGGTGGTTGAAATGCTTACGGGACTTCACAGATAAAATCGGAGGTGGGTTATGAATAAAAAAATTCTGCCGTGCGTTATCTGTGCGGCTATGCTTACCGCCTGCGGAAATTCCGACAGCGGTACGCCCGATGCAGCTTCGGGACAAACCCAAAGCAGTATTCGGACGGATAACAGTGTATCAGCCGACAGTTCAGAAACGAACCGGGAAAATGAAAACTCCGGCTCAGACAGCAAGATACTTATCGCATACTTTACAGCAGCCGAAAACAGCGGAGTGGACGCAATATCTTCGGCAAGCTATACAAAAGTAAACGGCGAGGCTGTTGGACGTATCCGTGCTGTGGCTGATATGATCGCAGACAATACGGGAGGAGAGCTTTTCTCCATAAAAACGGAAACGATCTATCCAACAGACGGCAGAAAACTTATCGACTATGCAGCCGAGGAACAGGATAATAATGTCCGTCCCGTGCTTACAAGCCATATAGATAACCTCGATGATTACGATGTGATCTTTGTGGGCTATCCCAATTGGTGGTATGATATGCCTATGGCGCTATACAGCCTCTTTGACGAGTATGATTTTTCGGGAAAAACCATTATACCGTTTAACGTACATAACGGCAGCCGCTTTTCAAGCACTATCTCCACCATTCAGGAGCTGGAGCCTGATGCAGAAGTCATTACAGACGGATTTACGGTCAGCGAGCGTGACGTTGCAGAAGCTGCCGATGATGTGGCAGCTTGGCTTGATGGGATAGGATATTGATATGAACAGGTGGTAATAATTCCGAAGAGGAACTATAAAGACTTGTAAAGCTATGATTGTTTTCTGCACCGACCTAAATTGTACGGACTGAAATAATGCTTCCGGCAAAAGAGCAGATAACAATTTTCACCTAAAGCGAAAATGAAGACAGAATAAAATGAATGACTTTGCAGGAGAGAGATATTATGAATTTTAAAATAAGAACAGCTGTACCCGATGACGCAGAAACCGTTCATGATATTTACGGTGCTTATGTGGACAGCGAGCATATTACATTTACTGTAAAAAACCCCGATGTCTCCGAATATAGAGAGAAAATCACGGAAACGCTGAAAAAATATCCTTTTTATATTGCAGAAGATGATAACGGAAAAGTGCTTGGGTATATTTATGGTGCTCCGCTTCGTCCTCATGACGCATATAAATGGAATGTGGAGTCAACTATTGTACTTGCTCCCGATGCACCGAGGCGTCAGGGAATAGCAACCGCACTTTACGGAAGATTTATAGAAAAGCTTTCCGAACAGGGATACAGATATGTCTATGCTGTAATAGTTGATACAAACGATGCAAGTATAGCATTGCATGATTCATTGGGATTTAAAAAAGTGGGGCATTTCTATAATGCAGGCTATAAGCTTGGAAAATGGAAAGGGATCGTATGGATGCAGAAACCTCTCGGTAATGATCGTGATGAACCAACCGACCCCCTGCCTTTCCTTGAGAACCTGTCCACATAGGCGTGTACGCACATCTTTTCGGCAAATTTTGCTGAATACTGCGTTAATAATTTTTGCCTTATTTTCATCAAAATTATGCTCCAAAACCCGCACGCAAATCCTATGTGGAGGGGTTCTGAATGAAAACGAGGGTGTAATACTAATTCCAAATCAACCTATAGACAAATCCTCGGATATAATGATCCAATTCTGCGTCAAGCTCCCTTGCCGGGCAGCAAGCCCGCCTGCGGTCGCTTTCCTTGACTTGGATTATTCTATCTGTCGGCTTTGTCTATAGAACGATTTGGAATTAGTATAAGTATTATGAAAATAGTAATGATCCACGGACAGGATCATTAGGGAAGAACATAGGATGCGGCAAATACTCTTGCAAATAATATTACATATGAAAGGAACATTGAGGATTTGCAGGAAAAATTCAAATATTTTCGTAATGTGATGAAGAATTATCTGTTTGAGATCTCTCCGCTTTGCAATCGTAAGGTGTGAGAAAGAATGCTCTCTTTAGTTGGGATCAATTTCGGAAAATACTGCATATTGACCAATGAGTGGGGGAGTGGGAAAGCATAAGGCGGTATCATGTTTTGAGTGATCTATAATACAGCCGGTCAAAAGGCAAAAAAATTTCTCTTGACGATAGCAGGTCATATGTGTTAAAGTATTCATAGGGATATGCTGTTTATATCCGGATTCTCCGAGCAGCTTATTTCACGCTTTTTTTGCTGAGTGCTTACTTTATTATGACAACGGGAGAAAAAATATGAAAAGGGAACAATACCCATTTAATGATGACTGGCGATTTACCAAAATGCCGCTTGGCAGTAAGATATACAATGTTTCCGTGACGGATCATAATTATGACGACAGCAATTGGGAGCAAGTAACTCTACCTCATACATGGAACGCTGATGACGGTGCAAGCGGAAGAACAGGCATCTGCGAAGGAGGAGAGAATTATTATAGGGGACTTGCCTGTTATCGAAAGCATTTTTATTGTGATGATTCGGGCAGACGTTTTTTTATCGAATTCGGAGCAGCAAATACTATCGCAGATGTATATGTCAATGGACATTTCGCAGGCAGACACGAGGGCGGATATTCGGCTTTTCGCTTTGATATAACGGAGCATATCATATCGGGAGAAAATGTTATTGCAGTGAAAGTAAGCAATGCTCCGACCAATTATATTGCCCCTATCACCGATCAGGGCGACTTTACAAAAATGGGAGGACTATATCGTGAAGTACAGCTTATAATGACCGAGCAGGCACATATTGAGCTGCTTGATCACGGTTCTACCGGAATATATATTACGCCCCATAATATTTCCGAAAGCAAGGCTGATATTGAACTTCTTGTAAAGCTGAAAAATGATGATATGTCACAGAAATCACTTACCGTCACAGCTGAAATCAGCGATATGCAGAACAATGCAGTTGGCACTGCCGCCGAAAGCATTTTTATGTCCGCCGGCAGTCAGGCAAATGTTAAGCTTGCAGCCGAAATATTATCGCCCATACTTTGGAATAGCAAAAAAAATCCTCACTTATACACAGCAAGGATAATTGTATCTGAGAATGATGAGATAATTGATGAAAAGGTCCAGACCTTTGGAATACGGACATATTATGTTGACCGTGAGAAAGGCTTTTTTCTCAATGGTGAATATCTTGATCTGCATGGTGTCAATTACCACCAGGACAGCTATGAAAACGGTTGGGCAATGACCGATGAACAGCGTGAAAGGGATTATAAATTAATGCTGGATATGGGCTGCACGACCGTAAGAATGGCACATTATCAGCATTGTGAGCAAGAATATGATCTCTGTGACAGATACGGTCTGCTGGTGTGGACAGAAATAGGAATTGTAAATAAGGTATGTGCCGATCAAACCGACGAACCTGCTGTATCTGACAGCTTTGCAGAAAATTCAAAGCAGCAGCTTACAGAGCTTATCCGTCAGAATTATAATCATCCGTCAATAATTCTATGGGGCATCTCCAACGAACTGCATCAGATGAACAATGATATATATGACTTGTACTGCGAGTTAAGTGACATTGTAAAAAAAGAGGATAAAACCCGGCTGCGTACTGCTGCGGATAATCAATTCTATGGCGAATATCTTAAGCTGCCCGTTGATGTCATTGGATACAATCGGTACTTTGGCTGGTACAAGGAAGCAGGCCCTGCGGAGAAATTCGGTGAGTGGCTTGACCTATATCATAAAGAAAAAGCAGTTCATCCCATATCCATTTCGGAATACGGCGGAGGTGCGGCAATTACGCAGCACAAGGATAATATTGACTGGGAAAACGAGATAGACCCGTGGGGCAAACGTCATTATGAGAATTATCAGTCTGAGATGCACGAAAAAATATGGGCACAGCTTTCAAAGCGGCAATATCTTTGGGGCAAGTATATCTGGTGTATGTTTGACTTTGCTTCCGACGGAAGAGAGGAGGGTGACACCAAAGGTCAGAACGATAAGGGGATTGTTACCCGTGAGCGTGTTCCTAAAGATACATATTTCTTCTACAGATCGGTATGGAGCAAGGAAAAAACAGTATATATAGCCGAAAGACGGCATGACCCCAGACCATGCAATGTACCGTATGTAAAGGTATATTCCAACGCTGAAAAAGCTGAGCTTTCTATAAACGGAGCTTCGGCAGGAACACTCTGCAAAAATGATTTGCCAAAGGATCAGGATACGGTCTTTCTTTGGAAAAATATCATTATAGAGAAGAACAGAAAAAACATCATTTTGGTAAAAGCAGAATTTGACGACGGCTCTGTTAAGTCTGACACTATAACATGGACAGGAGAATGAAAAAGATATGATGTAAGATATTTGTATAACTTGATTTTTTCAACAATTCATGCTATATTTATAAATACACTTTAAAATTTATAAGGAGCGTTTTATGAAAATAAGTCTGAAAAATAAAAAAGCACTTGTAACAGGCGGCAGCGGAGGTTTGGGAAGAACAATAGCCCGTACTCTTGCACAGTGCGGCGCCGACGTGGCGGTGCATTATAACTCAAACAGCCGTTATGCCGATGAGCTTGTCGATGAGATCAAAGCTACGGGAAGAAATGCAATAGCCGTAAAAGCCGATATCACAAGCTATGAAAGCATATGCGAAATGAAAAAAGAGCTTGAAGCAAGCTTCGGTATGCCCGATATCCTTGTTGTAAACGCAGTAATTTCCTATCCCTTCAGGTCATTGCTTGAACAGCCGCCCGAGGATTATTACAGCCAGTTTGAAAGCTGTGTAATGCAGATGGTGTATCTTGCCAAAGCCTTTGTGCCAAATATGATGGAGCAGAATTACGGAAGAATTGTTGCAATGAACACAGAGGCTTCTATGATCGCACAGCCTGCATTTTCGGCATATGTGGCAGGAAAAAGAGGTCTTGACGGTATCGTAAGGGTACTTGCGAAAGAGGTCGGAGAACATAATATTACGATAAATCAGGTCGCTCCGGGCTGGACTATTACCGACAAGGAACGTGAAACTGGGATCGACCCTGCGGAAGGCTATGTTTCTTCCATTCCGCTTAGAAGAAGAGGAACAGATGAGGACGTTGCAAAAATGGTTGCGTTCCTTTCATCGGACTTGGCGTCGTTCACAACGGGAGCCTATATTCCCGTTGCAGGCGGAAATGTTATGCCTGCTATATAAATTATATCTGTGATCTCAGAAAGAAAATGATAATTTATGAAAAAACGTGCTTGACAAAACCGACAGATCATGATATAATCTTATCAATAAATTCCATGAGGGAGTAGCAAGCGTGTATCGCAGCAAGTCAACATACTGACCTTTCGGTCTGGCTTGCTTTAAATTGCGAGACTCATGTATAGCTGAAACTAAACTATACATGAAGTCTATATATTTCCGGTATATACCCAAGTATAGTTTGTTTGACTATGCTTGGGTTTTTTATTTTACAATTCGGAACGTACAAAAAAACGAGGTTAAGAATTTACAGCATTATGCAGAAAGGACAAACGAAAAATGCTCAGAACAACCATAGCCGAAAACGGATTTGAGGGGATCCTTTTTCCGGCAGATAACAGAAAAGATAAAGTCATGATCGTTGTATCGGGTTCAAACGGCGGTATGGGTATGACAAAGGACTGTGCCGAATTTTACAGCAAAAACGGCATTCCTGCTTTGGCGGCAGCACTTTTTAAAACCAAACAAACGCAGAAAAATCTTGACAGGATCCCGATGGAATATATCAGCTCCGCTATAGCCTGGTTAAAGGAGCAGGGGTATGAACATATCGGTATTGACGGAACTTCAAAGGGAAGTGAAATTGCACTTCTGGCAGCTTCGATGTTTCCCGATCTATCCTGTGTGATTGCAAGAGTCCCTTCGCATTTTGTCAGTGAAGGACTTACAGTATGCGGCAAATCGAAAAGACCTTCGGGAACTTCCTGCTGGAGCTATGAAGGCAGAGAGATCCCCTTTGCACCGTATAAAATAAGAGAATTTAATGTACCAAAAATTCTGCTTAAAGAAAAGCAGATGTATCTGCTGGATATCAACAGGGATAAAACTGTAACCGGCGAAACGCTGATACCGATTGAAAAAATCAAAGCACCTATCCTGCTTTTGTCCGCTGTAAATGATACCGTCTGGCCGTCATATGAAAGCAGTATTTATATGGAAAAGCATCTGAAAGAAAAGAAATTTACATATCAGTTTAAGCATGTCGTATTTGAAAATCTGAGCCATGCAATGCTTACAGAGATCAGTTTTATTTACAGACTGGCATTTAAAACAGAACGGCAAAACAAGGAAAAATGTGCCGAAGAAAGAATACAGTTAAAAAATGAGCTTCTGGATTGGGTAAATAATATTTGGCAATAAATGGAGGGTAAAATTATGCTGTTTAATGAGTATGGCGATAAGAGTAAACCAACAATTTTACTGATGCACGGAATGCTTCAGGATTGGCACAGTATGTATGAATTTATGCACTATCTGGAGGACGATCATCATCTGATCATTCCTGCAATGAACGGAATGTACCCCGATTCTTCCGATTTTATTGATTTTGAAAATGAGTGCAGGGAGATAGAAGATTATATACTCAAAAATCACAATGGGCATATACTTGCGGTTTATGGAATCTCTCAGGGTGCAGCGGTAATGACCGAGCTTTTGTCCCGAAACAAAGTCAGAATTGACTATGCTTTTTTAGATGGTCTGTATGTTGCACATCAGGGAAAATTATGCGGTCTTTTAACTTACAAAATGTTTGGCAAAGCCAAAAAGAATGGCGGAAAGTTTCCCAAAACCATGGACATAATGATGAAATTGATGGGACTCGGTGAAGAAGATTACATTATGATGAAATACATCTATTGGAATGTATCCGAAACATCTATGTACAACAATCTGATAGTTAATTACACCTACAAGGCTAAACCGTCACTTTCCGATACGAATACAAAAGTATATCTCTGGTGCGGCAGCAAGGAACCGTATGCCAAGAAATCAAATAATATTTTGAAAAAATACTTGAAGTCTTATAACGAAGAAATATGGGACGGGTTAGGACATGGAAAAATGTTCTATTTCCGAGGTGAAGAGCTGTGCAACAAAATAAGAGATGTGTTGGTTTGATGTAAAAAGGAGGGGCTGTTCAATGATGACAGTAAAAAAAGCTTCTGTGTTCCCGGCATCAAAAGAAGTAATATTTGAAAAGCTGCAGAAACTTAAATCACTGCAATATATAGCATATCCGTATGCAACATTTACTCCCATGGATGGAATTGATGAATTGATATGGGAAGAAGACTCCACATCATCCTTTAAATTTAAAATGTTTGGTGTGATTCCGTTTGGAATACATACTATTAATGTTGTTCGTTTTGGCCGTGATGAAGGGATTTATACAATTGAAGGCAATAAATATGTCCCTGTCTGGAATCATGAAATTATTTTAGAAGAAATAGACGAATTGCATACTAAATATACGGACATAGTTAGTATTGAGGCAGGATGGAAAACGGTATTTGTGTATTTGTGGGCAAAGGCCTTTTATTCCCACAGGCAGAAAAAATGGTTAAAACTGCTGAAGTGAGCGTGTTATGAAAATTTGGAAAAGCATTAGTAAAATCAAGCGTATGATAATATACATATTATTAAAGAAGGGCTGGGTAAATCAATGATAAAAATACCACTTCTGTTAGCAGTCATCGGACACATATTATGCGGAGTATCGGACTGTTTTCTCGGCTATTCCAGAAAAGGAAGGCTTGATCTAAAAAAAGTAAATGACCCCGACAAGATGTCTGCTATGTTTGAGGATATGCCGCTTTCATATCCGTTAACATCAATGCTTCTTGGGACATTTGCAATTACAATGTTCAGCTTCGGATATTTTGAACTGTGCAATTGGATAAGCGAGTTTTCGGAAACTGCTGACCTGATCATGTTTATCTCTGCCGTTGTTTTTCTGATACCGATAGTAACACATCATGTATTTTGCGGTGCTGTGGAATGGATGTACATAAGGCTTGGAAGAACAAATTCCGCAAGAGAAGCTGTGCTGGATTTTCAGAAAAAAACTTTCCCGACTATGTATGTTGGTTATGCAGGTCTGCTTGTATTTGTGATAACACTGTTTGTGATGATCGTGACAGGTAAAACAGATCTGCCCGAATGGACGAGTATTTTTAACACACTTGTAATAATGTTGGTGTTATTACCAACAAAGCTGCCTGCAAAAGGGAATATTGCCGGTGCGGTCATGTTTTTAGGATTATTGTTAGTTGGTTGAATTTAGGTGAAGTTTGAATTTAAATCATGAAAGAAGTATAGTGATCTAAGATCATACCGCTGTTTTATATATGGAAATGGCAAATTACTGTGCCGAAAGCGTCAGCCTGATTACCGTATCGACTTTTTTCTGAGCAATAATATTATCGGGAATTGAAAAGCTTATGCCGTTTTTCTGTTCAAAAGTAACTGCCGTACCGTCAAGGAGAGAGGCGGAAAGTATTGTCTTTTCTATTTCAGGCAGCACAAGTCCGCTGAATTTATCGCAGTCAAGGATATGAAGATATACAGTATTGTCCTTGTATACAGAGCCGAAAACTCCATCAACAGGCTCCCACAAGCCTGCTCTCGTACCGTATATCGCTTCTCCGTTTTCCTGCATGAAATCACCCAGAGCATACAGAATATTCTTTGCCTCTGTGGGGATCCTGCCGTTCATATCGGGACCCACATTCAGCAGCAGATTTCCGTCACGGCATACGGTATTGACGAAAATTTTTATTACCTCGTCGATGTTCATATATTTATCGTTCGGCATATAGCCCCACGCCTGAGAAACGGACATACACTTCTCCCAAGGGATAGGTACGATGCCGCCTATGGGCATTTTTGTACCCTCGTCGCACTCAAAATCCCCTCGGTATCCCGAACGTGGCGTAAACATTATTTTGGGCTGAAGCTCACGGACGGACTTGTTCAGCTTTATGGGGTCCCACAGCCATGCTGCGTCTGCGTCCGTACCGTTATGTGCAAGCCAGCCGCCGTCATACCACAAAATTTCTATTCTTCCGTATTCGGTGCAAAGCTCTCTGATTTGTCCGTATGCCTGCCGCTTCATACTCTGAGCACTTTCAGGCTTGCCGATAGGGTCAAAATATCCCTCAAAGCGCCAGTCCATAGGCGAATAATATAAGCCCGTATGTATTCCTCTCTTATGACATTCATCGGTAAACGCCTTTACATAGTCCTCACAGCCGACAGCGGAT
>JBJERX010000146.1:0-6511 GCA_051882495.1 Huintestinicola sp. | reverse complement strand
TTAGAGGTGACCTATATTGATTACTATATGCTTTCGACAGCGGTTCTTCGCATAAAACTTCATCATTTAATTGGGGAAGCAATAGTATTAAGCAGCATTACATCAGATGACTTTCACCGACCATTCCTCGACATTCCAGACAACGTCTGCAACATCCATGTAGAATTCCGGTTCATGGCTTACCATAATGACCGTTCCCTTGAAATCCCTGATCGCATTTTTCAGCGATTCCTTTGCGTCAACATCAAGATGGTTGGTAGGCTCGTCAAGAACAAGGAGATTTATCTCCTTAAGCATTATCCTGCATATCCTTACCTTGGCATTCTCACCGCCGGACAGCACCTTCATCTGCGAGGTGATGTGCTCGGTAGTCAGACCGCACTGTGCCAGAGCACTCCGGACCTCCGCATTTGTCATAGAGGGGAACTCATTCCAGATAACGTCAAGTGCTGTATCGGAGGTGCTTTCCTCCTCCTGCTCGAAATATCCTGCCTGAACGAACTGGTCATGCTCCACTGTTCCCTCAAGGGGCTTGATAATTCCAAGCATTGTTTTCAGGAGAGTGGACTTTCCTATGCCGTTCACACCTCTGATAGCTATTTTCTGACCGTTTTCCACCTGAACGGATATTTTCTTTGTCAGAGGCTCATCATAACCAAGGACGATATCTCTGCAGTCGATGACCACTCTGCCCGTTGACCTTGCTTTTCTGAATGAAAATACAGGCTTCGGCTTTTCACGCATGAGAGTTATCTTATCCATTTTATCAAGCTTTTTCTGGCGGGATTTCGCCATATTTGTAGTAGCCACCCTTGCCTTGTTGCGTGCAATGAAATCCTCAAGGTCGGCTATCTCCTTCTGCTGCTTTTCATACGCCTGCTCAGTCTGCTTCTTTTTCAGCTCATACATACGAACAAAATTATCATAGTCTCCCGTATAACGTGTCATGACTGCGTTTTCCACATGATATACCACGTTGATAACACTGTTCATGAAGGGCACATCATGGGAAACAAGGATAAATGCATTTTCATAATTCTGCAGGAAATCCGTAAGCCACCTGATATGATTTTCATCAAGGAAGTTGGTAGGCTCGTCAAGAATAAGTATCATGGGCTTTTCAAGGAGCACCTTTGCAAGAAGGACCTTTGCACGCTGTCCTCCCGAAAGCTCCGTAACGTCTCTGTCAAGACCTATCTCATCAAGTCCGAGACCGTTTGCATACTCCGATATCTGAGCGTCAATGGTGTAATAGCCGCTGTTATCCAGAATACCCTGTATCTCCGCAACCTCCTCCATAAGAGCGTTCATTTCTTCCTCGGAGCAGTCCCCCATCTTATCATAGATGGAGATCATTTCATTTTCAAGCTCAGTCAGATGGTCAAATGCATCACGGAGCACATCTCTGATAGTCTTTCCCTTTTCAAGGGTGCTGTACTGATCGAGATAGCCTGTTGTGATATGTCTGCACCACTCTACCTTGCCCTCATCGGGCTGCAGCCTGCCTGTAATAATATTCAGGAATGTTGATTTTCCCTCGCCGTTAGCACCTACAAGTCCTACATGCTCGCCGCTCAGAAGTCTGAATGAAGCATCGTTAAGTATCTGCCTTGCACCAAAACCGTGTGTTACGTGTTCAACGTTCAATATACTCATGATTTATGCTCGCTTTCATTTATGTATTGCTCCGCAAAAACTGCCATGGGGAGCAATAATGATTATACCATATCAATATGAACAAATCAAATACGGCAGGCTGAGCCTTTATCAATCAAAAACCACCGGACAGATACGATATAAATCGTAACTATCCGGTGGTTCACCGATAATCGTTTTCTGTCAGTTTCTGTTCAGATCAAGGCTTCTCACCTTTTCACGGACATCAAGCACCAATGACGGCGAGACCGACAGCTCGTCAATACCCATTCTTAGCCAATGCTCCGTCAGAGCCGTATCCGCTCCCAGCTCACCGCAGATGCCTATCCATTTGCCGTTTTTGTGAGCCGCATCAGCCGCCATTCCGATGAGACGGAGGATAGCCTCATGATGGGTATCACAGAATGGGTCAAGCTTTGGATTCTGTCTGTCGCAGGCAAGGGTGTACTGAGTAAGATCATTTGTACCTACGCTGAAAAAATCTACCTCAGGTGCAAGGATATCACTGATAACAGCAGCGGCAGGTGTTTCTATCATTATACCAAGCTCAACATCATCGGAATACTCAATGCCCTCATTTTTTAGCTCAGTTCTGACGCTCTCGGCTATCGCCTTTATCTCCCTGACCTCTTTAAGCGATGTTATCATAGGGAACATTATGGAAAGATCTCCGAAGGCGGAGGCACGGTACAATGCCCTCAGCTGTGTTCTGAATATCTCCGGATTAGTAAGACATATCCTTATAGCACGAAATCCCAGAGCGGGATTCTCTTCCTTATCCAGCCGGAAATAATCTATCTGCTTGTCTGCACCGATGTCAAGAGTACGGACTATGACCTTCTTGCCTCCCATGCTTTCAAGTATTTTCTTGTACGCCATAAACTGAACTGCTTCATCGGGATAATCCTCCCTTTCAAGGTAGAGGAATTCGCTCCTGAAAAGTCCTATTCCCTCTGCGTCATTGAGAAGCACCGAGCCTATATCACCCAGACCGCCGATATTCGCATAGATCTTTATTTTTCTCCCGTCAAGAGTGATGCTTTCCTTCCCCTTAAGCTCCCGGAGCAAAGCCTTTCGTCTCTGCTCATCCTCCTGCCTTGCCCGCAGCTCCGATAAGGCTGCTTCATCGGGGTCAATATACATTCTTCCTGCCGCTCCGTCTACAGCCGCAAGCTTTCCGTCAGACTCGGGGGTAAGGTCTGTTGCACCGATAAGTGCGGGGACAGCCATAGTCCTTGCCAGAATGGCGGTGTGGGAGTTGGAGGAGCCGTGACGGGTGACGAATGCAAGCACGCTGTTTTTATCCAGCTGCACCGTTTCGCTGGGGACAAGGTCATCTGCACAGATGATGTATTTTCCCTCGTCCGCCGCTGCTTCCTCCTCCCCCGAAAGATTACGTATCAAGCGGTTGGAAATGTCCTTCACATCCGAGGCTCTTGCGTTCATATATTCATCATCCATAGCAGCGAACATATTTGCAAAATTATCCGCCGTTACCGCAACGGCATACTCCGCATTGACCTCCTGGGTGTCAATAATGCTGTTGACTGCATCGTTATAATCCTCATCCTCAACCATCATCTGATGGATCTCGAAGATCGCCGCATTGGTCTCACCCACCTCTCGCAGAGCCTTATCGTATAACCCCGAAAGCTGCTTCAGGGTGCTTTTCTTGGCTTTTTCAAACCGTGCCTTTTCGGCTTCAGTGTCCTGTATCTTGACTCGCTTGACTTCCTCCTCATTATGACGGATGAATCTTATCCTCCCGATAGCTATACCTCCGCAAACCGACTTTGCATTTATTACAGTCATTATCGCTGCCTCCTTTCCGGAACCATACACATGAGGGAATATCAAAGATTCTCCTCAAAAAAAGTCCTCATGGCTGATGCTGATGCTTCCTCATCACCGCCCTCAACAGAAACGGTAACTATATCGCCGTGCTTTACACCAAGGCTCATAATGCTGAACAGCTTGGATGCATCGGCAGTTTTTCCTCCGCATTCAATTGTGACCTTGCTGCAGGAAGCCTTAGCCGCCTTTACAAGAAGTCCGGCAGGTCTTGCGTGAATGCCCACCTCATCGGTTATTGTATAAGTGAAAGATCTCATAATAATTTCTCCTTTTTATACTAATAACCATTTGTTCTATGGATAAAGACGGTGGATAGAATACGACGGGGTCAAGGAAAACGACCGCAGGCAGGCTGTCGCCTGTCAAGAGAGTTTGACGCAGAGTGGGCGTATTATAGCCGCCGTATTTTATCCATAGGGTAAATGGTTATTAGTATTATATAATGATGCTATGATTTTACCGAAATCAGCTCTGCTCCTGCGTTGATATCACCCTCGGCAATTGCCTTGACCTCGCTGAAATCATCGGTATTGCAGATTATCATAGGAGTTGTGAGCTTGTAGCCCTCGCTCCTTATTTTTTCCATGTCAAAGGACACCAGCAGATCACCCTTCCGGACCCTATGACCGTCTGCAGCGTGCGTCTCGAAATATTTTCCGCCGAGCTTTACTGTATCAATGCCGATATGAAGCAGTAGCTCCGCACCATCGTCGGAAATAAGATTCACCGCATGCTTTGTATGGCTGATCCCCGCAACTACACCGCTGCAGGGAGAATAAAGCTTACCCTCCGACGGCTCAATGGCAATACCGTCACCGAGGATGTGCTGAGAGAATACTTCATCCTCCACATCATCAAGGGGGATAGCTTTTCCATTCATATGTGCACAAAGGACAAATGCTTCTGACCTTGCATCAGGAGTACCTTTTTTACTTATCGGCTCTGCATTTTCATCGCTGTGCACCTCTGCTGATATCTCGTCAAGCCTGTCGCCTGCGGGAGAATCCATGAAATCCTCCAGCTCAGACTTTACAACAGATACCTTCGGACCGTAGATGATCTGTATTCCGTTGCCCTTATGCACAACTCCCGAAGCACCGCTTTCCTTTAGAAGAGCATCCTGTACCATTCCGGGGTCATTAACTGTTATTCTCAGTCTGGTTGCACAGCAGTCAATATCGGAGATGTTATCCTTACCGCCCAGTCCCCTGAGGATGAGTGCACTTACTATATCAGGATCGGCAGCAGGAGCTTTCTTATTGCTCTGCATATCACTTCTTGTATAGAGCTTTGTTTCCTCCGAATCGGATTCACGTCCCGGTGTTTTCAGTCCCAGCTTTGTTATCATGAAATAGAACACAAAATAGTAAACAACTGCATAGATCAGTCCGATGATAACGATCCATATCCAATTGGTTTTCTCATTTCCCTGGAGGACGCCGAAAAGGGTGAAGTCGATTGCTCCGCCCGAAAAGGTCATGCCCACGCCCACGTTGAAAATATGCATAAGCATATAGGAAAGTCCAGCCAGAACGCAATGGACTGCGTACATTAAGGGAGCTGTAAAGAGAAATGTAAACTCAAGAGGCTCTGTAATACCTGTAAGGAAGGATGTTACCGCTGCGGAAAAAAGCAGCCCACCAACAGTCTTCTTTTTTTCGGGACGGGCAGCCCTGTACATGGCAAAGGCAGCAGCCGGAAGTCCGAACATCATGAAAGGGAATTTTCCTGACATAAAGCGTGTTGCCGATACCGAGAAATGCTCTGTGGATTTAGATGCAAGCTCTGCAAAGAAAATGTTCTGAGCACCTGTTACCGCAGCACCGTCTATCATCATTGAGCCGCCAAGCTCTGTCTGCCAGAAGGGCATATAGAACACATGGTGAAGTCCGAAGGGGATAAGTGCTCTTTCAATGATCCCGTATACCCATGTACCCGCATATCCCGATCTGAGAACAAGGTCGCCCAGGGACGCTATTCCGCTCTGAACAGCAGGCCAGATGTAAAACATCAGGATCCCCACGCCAAGGTATACTATACTGCATATGATAGGAACAAATCTTGTTCCGCCGAAGAATGAGATAACCTGAGGAAGCTGTATCTTGTAAAATCTGTTATGAAGTGCGGCAGTTCCAAGTCCAACGATAATTCCGCCGAATACACCCATCTGCAGAGTGGTAATGCCAAGAACATTTGTGGTTGAATTTGCAGCCATTGCCTCCACACCGCCCTTAGCGTGAATAAGACCGCTTACGGCAGTATTCATAATTAGAAAGGCTATTGCTCCCGATAAAGCTGCGACCTCTTTTTCCTTCTTTGCCATACCGATAGCAACACCCATTGCAAACAGCAGTGCAAGATTATCAAATACAGCACTGCCCGCCTTGCTCATTACATCGAGGACTGTATAAAGAACACCTCCCTCTCTGATAATATTCGTAAGGTTATAGGTTTCAAGTGCGGTAGGATTTGTAAAGGAGCTGCCTATTCCCAGCAGAAGTCCCGCCACGGGCAGCAGGGCAATAGGCAGCATAAACGAACGTCCCACACGCTGCAGAACGCCGAAAATTTTGTCTTTCATAAGGATTCCTCCAAAAAATCACCGATCACATATCGCAGCATATCCGCAAGCGTGATACGGTCAGCAGTTTATTTCTATTATTAGCTGAACAGGCACGAAAAATACAGGCTGTGTCACAACATATGGTTGATTTTAGAAAGCTTTTCTGAAATAAAGGCCGGGTAGTATGACACCTTACTATCCACAAACTAAAATAATGTGCTTACTATGGTAAAAAGCAAACTCATTGCTATGCAAGAAAAGAAATGCAAATTTCTTTTCCCCTCAAACAAAAGTATACCGGTCACTGCAAAATCCCGTTACCGAGCCACTATTTATGATATCAATAGAAAGTGCAGTCTAAGAAACGATAGTCGGTTATTCTTCTAATACTAATAACCATTTAACCTATGGATAAAATACGGCGGCTATAATGCGTCC
>JBJERX010000145.1:0-6541 GCA_051882495.1 Huintestinicola sp. | reverse complement strand
GGACTACAATGCTGAAATCGGATATTGTGACAGTTAAGACTAAGGCAGAATAATTTCTCAATTAACACAGTAAGGCGTACATCATACCATATTGGTAAGGTGTACGCCTTTAGCATTATTGGATGGTTAACCAGAAGCGGGCATATGTTCTATCATTATTTGCTGCTAATACGATTTTGTACCCACAAAATCAATGCTTGCTAAAATCTACCCTCATTCTCTTGAGTTGAATACACTTGCAATTCTCTCGGGTTGAAAAAATATTCTCCCAAATTGAAAACCATGCAAATACGTCATAACAACCGAATATCCGCAAAAATCGAAGCTTTGAGGGCTGTTGCAGCCTTTGGAGTTTCGTTTTTTTATGCCCATATAAAAAAGTGACAGCATTTTCGTTGAAATGACACCACCCGTTAATATAAGTGACGTCATAAAAGCCTGCTTTGACATCATAAATGCAGGCGGAAATCACGCTTCAAACGTAAAATGACATCAAAATCCGAAAAATGACACCTGTGCGACGTCAATTTTATGCCAAATGGACGTCAATCGGAGAATTTTCCTTTGTGATAGAATTGAAATCAGGATAAGGGAGGTCATTTCCGATAAAAATGACACCATTATCTGCAAGATGCTCATTTTCGGCCGAATGTGACTCTTAAAGAATACAATATATACGACAAAAAGCGGAGGTACAAAATGCAGGAAAGAACCTACAAGCCCGATGGTGCTGAACACAGCATTTCCATCGGCAAGACAACCTTTATTGTAAGCTCATTTACCGACACACAGGCAACTGCAACAGCGGAGGAGCTTATCATCAGAATGTTAAAAACGAAAGTCACAGAAGCGGCAAAGGAGGAAAAAATCGCATGATCCCTTACAACAATTCTATCATTGTCCCTGTTGATACAGGCTACGGTAACATCAAAAATTCGCTTCACTCATTCCCCACGGGAATCGCCGCTTACAAGACCAAGCCTGCCTTTGAAGGCAAGATTCTTCATATCGGAGATATGTACTATCGTATCGGTGAAGGTCACAAGGAGTATATCCCCGACAAAACTGTTGACGAAGAATTTCGTCTGTTGACCATTGCAGCAATTTGTGACGAGTGCCGCAGCTGCGGATATTATGAAGGCAACATTTATCTTGCGGTCGGCTGTCCCACCACTATGGTCACAGCTCAGCGAGAAAGCACAAGAGAGTATTTTATGAGCAATCCCCGTATCGACTGCGAGTATAATAACGTTCACTACCATCTTACAATAGTCGGCTGCTTTGTTTATCCCCAGGGATATGCAGCGGTCACGGAATATCTTCACAATATGACAGGCGTGAATATGGTCGTAGATATTGGAAACGGCACGGCGAACATTCTGCAAATCAACAATAAAAAGCCTATCGAAGAAAAATGCGTAACCGAAAAGCTGGGCGTAAATCAGTATATGATCGCAGTTCGGAAAGCGGTCATGGCTGCATACGGCAAGAAAATTGATACGGAAGTTGTTGAGCATTTCATCAAAACCGGTGATACCGATGCTCCCGAAAATTACAAAAACATTTTTCTTGAAGAAGCGGAAAAATATTGCCGGAAGATTTTTGACGCACTTTACAGATGCGAGTATGATCCCGATTTTATGAAGCTGTATGTTTGCGGCGGCGGTGTTCAGCTTATCAGACGTTTCGGAAAATACAATTCCGACAGAGTGATTTTCATTGATGACATATGTGCCACAGCCAAAGGCTATCAGCAGTTTGCGTTAAAGTCACTCAAAGCATTGGAAAAGAGGTCTGAGTAATGAAGCAGATGAAAAGAATTACTCTCAGGCTCTCACTTGAAAATCCGTCGGATAAGAAGATTGCCGATTTTCTTGCCAACATCGACAAGAATAAATATCATACGGTTAATAATGCGATAAAAACTATTTTGTATTCGGTTATTAATGATACGGATAGTAAATCTTCCGTAACTAATTCTAAAATAGATATGAAAGATATTATTGCTGTAATCCGCAATACTCTGGAAACAGAAATTCCTAAACTCTTCTCCGTTTTAAGTTCAGTTAATCACGAAAAAAAGGAACAGAACAATACATCAGCTGCAAAATCGGCTGATACCCTTGACGATGATGATATCGACATGGATTTTATCGGAGGTTGATGCTATGACAGTAAAGGAATTGTGCAGTAAGTATGATTTGAAGTTTCAGACAGTATATAAAAAGATCACCCACCATAAGGATAAAGAGCTTGCAGGACATATTACAAAGGTTAAGGGAGAGGGCCTTGAACTTGATGATTTTGCTATTGATTTTCTTCTCCCGACTCATGTAAAGGTTATGCAGGCTATCGAGGAATGTGAGGGTATTGCCCGTGAAAATGCAGAACTTCAGGATAAGCTGGAATCGGCTGAAATCATTGCCGAACAGACAGATAATCAGCTTGTAAAAGCTCTTGCAGATAATGAAAATCTGCTTGCCGAAATTGACCGTCTTACAAGCAGCTTATCTGAAAAGGACAAGGAGATCAGCGAGCTTTCAGAACAGCTTGAAACAGAAAGGCACACCTCTGAACAGGCTATTCGGGAGCTTGAAAATCGTATATCGGAGCTTACCGAAGAAAACAGGCTTCTAACCGAAAAGTATGAGGCTATCCCCAAGATTTTCAGAAAGAATCAGTAAAAATCCGCTATTCTCTGTGGGAGAAAGGATATTCTCATCGGGAGAAAAACAAGTCCTTTCAACCACGGAGAATTATGGGTAGATTTAGCAAGCATTGATTTTGTGGGAACAAAATCCAAAATTGAAAGGAGATTTATGAATAGAGATAACTTTATAAAAATAAGGGTATCGGCAGATGAAATGTCGGCTATAAAAAAGAGGGCGGAGGCGGCGAATATGAACATGAGCAGCTTTCTCAGAAATTTGGCGCTGAACGGCAAAATTATTCTGTATGATACCGAAAACATTTACCGCTTCAACCAGCTTATGCGTTCCATTGGAACAAACATCAACCAGATCGCTATGGTGGTGAACTCCGAAAAGTCAGTTTTCAAGGGGGATATAGATTCGCTCCGTCGGGAGGTTGAAAAAATCTCAGAGGAATTTCACGGCTATATCTCTCCTCTGAAAAGTCAGGAGGTGTAATTTGGCTTACATAAAGCACACAGCGATACACACCACACCGAGGGCGCATCTGAAATACATTCTTAACCCCGGCAAAAACGAGGATATGAAATACAGTACTGCAATTTGCTGTACCAATGATTACGCCGCTGTCTGCGAGGACTTCAAGGAAATTTATGAAGCATTTGCCAAGGACAAGTTTGATAACCGCACCAAGGGCAAAAAAGAAAGTGTGCGTATTCACTCCTACATTCAGTCCTTTGATGAGTCCGTTTCTCCCGAAATGGCTCATCAGATCGGAGTGGAATGGGCGAAGGCAATGTTTGGCGAGGACAGACCTGTAATAATATCAACGCACACAAACACCGGGCATTGCCATAATCACATAGCCGTCTGCGCTTATGATGTTAAGGGCAATCGTTGGTTCGGAGATCAGTACACATATAATCTGGCGAAAGAGGTTTCCGACAGGATTTGCCTTGAACATGGATTGAGCATAATCAAAAATCCGAAAAAGCACAGCTCTATAAACTACAAAGAGTGGGACGCTCGTAAAAAGGGATATTCGTGGAAAGTCAGAATGGCAGATGTTATTGACAGGCTGATTGTTTCGCCCGGTGTTACAGACATAAATTCGCTTATGGAAAAAATGCGTGAGTGTGGTTATATTTTTACCAATGAAAAGCGTATGATCGCAAAACCCGCAAATGTGAAATATGGCTGTTCTGTTGCAAAACTTGGTTATGGATATTCTCTTGAAATGCTTCAAATCAGAATTGCAAATAAGCAGAATGAATTTGCAGGAATGAAAATCAGTGCTTACCTTGGTGTTCAGGTTGATTATGCAGTTACTATTCGTGAAAAGCAGATTGAACTTTATAGGTCACGCCCTAATACATCAAAAGTCACTTATGTCGAGGTAAGAAGAACAGCAGAACTGCTGTGTTACATACACAACAATCATATTCATTCCGTTGATGATTTGGAAGCTATTGTCGGAAATGCGGAAGCGAAAGTAGATACGCTTTCTCGGAAATACGCTTTCCTTGAAAGGCAGGAAAAGCTGCTTGAACTTCTGAATGAGTATGGAGAAGAATATGACCGTTTGCTTAATCACACCAACAGAAATGAGTTTCAGCAGAAACGGCTTGAGGAAATATACGGAAAGCTTCTGCACGGTGGCTTGTGCGGATATGACACACATTCTACCGGTTGGCTGCCGAAATTGAAAAATTATCTTCAACAGCAGATCATGGGTAAAAAGGATGCCCGTGCTCAGCTGAACAGGGCATCGAATGAGTTTAGTCGTGTTAAAGGGTATCTGCATGATCTGAAAAGAACACTTAATACGGATTTTGAACGGATCCGCAAGCAGGAGCATTTGCGTGAACAGATTGAAATGTATCGTCGAGGCTATGAGCTTCAAGAGGACGGGACATATATCCGTGAGCCTGAGCCGACCGCTGCGAGAAATGCCGAGCTTGATTATCTTGCAAGGCTTGAAGAAGAAAGGCAGCGCCGTGCCGAAATAGAATATCTTATGAAGTTAGAACAGCAGGAAAAACAGGAACAGGCAAGGCGCAGGAGTTATGGTCATTCAAGATAATCTGTTTCCCATTCCTTTGGATATTCATATCCGTATCTCTGCATCTGCTGTGCTGCTGCAATTTTCCTTGCGGTAAGCTCATCAGTACATCCGAGGAAAGAATATTCCGCAAAAGCAAGATTGTATTTCTTGACAGCTAACGGATAATTTTCCGACAGAATATATGCGGCTCCGAGGTCAAAAAGCAATGCTGCGTGATTATTGGAGCTGCACCCTTCTGTCGCAAATTCACATTCGAGCAAAACGTCCAGAGCCTTGTTCACTCTCATATTTTCGCAAAGTGTTGCGGCGTAATTTCTTGCAATGGTGATAAAATCATCATTGTATGCCCGGCACAGCTTTATGAAAAGATAAGCTTTATCCATAAATTCAAGTCCACGTTCGGTTTCCTTATTCTCTATATACAGAATGCCGAGATTCATATTGATATTCGCAAACAGCACGGGATTTGATTTTTCATCGCACATTGAAAGTGCTTTATTCATCAAGCTGATTGAATGAGCAAGCTTTTCATTTCTGTTATTTGGCAGCATTGCCTTATTATTAAGGAGCAATGCTCTGTTATTATCAGTACCGAGCTTATTATCGTCAAGCAACTTCTCGGTTTCGGAAATGATGATTTCCATAAAGTCATATTCGTGGTAATTGTCAAGGAATATATATGCGTCTTCAAGGAAATTCAAGTATGAAATGCTGTCGGTACTGCCGATATATTTCATCACATTTTTTATGCTTGAAATGATAATTGCAGAGTCGGGCAGCTCATAACCAATAATTTGAAGCTTGCTTTTTAGATTGGCAATAAATGTACCACTATTCTCAAATGACGGTTTCAAATCAAGCAGGACAACATCTCTTATCATCGGGTGGAGAGAAATGAGGTCTGCATGACTGTTCTTGATAAATCCAAGCTCACATAATTCGTTTATTCCGTTCGTATCGTTCAGATCAAGCATTTTAGCAAAATATCTGATACGGACTTCATCGACTAAAACCATATTCCGCATTATGCTTTGATAGTTTTCATCAAGCAGATACAGAGAGAACAGGAAACGGATATGGTTGTAGTAGGTTTCCTTTGCATTTTTTCCGTCTTTACTGATTTTTATTTTATCGGCGGATTCGGGATTGGCACTATTATCTTTGAGATGTTCAAGAACAATATTGGGAGTATTCAAGCCTTTTTCAAGGAGCTTTGCTATCATTTCAACCGACAGGGTGTGATGATGAACGGCTTCGATAAGCTCGTTAATGACGGCTTTGTTTTCATCAGCATAAGAATAGTATTTGCTCACAAGCTGATACAGTTCATCGGAGTTGCCGATAACATCAAGATCGAAGATATATCCGCAGTCGATATTGCTTCGTGTTGTGAAAATCATTTTACAGCCGTAATTTATAAGCGTACTGAGAAAGTTATCACTTGCCACATTGAAATTGTCGATGATGATAAGCGAATCACTGCGCAGACTTTTCAGAAATCTGATATGCTTTGTAAATCGAGTGTGTTCATCATCGGAAATGTTATCACCGACAAAATCCATATCGGTTATCATTTCTTTCAGACTTCCGGGGTAATTGAAGTACAGAATATTCCGGTATTCTTTCTTGTATTTCTTCGCATACGCTTTGACATATTCACTCTTGCCGATGCCCGCAAAGCCCGATATGAAAATCTTACTATGCTCCTGCAATACAGAATGTAATTTGTCAAGCTCGGTATCTCTGCCGCAGAAATATCTGCAAGGTGCCGGGACTTCTGCACCGAATACATATTCTGAAACAGTTATTGCAGAGGTGGGCAACA
>JBJERX010000144.1:4020-6544 GCA_051882495.1 Huintestinicola sp. | reverse complement strand
GACAAAGAAGTGGTATCAATAAAGATGACCTTGTACAGAGTTGCCAAAAACAGCGAGGTGGTAAATGCTCTTATCGAAGCAGCCGAAAACGGCAAGGACGTGCTCGTTCTCGTTGAGCTTAAAGCAAGGTTTGACGAGGAAAATAATATCGAATGGTCACGCCGTCTTGAAGCTGCGGGCTGTACTGTAATTTACGGTCTGAATGGTTTTAAGGTGCATTCCAAGCTGTGTCTCATAACTAAAAATATAGGCGGAAATCCCGAATATTACACTCAGATCGGCACGGGAAATTACAACGAAAATACCTCTCGTGTTTATACCGACCTGTCACTTATGACTGCAGACAGCATAATAGGAAGAAATGCTAACGATGTTTTCAATGCTCTTGCATCAGATACAACAGTGAAATGCTCCGAGGCACTTCTTGTTGCACCCAATTGTCTGCAAAACAGAGTTATTGAGATGATAGATGAGCAGATAATACTTGCTGAAAAAGGCGAAGAAGCATATATCGGCGTAAAGATAAATTCTCTTACCGACAAGACCATAATCGACGAGCTTATCAAGGCATCAAAGGCGGGCGTTAAGATAGAGCTTGCTGTCAGAGGAATATGCTGTCTTATCCCCGGCGTTCCCGGTGAAACGGAAAATATCAGGGTAATAAGCATTGTGGGACGTTTCCTTGAACATTCGAGAATCTATATTTTCGGCAAGGGTGAAGAGGCAAAAATTTATATTGCATCTGCCGATTTTATGACCAGAAACACCCTTCGCAGAGTCGAGGTCGCAGCTCCCGTTTATGATAAGTGCATCAGGGAGCAGATAGTGTATATGTTTAACAAGATAATGTCGGATAATGTTCAGGCAAGAGAGCTGCTCAGTGACGGAAATTATATCCGTGTGGAAAATGACAATGAAAATATGAACAGCCAGGAGCATTTCTATGAGATCGCTTACGAACAGGCACTGCTTGCGGAAACGGTCGGTGACAAATAAACTATACTCCGTTTATTGCTGTCTTGTGTGTTGTATTGTTTAATACTAATAACCATTTAACCTATGGATAAATGGTTATTAGTATAAATCTGATATAAAGATCAGTTATGAAAAATTCCAATCGAGGAGTGTGAGCACGAACTCACGCTCCTTTTTTCGTATTACTGCAATCCATTTTTGTACAATGTAAACTGTCAGGTGACATTTTGACTTCAAAAAGCAATCTGCAAACGGTTGATTCTCCCTTTTTCCTGTGATATAATAAAAAAGCAAAAGGTCAAATCAGCAATGAAAGGACGATTAGAATATGAGTTTAGGCAAAAACATCGGATATCTTAGAAAAAAGAAAAAGCTTACTCAGGAGCAGCTTGCAGAGGAAATGAAAGTGTCTCGTCAGACCATATCAAAATGGGAGTCGGACGAGATAATCCCCGAGCTTGGCAAGCTTATTTCGCTAAGTGAGCTGTTTTCCTGCAAGCTGGATGCTCTCATAAAAGAAGATATCGCCGACCGCAGCGACATCTATTCGGAAGTGACATTCAAGCGGCTGAACGCTTTTAAAATGGCAAGGTATGTTATGATAACCCCTAACCCCGAGGACGATGTGAATAGATATATGAAAAACTGGGCACAAATGTCGGGACTGCTTGAAAAATCACCTGACGCAAAGCTTATCGGTTGGGATTTCCCATACGTTTCCACCGAGCTGCAGATGAGGTTCGGACTGCATGGCTATGTGGCAGCTTATATTCTTCCCGATGGCTTCGAGACCGATTTCCCGGGTGTGGAATATGCGGAGCAGGCAGAAGCGGATTATGCTGTCATTACAGTCTTTGACCCCTTTGCGGCGGCTTTTGAACGTATTCCCGGAGCATATAAAATTATATTTGAACAGCTTCAGGTAAACTGCTTCCGTGAGAAACCGTCAGATGATGCACTTTCATGCTTCGAGTATGTTTACGAGAAGGACGGTATGACCTGTATGGACGTTTATGTTCAGATCAAGAGTGTATCAAAGTCAGACGCATTTACAAATTTTTCGAAATAACAAAGATCTCCGGTAAAAGTCAACAATAGAAGCTCGTTAACTGAACAAATAGATAACCTATGAATCAATATTTGTCGAGGTAATGCATTATGGTTCTAAGAATGTATAAAACTTCTGATTGTGAATTTTTAGCAGAATTATTTTATCAAACAGTTCATAATGTAAATGCCGGAGACTACACAAAGGAGCAATTAGATGCATGGGCAGCCGGCAATGTGAACTTGAATGAATGGAATAAGACTTTTTTAGATCATTTTACGGTAGTTGCTGTCAAGAATGAGATTATTGTAGGTTTTGGAGATATTGATAAAACCGGATATCTTGACAGATTATATGTCCATAAAGATTATCAAAGACAAGGTATAGCTTCTGCTATCTGCGATGAATTGGAACAACGGGTCAAAGCAAAAAACATAATAACACATGCTTCTATTACTGCTAAAACGTTCTTTGAACAAAGAGGATATAGAGTAATTAAAG
>JBJERX010000144.1:0-3920 GCA_051882495.1 Huintestinicola sp. | reverse complement strand
GCCATAGAGAACAAGCAGAATCTTATTATTGAGGGGTGTTATATTCCTTTTGATTGGTCTAAGGATTTTAAAAAGGAATATCTTGATAACATCAGATATTATTGCCTTGTAATGAGCGAAAACTACATAAGAAATCACTTTTCGGACATAAAGAGATATGCCGGCGTCATTGAAAATCGTATAGATGACGAGTACTGTACTTTAGAAAATGTTTTAAAGGATAATTCTCATTTTTTTGAACTTGCTGTAAATCACAATGTAAACTATGTGCTTATTGATGATATGTACAAAATTGATATTGATTTATAACTACAGCTATTACGTACTTGCGGGCAAGCATTGAACAAATACAGATAATACGCACTTTCCGTTGACGAAGCATACAAAACGTGATATAAAGAATTTTTGTGGGTTTCATTAGTCTTTTTCCGGAAGGGACGTATTTGTTGCTCGAGTGCTGTGGTGATATTCCTTTGATTGCTTTGTTTGTATATATTCTTTCCTGTGTTTTTTATTTTTAATTTGTCTGCTCTTGACTATATTATGGATTAGGAGTATAATGGAATAAATCGGATAGTTTATCTTTCCGACAAACCCGAATTCGGCAGGGGAAATACACATTCAGTTAATTAGAGGATTGATGTTTATGATAGAAAACGAGAACCTAATTGAGAATACCGATGTATTAAAACTGAAAACGAAAGCTTTTGTAGCAGATTTGTTGGCAGGTGTGAATATAGATGATAGTATTCGGGATATTATCAGTTATACAATAGAAGGAATAGGTGATTTTACCCATTCGGATATGGTCTGCATTTATGAATCGGGAACAGAAACGGATTGCGTGAATAAGGTATATCAGTGGAAAGCCGGCGATTTTGTTTTTGAGAACGAAAGAATACAAATAAGACAGGAACATAGTCCGGATGCTTGGATCGAAAAGCTCAAATTAAAGAAGATAGTATTTATTGAGAACAGAGAGTGTATTCGGGACAGTATGCCCTTGGAATATGAAGAAATGGAAAAACAAGGCATTCATACATTTCTGCTTATTCCCCTATATACAATGAATAGGATAACGTCATGTATGTGTCTGATAAATCCTGATATGTCAGCATTTGCAGTATCGGAATCAACTTTGTTGTACTTAGGGCAGGAGATCGGCTTATTTTATCATCAGGAAAGAATTAATCGCAAATATCTTTTATTTATGGAAGGAATCCGCTCCAGCAATCTGTCCGAATTCTTAGTTGATTATACAGCAAAGAAATATGAAGCTCTCCGTATAACCAGAGTGCTGAGTAATGTAATTCCGGAAAAAGGAGAATGGGAATGGATCAGGCAGTTTTATGCCTCCATAATTAAGCCTGAATATCGTGAGGAATTCTTAAGAAAGACAGAGCAGGAATATATGGAAACATATCTCCGGACAGAACAGAATTCCTTTTCCATCGACCTTGAACGTGAGGTAAACGGTAATAACACATGGTTCCGATTGGAGTTTTCTGTTGTTTCTTTGGATGAAAACGGAAAACTGGAACGGTTTGTTGTGCTCGTTAAAGATATCACGCAGATGAAGAAAGAAGAGGAAGAGAATCAGCAGATGATCACAGCACTGAGCAGTTTCTATAAGGTAAGCTTCATGGTCGATGTGATGAACAGCGAGTCTCAAGTAATCAAGCATTCTGAGACTATCAGACAATATTATCCTGACGGCATAATTCCGTACAAGGTGTTTTTTGATACATTCACCGGTCGGATGGTGGAAAAAGAATATGTGGAAGCTGTTCGTGAATTTATGGATCTTGATACTATGGAGCAGCGCATGAAAGACACTAATGTGCTTTCTTGTGAATACCATGGAAAACAGATCGAATGGGGACGTATTGTTCTTGCTCCGGCAAAATGGAACAAGGACGGCGGCTTGGAAAAGGTGGTTTTTGCTGTCCAGGATATCACAGAACAAAAAATCCGTGAAGAATGGATGCAATATAAAATGGAACACGATGAGCTGACAGGGGCACTGAATCGGACTGCGTTCAACAGAGTTACCAAGCTGTTAGAAGCATCCGTGATACCTTTTTCCCTTGTGCTGTTGGATATTGATAAATTCAAGTCGATCAATGATACCTACGGACATGATGTAGGAGACCAAGTGCTATCCCGTCTTGTATCTGTTCTTGATGATGAAATGCGTGCAGTTGATAAGGTCTTTCGTCTTGGCGGCGATGAATTTGCTGTTATTATGAATCGGGTAACAGCGGCACAGGCAGGTTTCGTTAAGAGTATAATTAAGAAAATAAATGATACTATAATGCCTGGTATAGATGGATTACCGCCTTTTTCTATCAGTGCCGGAGTAACATTTTCGGTGTTAGGATATAATGAAACAGTATATCACAATGCGGACAAGGCTCTTTATTGTACAAAGGGAACTACACATAAAGGATGTACTGTTTTTGAAGAAATGAATATTGTAAGTGTATAATAAAAACTAAGGCTCTGTCACCCCAAAGTGTAAATGTCAGATTTTTTCGAATTTGAAGTTCGTGATTTAATGAAAGCAGGAAAAAATCAGTTAACTTTTTGGGGTGATTTTTATGGCTATTTATCGCGAACTTTTAAATATGTTTAATACACTTTCTGACCAAGAAATAGCACAGTTCTTCTCACACCGACCAGCATTGCTTTAGGCAGCATAAAGTGATAAGAAACTTATGAGAAGAAAGAGTAAGAAAATTATGAGAAAAAGACTATTTGAAATTGTAGAAGTGTCACAAGATAATGATAAATTAAGCACAATCTATGATATATTTATGATGCTAGTCATTTTGATAAGCATTATACCATTAGCTTTTGTAACAAGTTATCCTTTTTTTGACATAATAGATAAAACAACAGTTGTAATCTTTATAATTGACTACATAATAAGATTGATAACTGCCGATTTAAAAATGAAAAAAGGTGCGAGATCATTTATATGTTATCCATTTACACCAATGGCTATAATAGATTTGATTTCCATACTGCCTTCTATGTCACTTATAAATAGTGGGTGGCGATTATTAAAAATATTCCGATTATTTAGAACTTTTAGGGTATTTAGGGTTTTCAAAGCATTTCGATATTCAAAAAGCATTCAAATATTTATTCGAGTTTTTCGAAAAGGAAAGGATTCCTTGCTAACTATATTTGGAATTGCAATACTATACATATTAATTTCGGCATTAATTGTTTTGAATGTCGAGCCAGAAACCTTTGGTAATTATTTTCGTGCTGTATATTGGGCTACAATTTCTTTGACAACAATGGGATATGGAGATATATACCCAACTTCAGTTCAAGGACAAATTGTAACTATGCTTTCTTCTTTTATTGGTATAGCAATTATAGCTATGCCTGCTGGTGTAATTACTGCTGGATTTATGGAAGAAATCAATAACAAAAACAAAGATAATGAAGAAAGTAACAACAAGTCAGACGAAAAATAGAAATATAAACTCCTTAAAAATTATGGAGTTAGCCTTGAGCAAAAACGTACAACCACAGTAAATAAGCGGATTTGCAAGACAAAATAAACAAATTAATCACTATAAAATATAGAAACAGCCAACCATCTTTGGTATAATTAAATTGTACGAAAACCACACGAAAGGGGTTGGCTGTTATCTATCGCCAGGAAATTCTGCAGGATATTACATTCTTCACATCTGCACCCAAAACTCAGTTTTATAATAAGCTCTTTCTTAATCTTGATTTATCCGAGTTTCTACCAGAAAAATGTTCCACCGGAGCATTTTAATTTTTCTATTATATTATATTTAGCCAAATAAATCAAAGTATTTTTGTCTGTAAATATGAAAAATATCTTTTCAATACAACAGAGAGTGAACTTAGCGGAATAACGTTTCCGTTAGTGG
>JBJERX010000143.1:0-27385 GCA_051882495.1 Huintestinicola sp. | reverse complement strand
GACAAATCGGGATTTGTGGAGGTAAAATATAGATGAATCAAGGTAGAATTATTATAATCACAGGTGCGCCGGGGACAGGAAAAACTACAACGGCATCTGCTGTTGCAAAAGAATCAGATTTGGAAAAGTCTGTGCATATGCACACAGATGACTTTTATCATTATTTGAGTAAAGGGGCAATACCACCGCATTTGCCAGAATCAAATGAGCAAAATTTGATTGTCATTGAAGCGTTTTTAGAAGCTGCGAAGCGATATGCTCGTGGTGGATATGATGTAATTGTAGATGGCATTGTAGGACCGTGGTTTTTAGAGCCGTGGCTCAACATTGTTCAAGAGCATTATGAAGTACACTATATCGTTTTAAGGGCAAGTAAAGAAGAAACTATGAAGCGAGCTATCGAACGCTCAAAGTTAGACAGAGAAACAAATATTGAATTAGTTGAAACAATGTGGAATCAATTTTCTAATTTAGGAATCTATGAATTAAATGTTATAGATACAACTACGCATTCAATCAAAGATACTGTTTCAGCAGTAAAAGAAAAAATAGTAAGCGGTACGACCTTACTATTTTAGACAATTCCCATTTATCTAGCAGATTTCATATCACAGCACTCATAACGGGTGCTGTGATTTTTTACTCCAGACTTGCCAGCAAATTATATTCCTCGATCTTCCACCGCTTCAGCCAATCCCACAAGCAGCTTTTCATATAAGCAGAGCTGTTGCGGATCTGATTTCCCTTTGCGCTGTCCTCCCGAAGAATCTTGTTCCATTCAGCCTGAAAATTCAGAATGAAATCGTACAGATAATCTTCCCGAATCAGCTCATTCAGCGTTTCAAGTACCTCTGCATAACCGACAGTCCGACCGTTGTGAGTAAAGCTGTCAGCCATGATCATATTGCAAAGCATATTCAGCGTGATGTCCAGAAATGGCTTGATGCTTGTCGGCTTCACATCATCATCATAGGCATAGTTCCCGTATGCCGCAAGGAAACGCAAAGCAGTCATAACAGCATTTTTGTCCCTTCGAAACTCCTCGGGTATATGCAGAGTTTTCGTTCTGCGATTCTCCTCACCTACACAAAGCAAGTCTTTCTCCGATGTGGGATCCCGGGTGTAGAGAAAATGCCAGTTCTCAAGGTCAAGCCCCATAGCCGCAAGGATTTCAAGAAAGGATAATTCCTTTTCTGCTGCATGTCCTTCAACTCCGTCCTCCGAAAATTTTTCCTCGGGCACAGAATGAAGGAAAGAAGGATTTATAAAAAAATCACTTTGGTTTTTATTATCTTTAGTTTCCCTCGGGGCTGCGGGTGACCTTGTTCCCCCGTACCCGACGGAACAAGGATTTTGGGCGCAAAAATCCGTTTCGGAGCATATATCACTGCTGTTACCGATGACCCGAACGGAATCGGAATCATCAACGCCTGCAGAGAGGTGCAGGTTCGTTACAGCCTCGGACATATTTTCTTCTGTACTATTGCAGGAATCCCGATCACTTACGGAAGAGCTGTCACCATAATCACCGTTACGGGCAGCTTCAACAGACTGAGCGGAATCAGTAGCTGTCTCCTTTACAGCTTCCGGAGAAGTTTCCTCGGCTGTAATTTCAATAATACCTTTCTTTTTGTTCTTGCGCCGCTTGCTCCGTTTTTCAAGATCATCCTTGTACCGCTGAGCAATGGCATCTTGTACCTCTTGACCCGAGTCAATGAGAGAGGTCAGCTTGTCCACATCGGGAATTATTCTGAAATACCTTTTGGCAGGCAGTCCTTTCAGCTCGGATTCTATCAGTCCGTGTTTTATAAGGTGTCTGATAGCAGTCTTTTGTGCGTCCTCGGCATAGCCGCTGCTTAAATGCAAGTCCATTACGGTCGAATAGAACCAGCCGCCTTCGTGGAGCTTGCCCTGATTATTGTAATAGACGTGCTTTGCGATAAGACAGTTATATATCTCTGCTTCGACATTTCCGATAGCAAAGGACAACAGCCTGTTTCGTGAAACCGTATTGGTCGGATTCAGCACCTCAAGCAAGGGTGTTATGAGATATTGCATATCAGATCACCTGACTTTCCCGAAGGCACTCAAGGAGATTGGTCTTGTTGATGAGCATTACCGTTTCACTCCTTGCAGCAGAAGCCATTGTAGGTGAACACAGACACTCGCACTGTATGTCGGGTATGGTCATGTCCATTACATACTCCTTCATCATCTTCCCGACGGTTTTCCCATCAATGAAGCTGCCGTATGACCTCAGATCGTTTACACATTCGGTGAACACAACTCCGAATAAGGTCTTGCTCTCCTCATACACATCTTTCCGAAAAGCTACACTTCTTGGGATTATGATGGTATCGGCACTGATTTTTTCTATAAGTTCATTTATCGAATAGTCTTGCATTAGCTTCCCTTCTTTCTTGTAATATCTGACGAAGTTTTCACTCAAAGTTTGTATAGCTGCACAAAAATCACTATTTTACAGCATATTTTCCCGGGCTGTTATTGAATTTTCTGTCCATCTGCCGAAAATCGTCTTTTGGGCAACAAAAAAACTCCCGTAACTTACGAACATTTTATAGTTCATAAGCTACGGGAGTTAAAAACACCCTATATTTACTATTTTGGGCAAAAAATTAAAGCGACCACTGAATGTTGATTTGGCTGACGAAAATCAGCTCAAACAACGTAGAATAGAGCTTTGCAAACGTTGCTCTCATTCCTTTTCAATATGGTCACTTTAACGGAAGTTTGGCTCACCACAACCGCTGGAGTGCGAACGGGATTGATTTTTTCCCGATTTATCGCCGTTTACCTCATTGTGTGGCTTTTGGGGCTTTTTACTATCTGATTTGTGGTGTACTCCCGCTCCCGGCTTTGGTCCCTTTGGATCGGGGTCTGGATCGTCATCATCTTCTCCATTAGATCTATGCATATCAAAGTCAGATAGCTTGGAAGGCTCATCATAGTTATCTGCATTATTCTCAAAGTCGTAAAGGAGTTCATTCAGGGTTGAGTCGTGGAACAAAGCATCATAGTTCAACTCACCTTCTTCTCTCTCCTCTGCAGTCTTAACCTCAACTTCTGCGAAAGGCTCGTTATCCCCGGCATGATAGTACGATTTTTTAGCAGCCTCCGCAAGCTTGGGATCTGCGGGAAGTAAATCAGGTGTATTCAGAATAATGTCTACCTTATCATCAAACACATCAATGTGATGAACAAATGAGTCTATCAAAATCTTTCGTGCGTGCTTATCTGTTATATTACTGTCAAGTGCAGTTTTCAAATGCTTGCGTACTATCTCCTCAGTAAGCTTAGGCTCATTCAACTTATCTTGAATAGCTGCGATCTGTACATCAATACCGGAGACTTCACCCATACAATTATTATACTTATCCATAAGAGTCTTTTGGATAAGACCGGAAGAATTCATATATGCGTTAAAAAATTTTTCTCCCTCTTTTTCAATCAGCTTCTTTTTATTTGCTAAATGTTCAAGCTCAGCCACCATCTGATCACGCATAGGATCAAGACAGATTATTCTTACCATCTCGTCAACATATTTCTCGTTGGAGAGATACTCCACAATTTCACTCGCAACCTGCTTCTCAAGAGTTTCTCGTTCAAATCTAAGTCGATGGCTGCATTTCTTCTTTCGATAATTGTAACAGGAATAATAATAGTGTGTGTTTCCGTGGCTATGTGCTGACTCACCGCTTATAGTTCCGTGACAATATCCGCAGTACACACGTCCGGTAAGAAGGTATTCAGCTTTAGACTTTAAAGAAGCTGCAGTTCTCTTATTTCTTGCCTTACGCTCCTGCACTCTATTAAACAGGTCATCAGATACTATTCTCGGAATGGCGCCTGCCTGCTCTACAACCTCTATCTCGTCATTGGAGTTTGTTGAAGCATAGGAGTATATGCCAATGTATTTCCGATTATTAAAGATGGATTCAAATGAAGAAGTAGCAAATGGTCTTCCTGAAGAAGTCTTGTATCCCTTTGAATTAAAAATCGATACTATTTCACTTATCGATTTGTCTTCGTCTCCGTAAAGCTGAAAAGCCTCTCTTACTATAGGTGCAGTTTCCTCGTCTATAACATAACGCTTATTCTCCACTTTATAGCCCAACGGTGTAGAGCCAGTGGACTCGAATCGGTGCGACACCTCATACATACCACGGCGAACTTTAATAGACAGCTCATCAGAGAAATACTCGGCCATAGCTATATAGATGCCAGCCAGAAGCTTCTCTTGGGCAGTCTGTTCAAGACCCGACTGTTCCTTAACGGATATGACATTTATTCCATAAGAGCCAAAGTAGCCCATTGCAGCATAGGTATCCTGCTGATTTCTGGCGAATCGGTCATATCTCCAAACGAGAATATAAGCAAAATTGGGCTTGGCTCTGGCCAGACGTTTCATTTCCTCAAAGCCTGCTCGATCGGCAACGGTTCCGGAATACCTATCCTGCAAAATAGCCTTAACGGTAAGTCCGTGCTTTTCTGCAAACTCCTTACACTCTCGTACCTGTGCATCGATAGAGGTCTCGTTCTGTTTATGCTCATCAGACATTCTGGCATATATGATACAATTCTTCTGATACTCAGGTGCAATTATTTTATCTTTGCCTTTTCGTCTCATAAAAACGCTCCTTAATCATTATCTACAAAGTCTCTTTAACAAATTGTGAATTTCGGATTTAGGGAGAAACATCTTTCTACAAAGTCTCTTTAATAAATTGTGAATTTCGGATTTAGGGAGAAACATCTTTCTACAAAGTCTCTTTAACAAATTGTGAATTTCGGATTTAGGGAGAAATATCTTTCTACAAAGTCTCTTTAACAAATTGTGAATTTCAGATTTAGGGAGACACAGGGAGAACTTAGGGAGTAAATAAAAACTTGCTTTTCTTTCACTTTGTAGAGATACTTTGTAGATTGTAGATAGATTGTAGAAAAGTTTGTAGACAGCTCAATCCACCTACCTAAGCCATTTACTACACTTCTTCTACAAATCTACAATCTTTTATAAGAGAGTAATAAAAGTGGGAGAATAGGGAGATTAGGGAGGAAGAAAGGGGTGTAATAAATTCTCCCTAATCTCCCTATTCTCCCTAAATAAAATACTATATAAATCTTTGTAGATTTGTAGATTTGTAGAAAGCTGTTCTTTCCGAATAATCGCTCACCGGCTTTCTGGTCTTTTTCCTTATCCGGCAGCCTTCCAAACAGCTCCCCCGGTGCCGACCGCCCGAAATTGCCCTTGAAGGCTATTCGCTCATCGTGCGACCAAGCTACCAACATTTTTTTGAAAAAAGTACTTGACAAATGCAAATAAATGTATTATGCTATAAGTAATCAGGATTCAGTGCTCAATATTTTTTCTCCAGGTAACGGAACAAATCCGCCTGTGCTTATCGGTTATCTTTTAATCGGTAGTGCAGGCGTTTTTTGTTCCGTACCCAATGCGGATATAGTTTAATGGAAAAACCCCAGTTTCCCAAATTGGTATCGTGGGTCCGATTCCCACTATTCGCTCCAAAATGCTGGTGTAGTTCAGATGGTAGAAAGACTGTCTTGTAAGCAGTATGTCAAAGGTTCGACTCCTTTCGCCAGCTCCATATTGCAGAGTAGAGAAACGGATATCTCACCTGCCTTATAAGCAGGAGACAGCAGGTTCGACTCCTGCCTTTGCACCCACGCCGGAATGGCGTCTTCCAGGTTTATACTTCCTTTCGGTTTCCCGTCAGAGCGATATGCTTTGGCGGGTGTTCCTTTAAGTGCTTTTATCAAAGCACTGTTCGTAGAAAAGCAATTATATCGTCTTCTATGTATTGGACACAATAGCTTTTATGCTTTCGACAGCTGCGTCGTGTGCAACCTGTTCAACAAATTCTAACGTATGATTTCCTGCCTTCTTAATAATATCTTTTGTTTTCTCCCAGACTGTCGGTTCCCTAACTGTTTCATAGAACATATGCCCTTTATATGTAACCTGGTTAATTTCAATGAAACTTGTTTCATTGTCATAATTAGAAATAAGGCATTTGATGTATTCGCCGTCATTGAGCAGATATAACGAATACAGTATATCTTGCTTGGTAAATTTCTCCAAATCTTTACTGTCGTATAATTCTTTAGTTTTTACCGGAATTACCTGAAGTTTATCATTAACAGTTTGACTTTCAATGATATACTCAAGTACACTTCTGATACAATCTACATTCATTTTCATTAACATCACCTCAAGAAAGGATTTAAAATGGCTTACTCTTCTAAAAAATCACGAATAATTTGCCCCGTTATAGACATTTGGAATTACTTTGCCAAAAGAGGATATACATATGCAGAAGTTGAGAGAATCCTCTGTATTCTCAATGCTCATTGCAAACAATCAAAGCAGGAGCAGGAATATGCTACTATTGATGATTTTATGCACAAGCGTAAAACAACGAACTGCTCCAACGTAGCTGTGAAAAAGATGAATCACTTTAAAATTTTGTAAGTCTTCACTTGAGTCTTAACAACACAGCAAATAATATTCCTTCTGCCACACTATCTGAAAGCCCTCGATGTGCAGTGCTGCGGGTAATGCCAAAATGGTCAAGTAAAGTCTCGAGTTTATTATTCTCAACGGAGCCCTCCGGTATAATCTTTCTGGCCATACTCAGTGTATCATAATAGCTTCGTGAGGACTCGTCCATCTCAAATCCGAACTTATACAAGAACTTAAGGTCAAAGGTTCGTATGTTATGGCCAACCATATCATCTTTGCCTATGAATTCCGTAAACGACTGCATTACCTCGTGGATCAGCGGAGCATCACACACGTCATCATCGTGTATGCCTGTTATCCTTGCAACCGTTGCCGGGATATCAACAAGAGGATTGACAAGCGTAGAGAATGCCGCAACGGGCTTGAAGTTTCGGAAGCGCACCGCCGACAGCTCTATAATCGAATCGTTCTTTGGAGAGAGCCCTGTTGTCTCAAGGTCAAAAGATATGTAATTTCCTTTGAGGCATTCTTCTGAAAAATCGTATTTACGCTTGAGCGGAGGTTCGGGATCCCTTATTATGGCCAGAAGATTTTCGGTGTCTATTTTCACATCAACGATCTCGAGATTATCTATGGCCAAATCAACATCCAAGACAATGTCATCTGTATTGATTACGGGCAGTTCCGCATTTTCTCCAGAAGAATTTGCTTGCTTTTTCTTCAGCTTTTCATTCTCTTGCATCAGCTTTGCATTTTTCTCTTTCAAAGAGTCGATGGTATCTATCATTTGACCAATCCTTGTATTCCAAAGATCAGCAGCTTTTTTGCTGTCTTTGATATATTTTTCAGCTAAAGCCTGCGCCTTTACCATTTCAGACTTATAAAAGGAAGCATTGTTGCTGAGTAGTTCATTTTCACATTTAAGCCGCTTGATTTCCTGCCAATCTCGTTCTTTTGCGTATTCTGAATATTTCCTTTGACATTTTACCACCTTCATTTGATACAAAAATGCGGCAGTACACGCTGTTATTGCTGACAAAGCAAAAAAATATCCGATAACTGATTCATAATTTTTTGACAACCGAAGTATTGCTAATATCAAGCACAGTACAGATGCAATAATTGATTTATTGCGGCTTTTTTCTTTTTCTACCTGGAGGTTAAGCCATGCTTCGCCTTCAGGCTCTAATTTTGCCTCAAACATTTTTTCAGCTCCGATCGCTTAACTGTTTTTATTTACTCCATAGAATATTCGACCTGACTCAAGATTAACACGATACCAACAGTTTCGAGCATAAGATTGATCCCGATGCAGGCATTTTTTCACATCGGAGCATTGAACGTACAAATCGCAACATCCAAAGCGGTCTCCTGTATCTTTCCCAAAATCAAGAACACCTGAATTTCCTTCCGCATCAGCTTTTATCTTTTCAAAGCACTCAAATGTTATGTAACAATCCCTCAGAGCTCTGTGAGCGCCTTCATAGCTGACGTTGTAGTAATCAGAGAGATTTTCAAGGCTATAGCTTTCAAGGTATAGTGTCTTCTTCGCCAACCTAAGAGTGTCTATATAATCATTGCTTATAGTGCATTTCGCCTTTTGTGCTGCAGCACTTATAAATGGCATATCAAACGAAGCAATGTTATGACCGATAATCGGCAAATCCCCTACAAATTCAATGAAGCTCCCCATAACCTTTTCGATTACATCAGCGTCCATAACCATATCGTCTGTGATACCGGTAAGCTGTGATACTTTACTCGGAATATGTTTTAGCGGGTTAATAAGCACCGAATATTCTGATATTGCAGAACCGTTCTTTACTTTTACGGCAGACAACTCAATTATTTCCTCTGTTTTGTAGCTAAGCCCAGTCGTCTCTATGTCTACACAAACATAGTCGTCTGGGAAAAACATCACACTCTGTCCTGTACATCCAGCCATATTGTACCCTCCTACTGCTATTTCATGTTTAGCGTTAACTCATTACGATACTTCGTCTTTTCTTTCGGCAGCGATATCATCAAATTCCTGAGCCATACGTTGTTTGATTTTATTTTCATACTGCTTTACAGCTTCTTCAAAGATAACCTTAATTTCCACCTGTTCATCATTGCTGAAACTTGAAAGCGTATTTGCTATTTCTTCAAATACTGTCATATTTACACCTATTTGCATTGCTTGAAAGTAAAGGTGCTTATAGTTTTTCTCCCACGTTTCTACTTCTGGATATGTGTGTTTCAAACTGCATAAGTCCTCAAAATCAGGCTCCATACCTGCTATTTTCATCTTTTCTCGAAGCTTTTCCGGATTATATTTGCCCAAATTATTGTCATCGAAAAAAGCCTTATTAACTCCAGTTTTAAAAGCAATATACGCTATCTGAGACTCTGAAAATGACACCGGCTTATCATTTGGGATACCGATCGCCGATAGAAGAGCAAAGGACTCCTTTTTGCCATGGATTAAACGCAAGACCTTGCAAACAATATTGTATTTCTTGCTTATCGTATCGTTTTCTGGGTGATTACTATGGTATTGAAATAGCTGAGGAATATTAATTGCATCGTTTCTGCAATTATGAGTAATTTCTGGATCTTTGTTTGAAACGCCTAAAAGGTAATCTGTCGACACATCAAAGAATTTTGCCATTTTGATTATTGTTTCTCCTTTAGGCAAAGTCCCACGTTTCTCCCAATTCTGAAAAGAATTTTGATTGAGATCTAATAGTTCGCATAAATTGCTTCTTTTTATATCTTTTTCTTTCATTAGCTCCGAAACACGAGTCAAAAAATCCATTGTACTTCCTCCATTTCATCTAAAGATTAAATTGCAAAAGATATATTACTGCAAAATCCTATCTATTTCTCCAAAACGAGCACCATAAATATGTATACATCTCACAAATTTCATCAAAAGATGAAATTTCACTTGACTTTCATCTTTTGATGAATTATAATAAGAGCATAACACCACAGGTGTTAAAGAGGGTACGACAAAAGCACCCCCCGTTCAGAGAGTAAATGTATTATATTTCCTGACAGTTATATTATACATCAAATACTGCTCTGAATTAACGATGCTGTTATTACCCCAATGAAAATAATCTGTAAAATTTTATAATTCGCAGAGAACAAAAGTCCAATGGCAACGAGCAAGAAGCTCACCAGCACCCACAAGGGATAAGAGAACGGCAATAGGACAATCGGATGCGGATAGCAAAGGAGGCGTAATCATATGACACTTAACCCCTTTAAGCGTATCAAACAGCTTGAAGATAAAGTCAAAAGACTGGAGCGCAAGCTTGATACAATGCAGTCCGATTCTGAAATAACTACATATAGCTTCGGGCTTGTAACCTACCCCGAATTCGTTAAGCAGGTTGATGAGTATGCGAAAAGAACAGAAAAGCTCCATGCATACAACAAAAATGAAATCAAGCGGCTCAGCAACGAACTGAACCGCCTGAAATACGGAGAATAAGCCTTAATTACTTCTTCTCCTGTTCCCTTGCGTACTCAACGATTGCTTTCCTGAAGACCGATAAAACTGATAATGTTTGAGTAGCCAGCTCCCTTATATCAGCTTCACATGCAGGCTTATTGGAATAAGCGTCATATTCTTCTCCGATATCATGCACAAAGGAATCGGTTGCTTGGGAAAGCACTCGGTTGAGTTCGTCAGCATTCCTGATACTCACTTTTCTCACCCCCTTCCAAAGCAATTATAGCCAAATATCAAATAAACGTCAATAGCAAAGGAGGCCCGATATATGGCATTTAAAGACAATCTCTTTTATTTCAGAACAAAAGCAAATCTCTCACAGGCTGAGCTTGCCCAAAAATGCGGAATAGCTCAGCAGACCGTATTCAGCTACGAGATTGGGACTAAAACTCCAAGAATTGAGATTTTAGTCGCCCTTGCAAAAGCTCTTAACTGCACCACAGACGAGCTTCTGCTCGAATCCAGATAAGAAAGGGGGACGACAGCCACGATAAAGATCAACTCTGAAAGAGAGGAACTCTTTTTAAAAGCGTTTTCCGAAAAGATTGCCTTTACCGACAGTCTGAGGAACGAAATACATAAAGCTATAGGCTTAACAGAGAAAGGAACTGATCCTGATGAACACATCACCCTCATTGGAAACCCCAATGGAATACTTCATAGCGAAGGGATACTCTTACGCACTCCAGCGTAACGTCAAGTTCAAGCTTGGAATTGATCCCGAAGCTACACCGTTAGAAAGCCTCATCAAAGCAGAAGCTACAGCAAGGGACTTTCTCAGCAAACTCTACGGACTTATCGGTACCATCACCGTAGTAAAGTCCGAAGCCCAGAAATAAAAATAGCGCTCTCCCAAGCCGCCAAGCACAGAGAACGCTATGATAAAAACCTTATGGCAAATTCCGTAGCCATTGCTATCATCTTAGCATATTTTATGGGATTTGTCAAGACCTAAAATATAGAAAGGATGATGTTATGAACATTACTTTTACATTCTCAAACAACGGCTACAAAAACGTCGAGGTAAGCTGCGGCACTCCTAATATCGAGGCAATCCAGGCAATTATTGCCCACGCAGTTGATCTCTATGCCAGCGAAGACTTTGGAACTGCAAAAGAGCTCCGAGATCTTGTTGCGAATGCACATCTCTCCGCAGAGATAGATGATGCTTCTGCACCCATCAGCTCTCCTGCAGATGTTCGCCGAGTATCTTACGAAATAATCGGCTCCGACCTTACACTTTGTGGCCAGGCAACGCCGGGAGAGGACCTTTACGCATCAATCCATGCCGCTTCCATTCTTGCGGTACAGCAGAACATCGACCCCTACCTGTTTGTTACCCTGATAAAGGCTGCGATAATGCACATACCCCTTATCGCAATAGTATAAGCCAAGAATTTCAAGATAGAAAGGAGGAATTCATTTGAGCGATTTGCTCTATCATCTCGTAAGAACATCAACTAAATACATTGAGGGGATCTGGTTAAATGAACGACTTTACTATCAGAATTCTGAGGGACTGCGTTGAAATCACAGGATATGCTTGTTCCGTGGACGTGCTTCACGTTGGATTATCCATCGTAAAAACGGCAGTCAGCGTTATGGGCTGCGAAAAGGAGCTGAGCGCCGTATACAAAGCAGGCTATGCTTTGTATAAGGACCCGGTCAATCGAATAGTTAAGTATCACCCAACGGAGCACCTTTACGTTGGAACGATAAAGAGCAGTATTCGCTACTCTGGTGTCAGCGGAATATAATTCCGGACATAACAGATCTGTTTGCAGGTCTCGCTGTTGCGGTATATGCCGCTAAATCCTTGGGAATGGATGCTGAACGCTTCCTTATGGTTCTTAAGGAGTGTGTTGCCCCGGATATCCGCATTTCCGCCTGACACGAACAAATTCAATATTATAGAAAGGTAGGTCTTACTTATGGAAAAGAAATTTACACTTACAGCTACAGAAACTACCCTCGATGTCGAGGTTGAGGGTGCCCTTTCCTCCCAGCACATTATCAGTGCTTGCATTACTGCTGCGGTAAACGAAGCAGTAAAGTCCGGAACTCCTCCTGAATTCCTTTGCAAGCTCGTTAATGAGTGCTATCCTAACATCGAGAAGCTCGCAGTCATGGTTAAAGCCATGGAAATAATCAAGTCAAAAATGGCTGGCAGCCATTAAAAACAATAAAGAAAGAAGGACGATATTATGTCAGAACCTATCATTGTCAGTTTCAGCTGTGCCAACAGCGAATTCGCCGCAAAGCTTATGACTTATTTCGATAAGCTGAACGAAGAAATTCACACAGCGATCTCCGCTCCCGTTGCGGCACCCGCCCCTGCTCCTCAGCAGCCTCAGTACGAAGTATTCACCCCTGCTCCGACACAGCCGCCCCAGTACCCCACTCAGGTACAGACTGCACCTCAGCAGTCTGCAATGCCTCCTCAGGGAATGACTCCCCCTCCTATGCAGGGCATGCCTCCTCAGGGAATGGCACCCGCACCTATGCAGGGCATGCCTCCTCAGGGAGCTGCACCCGCTCCTATGCAGGGTATGCCCCCGCAGGGAGTACCTTCTCAGGGAGCACCTACCGCAAATTTTAATCAGGCGGCGGGAACTGCTTCCGCCGCTCCCCAGTACCAGCAGCAGGCATTTCAGTATGACCCCATACAGACAATGCCAAATAACGTTCCTTCGAGCAGACCTGCCATCAATAAGGAGGATCTGCTCCGAGCAGTACAGCTTTTCTCATCGGCATCTGATGCCAACAGAGAAATCGTTCGTCAGACTTTGGCACGCTTCAGCGTAGACAGCTTCACAAATCTTAATCCCGCTGCTTACAATGATTTTGCTGCAGCCTTAAGGGAAAAGGGGGCGAGGATTTGAGTAATCATTCCGTAATGTTCGGTCCCAGTGCATCGCACACCTGGCTTAAATGCCCATATTCGGCATTTGCCCGATCTCAACTCCCTAATACGACGACCTCCTATGCGGAGGAAGGCACACTGGCTCACGAACTCTGCGAAATTAAGGTCAAGCTTGCCTTTGGCCAGATCAGTCCTGAAGAGTTTGAGCAGCGTCTTGCCGCAATCGAAGCAAACAGCCTTTTCGACCCCGGTATGAAAGGCAACTCCGATATGTACCTTGACGCAATAAGAGAGCTTGCTGCAGCCTATTTCAATCACCCTCCTTTTGTGGCTGTTGAGCAGAGAGTATCCTACTCAAGTATTTGCGGAGAAGACGGCTTCGGAACATCCGACTGTCTTCTCTATGGCGGCAGCACTCTTGTAGTTGTCGATTATAAAAACGGCTCCGGGGTGACAGTTCCCGCATATGAAAATCCCCAAATGAAGCTTTATGCTTTAGGAGCCTTGCAGACGGTATTAGATCCTATGATCTACGACATACAGAGGATAGTGCTGTGTATTGTACAGCCTAATGTTTTTGAAACGCCTTCTATATGGGAAACTACCACAGAAGCTCTTATGGCTTGGGTTGAAACAATGCTCAAGCCTGCAGTAAAAAACATTCAGGACGGCAATTTCTACAAAAGAGCCGGCGCCTGGTGTAAAAATGGATTCTGTCCCAATTATGTAAATTGTACAGAGTGGCGGTCAAAGTTCGCCTCGGTGTACGCAGATTTTGAGATGGAAGACAAGGAAAAGGACCTTGACAATTTATCCCCCGATGAACTCGGAGACCTCTACACTAAAGTTTACGCAGTTAATGCGTGGATGAACAAAATCAAGGCTACCGTTGAGTATCAGGTGAACAAGGGTGTAAAGATTAAGGGATGGAAGAAGGTCGCAGGCAAAAGCAAGCGTACGATCATCAATCCGGACGGCTTGGAAAAAGCTCTTGCTGAGAAAGGACTTGACCCCGCAATGACACACACACCTTCTCAGCTTTTAGCGCTTACCCATCTTGAAAAGCTTTTCGGAGGTACCAAAAAGTTTACAGAGGTTTTCGGTGCCTATATTGGCAAAACAACAGAAAAGCCCTCCATTGTCCCCGATAGTGATCCCAGAGAGGAAATAAACACTGCAGCTTCCGACTTTAAAGATGTTGCCGCTCCCGCTCCGGCGCCTACCACCGAGGAAGAACCTAAAGCAAAAAAGGCACCTAAAAAGTCAACCAAAAAAGCAGCCCCCGCAAATGAAGAACCCAAAACAACATAAACAGAAAGGATGATGCTTAATGCATAAAGGCGATGCACTTAAGTGCCTCACTTGTGAGGTGCGACTCTCTTACGTACATATTGATGAGCCTTATTCTCAGGACGGAGTTGCCGAAGCAAAGTATCAGGTTGCGCTCCTGCTCCCCAAGTCTGAACAGCAGTGTTATGCTGATATCCAGTCTGCCATAAGAGCGGCATATCAGCAGGGTGTACAGAACAAGTGGAAAGGCGCACAGCCCCAGCTTAATGACCGTACAATGCCTATCCACGACGGAGATCAGCCTCGTGTATCAGGTGATCCTTATGGAGAAGAATGCCAGGGCTGCTGGGTAATCTCGGCAAAGACCAAGAACAAGCCCGAAGTAGTACACGTTTCCAATATCCACTCTATTCTCCCTCCCGGATCGGTAAAAAGCGGAGATTACGGCAGAGTGATGCTTAACTTCTACGCTTACGATGCAAACGGCAACAGAGGCGTTGCCTGCTCTCTCGGAAACATTATGATCACGAGAGAGGGTGAGCCGCTTGGAAGCAGGACATCCGCAGTTTCCGACTTTGCCGAATTTGATTGTGGCGGATATGACGCATACAGTCAGCCTTACGCAGCTCCCCAGCAGGGTTATAATCCTCCCCCTCCTACGCAGTCATACGGAGCACCTCAGCAGGGGTACTCCGCTCCCCAGGCACAGCAGCCTTATGGAGCCCCTCAGCAGGGATATCCCGCACCGGCTCAGTCACCTTACGGTAGCTACGATCCCTATAGTGGTCAGGGCAACGGCGGATACCCCGGTTATTGATAGTGGGTGATAGTTTATGGAGATAACAATCAAAGGCTCTGAAACAGAGATAACAGATTTCATTCTTACGCTTCAGAACCGAAAGATAATACGTGGACCCTATGCAAATAAGCCCGACTTTGTTACAGTTCCGCCGGACATTTTGCAATCAGGACTCAACACCCTTCCTACTCCTCCCCCTATTCCTCATAAAAACGACTGATTAAGTATCCTCATACAAATGATTGATTAAATAAAGAGGCTGCTGTCCTCCAAAGGCAGCCTCGTACATTGGGATATCGCCAAGCGGTAAGGCAACGGACTTTGACTCCGTCATTTCACCGGTTCAAATCCGGTTATCCCAACCACCAGCTTGATAAGCTGGATGTTTATTCTCCTTTTTCTTTTCTTCTTAAGGCTGCGGATAGGGCCCGCTGCCAATATGCCGCAATCGTATAATAGGCAATACCGGTCGGCGGACCTCGGCGCAGGTTCGAATCCTGCTTGTGGCGCATTTTTTATAAAGGGGGTCTCTTATGAGAAATCAGCTAAAAATTACAATCACCAATATTTCTACGAGCTGCGAGGTAAGTGGCGTAGAAAAGAACGACATCATTGCGACTTTAGCTACAGCAATCGATGAAATATGCCAGCAAAATGATATTCCTATTGATACCATGGTAGCTGCAATTCTTCTTGCGAAGAAACTCAAATCTGAAAATCAGTGCCGATAGCTCAATGGCAGAGCAAAGGACTTTCTATCCGACAATGGGAGTTCAATTCTCCCTCGGCACCCAATCACCGAAACGGTGTATAAAATTTTGAAAGGAAGTATGTTTATGGAAAAGAAAATTGAAATTACTATTACGCAGGAGAGCACTAAGGTTGATCTTAAAAATACTTCAAATAGAGAAGTTGCCTTAGCACTTTGTCATGGGGTTTTCAATGTATGTAGAGAATGCAAGATTCCTATAAAGGTTGTCACTGATGTACTAAATAGTGCCGACTCTTTCATGTCTAAAGTCGTCGAAAGAGATAAGCCCGAGAACAAATCGGATCACGATAAGATATCCGATCTCATTGATGCTCTCAAAAGCAAGAATATGCCTTTGGATGATATTGCGGCCCTGGCTGCTATTCTTGCAATTCATGATGCCAGAAACCGCTGAAACCTATGCAGCTACTACCATTTTCTAAGGCGGTGAGCTTATGAAGATTTGCTTAAAATGCAAATATGCAGATGTTTCAGATTGTGAACACACAATAAAGTACGGCAATAACGTAATGATAACTCAAAAGGGCAAATGTAACCTAATTTGTAAATGCCCCAATATCAAAAACATAAAAGTATCAAACGGTGACATTGTGTCGTGTTCTTCTTTTGAAGAATAAAGTCAGAAGCGGTAAAGCTTTATAGAAAGGAAAGCGCTATGAAGATCATAGAAGGCAAAGAACAAGATTACAAAAATTGGTACGATAAGAACTCAGACCCTTATGGACGAGCTTGTTTTACTTATGCTGAACGGTGGGCGGAAATGCTTGAAACAGCTATTGAAAACTCGGAAGACGATCCTGAAAAAGTCATTACCGATAATGCAGATAAGCTGAGTCACGAAGCTGATGCAGAAGGTATTACCGGATTTATGTATGGAATGGCGGTTAGTATTCTTTCTCAGTGCTGGTATTATGGCGAAGCCTTAAGAAAGTGGCATAACAAAGAATACAACTATAAGGGCGAAGGAGTAGTAAATCCGGCTGTTCTTACGATTGGCAAATAATATAAACCAAAAGGGCAGGGCATCCCTGCCTGATATATGTGCCGATAGCTCAGTTGGCAGAGCATTGGGCTTTTAACCCACAGGTCGGGAGTTCAAGTCTCCTTCGGCACACCAAAATTCCAAAGAAAGGGGTGATACCTTTGCGGCATATGTCAGTCGATATTGAGACCTACTCCGATGTCTCCATAAAAGAAGTCGGTCATTTCCGATATATTGACTCGCCGGCTTTTGAGGTTCTTCTTATTGCGTGCGGCAATCCCGATACAAAAGAAGTAACAGAAACTTCCATAATTGAGGGTGAAATACTTTCGCAGGAAACAGTAGCCAATCTATTTGACGAAAACGTAAAAAAGCACGCCTTCAATGCATCATTTGAGTGGTATGCATTATCTAAGTTCTTCAATCTTACCGAAGAGCAGCGGAATTTATGGCTGCAGCAATGGGAGTGCACTCAGATACATTCCGCATATCTGGCCTTACCGATGTCCCTTGATGGAGTGGGTGCAGCCCTTAATCTTCCAAAGGATGAAGCTAAAGACCGCCAAGGTAAAGCCCTTATACAATTATTCTGCTGTCCGCAGACTCCGGCAAAAAGCAATGGTTTCCGAACAAGGATCTATCCGCATCACTCCCCGGATAAATGGAGGTTGTTCAAGTCCTACAATAAACAAGACGTTGTTGCCGAAATGGCGATTGAGGCTATATTGAGTGCTTTTCCTGTTCCTTTTGATGTATTTTGGGATTGGCGCCTAAATGAGATAATCGTAAGCAGAGGGGTATCTATTGACTCACAGCTTGTAAATAATGCCAATGAAATGGCGCAGCAGGAAATGTCCGCAGTAACAAGTCAACTTGCGCTGCTGATAGGAAATAACAATCCATCTGACCGCAATATATGCTTATGGCTTACCTCAAGGCTTGGACAACCTATAACAAGCCTCGCTAAAGATAAGATCGCAGAGCTTAAGTCAATGGACCTTCCCGATGATGTCAAAAAGGTTCTCAATTTGCGAAGCGCAAAGGGCAAGACATCCGTAACCAAATATAAAACAATGACTACCGCCGTATGCAGAGATAATACGGTAAAAGGAACATTAAAGTATTACGGCTCTCGAACCGGGCGTTGGTCTGGAAAATTCATTCAGCCGCAAAACATTCCGAGAGTTTATATAGAGGACTTAGACAAGGCCAGAGAGCTTCTGAAGAACAATGATAAGCAGGGACTTATCGATGCATTCGGTAATGATATACTTGACACCTTGTCTCAGCTTATCAGAACTGCGATAATCGCAAAGCCCGGATACATTTTAGTAGACGCTGACTTTTCGGCAATTGAAGCAAGGGTCATTTCCTGGCTCGCTGATGAAGAATGGAAACTGAATGTATTCCGAACGCACGGCAAAATATACGAAGCATCTGCAAGCCAGATGTTCAATGTACCCATAGAAAAGATCAAGAAGGGCAATCCCGAATATGCTCTAAGAGCAAAAGGAAAAATTGCAGAGTTGGCTTTAGGATATCAGGGCGGCGTTCCTGCTTTGATTGCAATGGGCGCAGACAAAATGAACCTGTCAAACCAAGAACTTAACGATATCGTTAAGCGTTGGCGAAAGTCAAATAAAAACATAGCCGCCTTATGGGACGGCTTCGGCGAAGCAGCAATACAAGCTGTGCAAACCGGAAAAACCATATCAATCAAGAAAATCTACTTTAAGAGGGAAGTTAAAAATGGACTGGACTATCTTACCGTTACCCTTCCGAGCGGTCGTAATCTTTATTACGCACAGCCTAAGGTTATTCCCGGCAAGTTTGGTGACCAAATCGAATTTATCGGTGTCACCGACCAAAACCATTGGAAGCCGATTACAACTTATGGCGGAAAGATCACCGAGAACATCGTTCAGGCGATTGCTCGGGACATTTTGGCGGAAAAGATTCGCCTGCTGGAAGCGTCAGGCATAAAAACGGTATTTCACGTTCACGATGAGGTCATTACAGAATGGCCAATCGGACAGGAAAGCCTTGCTACCGTGTGTGACGAAATGAAGCAGCCAGTTTCCTTCGCTCCAGACCTTCCTCTTAATGCAGAAGGATATGTGAGTATGTATTTCAAGAAGGATTAATTAGGAAAGGGGATGCTGCTTTATTTCATACGATAGAAAAATAAAAGTCTCAGTGGTTAAATCACGCCACGATAAAATCTGTACCTTGACAGATATGTATGTCAGCGAGTTATATGCAAAGCTGGCTACACCGGTAAGAGGCGCTGAGACACTTGACCAATACAATTCTATGTCCAAGTCTCAAAAAGACAGTTTGAAAGATGTCGGCGGCTTTATTGGCGGCGAACTTGCAAACGGAATAAGAAAGGCTGGATATATTCTATACAGAGATTTTATCTCCCTTGACTTTGATGCGGTACCCGCCGGATATACTGACGAGTTTATCCGTAGAGCATACGCATTAAACCTCAATTTCTGCTTATACTCAACAAGAAATCACAAGCCGGAAGCTCCTCGTTTCCGCTTGATCATTCCGACCGACCGTCCTATGACAGCAGACGAGTATGAGCCTGTTGCAAGACTGTTCTCAAGGTATATGTGCCCGGATATGAGTTGGCTTGACCGTACTACATTCGACATTTCACGAATAATGTACTGGCCGTCCTGCTGTTCCGACTCACAGTATATATGTTATTGCGAGCTTGAGCAGCCATTCCTTAGCGTTAATGGAATGCTCGCAATATATAACGATTGGCGCAACATTTCCGAGTGGCCACTTTGCCCTTCAGAAGACAGAAACGGTCTTATGCCGACCACAAAGCAAAAGGATCCTCTGGAGAAAATAGGAGTTGTCGGTGCATTCTGCCGAAGCTACACTATCAGCGATGCAATCAATAAGTTTCTCCCCGGTGTCTATACTCCTGCAGGAGAAGGTCGTTACACATACGCTAAAGGCTCTACAACGGGCGGTGCTGTGGTATATGACAATAAATATTTGTACAGCCACCACGCAACCGACCCCGCTTGCGATACTCTGTGTAACGCTTTCGACCTGGTAAGGATTCATCTCTTTGGCTCAGATGATGACTCCGTAACATCTCAGACACCTCCCAATCGAATGCCATCTTATAAATCAATGGTTGCCTTTGCCAAAGCTGACCCCGTTGTAGCTGAAGCAATCAGCTCGGACAAGCTGGCAGAGATTGAAGATGATTTCGGTGGTATCACAAACGAAACCGAGCGTACAGCATATGCTACTGCACTGAAAGAATGGTTTCAGTCCCTCAAGCGTGAAAAGGACGGGGACGCAATTCAAAAAACTGCAGAGAGCATCTCAATTACGCTGGAGAAGCATCCACGTCTTATGGGTCGCTTTATAAAAAACACCTTTGCCTATAAGGAGCAGGGTGTAGGTCCGCTCCCCTGGGGTGATCGTGAAAATCTTCAAAACGGAACTATTTTCGACTGGGACGATTCTGACACATCAGGCTTACTGCTGTTCATTGAGAAATGCACAGGGATACATACCAAAAACCTTATCCTTGACGCATTAAATGAATGCTGGGCAAGGCACTCATACCACCCCATTCAGAATTATATTACATCTCTGAAATGGGACGGCGTTTCGAGGTTAGACCACCTTTTCATAGATTACCTCGGTGCCGATGATACCGAATACGTTCGGGCGGTTACCAGAATGACCTTTGTTGCGGCAATTGCAAGAATATTCCGCCCTGGACTTAAATATGACACAGTAACCGTTCTTGTAGGTCCGCAGGGACTCGGTAAATCAACTCTCATAGCTATTATGGCGAAAAATGAAGAATGGTTTACCGATGCGCTGAAAGATTTATCTGACAGGTCAGCAATTGAATGTATCCAGGGAGCTTGGCTTGTTGAGCTTGGAGAAATGTCAGCACTTAATAAAACAGAACTTAATGCGGCTAAAGCGTTTATTTCCCGAACAATAGACAAGGCTCGAATGGCTTACGGTCGATTTGCAAAGACAATGCCAAGGACCTGTATATTTTTCGGAACATCAAACACAAAAGCATTTCTTAAAGACCCAACAGGCGAACGCCGATACCTTCCGGTTGACTGCCACCCTGCAACCGCCAAAAAGAAAGTATTTACCGAGCTTCCCAAAGAGGTAGATCAACTGTGGGCGGAAGCGTATAGCCTTTATGCCAATAGCCTTATCGGTCTGACTATGCCGCCTTATTTGGAAAGCGAAGTTCTTGCGGCTCAGCAGGATCACAGCGTACGCTCTGAAAAGCTTGGCATAATAGAAATGTTCCTCCGAAAGCAAGTGCCTGCGGATTGGGATACATACTCAACAGATGCACGCAGACTATTCTATTCCGATGTGGCATCCGATCACACCAACCTTGTCAACCGCCGTTATATATGCGCTATCGAAATATGGGTTGAGTGCTTTAACTCCAATCCGAGCCTTATTCGCAATTCGGACAGCTCATATATAAACGATATCCTGCGGAACATTCCCGGACTTGTAGAAATAAGTCCTAGACCGTTTGCACAATACGGCAAGCAGAGAGGATTTGAGATTACAGATGAGTTTTACAAGAGAAACGCAGATTGAAGCGTATCTGAGAGATAAAGCAAAACAGCATGGCGGGTATGCCCTTAAATGGGTATGTCCTTCCTGGGACGGTGTCCCCGACAGGATCCTTATTCTCCCGTATGGGCGAATAGCTTTTGTGGAGCTGAAATCTCCGGGAAAAACCGCAAGACCTAATCAATTGCGTTGGCAGGAAAGGTTGAGGAATTTGGGATTTAAGGCATACATTGCTGACAGCAAAAAAGATATTGATGAAATTTTTATGGTGGTGATGTCCGATGAAATATGAACCGCACCCGTATCAAGCCTATGCAAAGGATTTTTTACTGCACACGCCGTTTTCCGCATTGTGGCTTGATATGGGTCTTGGAAAAACGATAATAACACTCACAGCAATTCAGGAGCTGATGTATGACCGCTTTGAAGTCCAGAAGGTTTTAATTATAGCTCCTAAAAAGGTTGCCGAAACAACGTGGCAGAAGGAAGTCAAGAAATGGGATCATCTCCAACTGCTGTCTTGCTCAACAATTCTCGGCTCTGAAAAAAAGCGAATAAGAGCAATAAACGCTCCCGCTTCGATATATATAATCAATCGTGAAAACGTCTGCTGGCTCGTTGAGAATTACAAATACAACTGGCCATTTGACATGATAGTGATTGACGAGGCTTCATCATTCAAAAACCATCAAGCGAAGCGATTTAAGGCTTTGCGAATGATACGCCCGAAGCTCCGCAGGCTTGTTGAGCTAACCGGTACACCCTCACCGAACGGACTTATAGACCTTTGGGCGCAAATCTACTTAATAGATCAAGGTCAACGGCTCGGCAAGGGCATTGGGTATTTCAGGGAGCATTGGTTTTTACCGGATAAAAGAAATAGAGAGCAGATATTCACCTACAAGCCCAAAGACGGTGCGGAGGTCGATATAAAAGAGGCTCTTTCGGATGTAGTTATCTCAATGAAATCTGAAGACTATCTCGACCTACCCGATGTTATCAACATTGATGTTCCTGTTATTCTCTCTCCCGAAGCTCGAAAGAGCTATGACACCATAGAGCAGACAATGCTCCTGCAGGTCGATGAAGAAACGATTATCGAAGCCACAACGAGAGCAAGCCTTTATAACAAGCTCCTGCAGCTTGCCAATGGCGCTGTGTACAACGAAGAACACGTTGCCGTAGAAGTACACGACTGTAAGCTTGAAGCCCTCAGAGAGCTTGTGGAGAGCCTTAACGGACAGCACGCTTTACTCTTTTACAGCTTCAGGCACGATATTCCTCGAATTTATGCGGCACTCAAATCGCTTGGGCTGCGTATCGAGGAGTACAAAGGTCCGCAGCAGGAGGAAGATTGGAACGCCGGAAAGATTGATATTTTGCTGACGCATCCAGCTTCGACAGCCTATGGGCTCAATTTACAGTACGGCGGGCACCACATCGTCTGGTTTGGCAAAAATCCCAGTCTTGAGCTTACTTTACAGGCAAACAAGAGACTGCATCGACAAGGCCAGAAGGAGCCTGTTATCATACATAATCTTATCGTTGAGAACAGCTCCGAGGAGGACGTTGTAAAATCCCTTGAGGATAAGGATAATATGGAAACTGCGCTTATCAATTCTCTTAAGGTTAGAATTGAACAAGCCAAAAAGAGAGCAGGTGTGTAATGGGAAAAGCTCGAAATTGGACTGCCGAGGAAGAAGAATATTTGCAGCAAGCCTGGGGCAATGTTTCAATACCCAATATCTGTAAAAAGCTAAACCGTTCAGAGCACGCAATAAAAGTTAGAGTTTTTCGTATGGGTCTCGGTGCTTTTACCGAAAGTGGTGACTATATCTCATACCTTCAACTATCAAGAGCATTATACAACCGTTCTGATGTGCGTACAGATTACACTCGAAATCGTGAACTTTGGATGCGTAACGGATTGAATATTCGTCAAAAGAAAGTAGGCAGTTCAAAAGTTTGGGTAGTAAATATTGAAGACTTTTGGAAATTCGCAGAAAAGAATAAGTCTCTTTTTGATTTCTCCAAAATGGAGAAAAACGCTCTCGGAGCTGAGCCTGCCTGGCTTGCAGAAAAGCGAAGGCTTGATGTGTTGGCTCATATCAATAATGCTACACAGTCAAAATGGACTCCGTATGAACTCAGTCTCTTAAAGCTCTACGCCTCTCAACAGGCAAAGAAATATTCAGTAAATGAGTTGGCGAAGATGTTAGGTCGTTCGGAGGGTGCTGTTCTTCGTAAATGTCGTGACCTCGGCTATAAAATTAAGATCTGCAGAAATAAGCCGAGACCGTTTTATATAGACGAGCTAAATTACATTGTACAAGAAATCAAGAAAGGCAGCACTTATTCAGTAATTGCTTCTACAGTCGGCAGGAGTGAAAAAAGCATAAGGGGTGCTGTTTATCACAGGCTCGGCACCGAAAAGCTCAACGAAGTGCAAAAGCTTCTGCAGTCGGGTGCGGATTTCCCGTACATGCCACAAAATATTCCACATAGAAAGGGTGTGAAAACAAATGGGAATACTGAGACCATCAATGATTAAGTCCTGCATCATATACGTTGAGCGAATCCCCGATACGGAAATAAGCCCAGACAAGAAAAACTGCATTCTGTCAGCATTAAACAAGCGAGTTCCGATGAATGCAGTTCAGATTGATGAAAGGCTTAAAAGATGCCCTGATTGCGGTGCAAAATTTCGCAAAGCGCATTTTTGCCCGAACTGTGGCCAGAGATTACAGAAATAAATGCCAAAAGTACGATTGAGTAAAGAAGGTCTTACAATGTCGCAAGAGTTGCTTCAGCTGATCCAAACGCAGGCACAGTTAATTGAAACGCAGCAGCAGTTAATTGCCAAGCTTCTGGGAGGAGATACTGTGCTTGATAACGCACTCGCTCCGCTTCAGGTGGCAACACCAGTAATGGAGTCAAAGCCTTCTGCCTCGCTGACTAATATTGACATTGAAGGATTTTGTGAATGGATGAGATATCACGAACAACTTTCAGAAAATACGATAGATACTTACAGCCGAGGCTTAAAAGCCTATTGTGAAATGTTTCCAGAACTGTCAGAGAAAAACGTTTTGGAGTATAAAGCGGCAATTGAGCAAACGCTTTGTACGAAATCGGTAAACATCAGACTTAACATCATCAATAAATACCTTGATTTCATCGGGGACAAGTCGATGCGTTTCCGAACCACCAAAGTTCCGAAGACGTTCAGTACCGAAAATATCATCAGTCTGGAGCAGTATAACAAGCTGACTGCTTACTGCGATGAAAACAATCAGCACGGACTTAGCATACGTATTAAAATTCTCGGTAAAACAGGGTGCAGGATAAGCGAAGCCCGAAAAATGAAAAAGTCAGACCTGGTTAAAGGCTATTGTGAGGTAAAAACAAAGGGCAATAAAGTCCGGAGGATTTTATTCCCGGATAATTTTATAAAAGAGCTTACCGATTTCTACGCAACGATTGACTCTGATTATCTGTTTTATCAAACAATAAATAAAAACAAACCTATGTCAGCTTCTTGGTTTACATCACGTATTAAAGATGCCGCTGAACGTGCCGGAATTCCAAGAGAAGTAGTTCATCCACATTCATTCCGGCATATGTTTGCAATCAATTTTCTGAAGAATAATGGTGATCTATCTTTGCTTGCCGATTTACTCGGTCATGAAAATATATCAACCACAGCAATATATACACGAATGTCTGCAGAACAGCAGCACAATGCGGTAAATAATGCTGTTGATTGGTAAAAACGAGAGAGAAACAACCGAAGGAGGAATGCATATGGCAGTAATGAATGATTATAAGGCAGAATTTGAAAAGACCATCCACAAATTATCAGGCAAGTATCAAACTTGGCAGGTTTGGGCGGATTGGGTGTTTATGTTCGCAACAGCTTTGTCACAGGGATTAGACTACCGTGAGAATAGGGAAAAGCGCTACATTGAAACTGCTTCCAGATATACACCCGAAGAAATGGATGTTATCAGAGAACTTTGTTACATTACAATAAATGCTTTGACAGAAAATCGGGAGCAGGATTTTTTAGGAAATATCTATATGGACCTTAATCTTGCAAACCATTGGAAAGGACAATTCTTCACTCCGTATTCTGTATGCCGATGTATGGCAGAGCTTCAATGTAACACTTGCTTAGACAAGATAAAAGAGCTGGGCTATACCACGATAAGCGATCCCTCTTGCGGCGGAGGAGCAACCCTCATAGCAGCTTTCGAATATATTCATCTCAAGATGATAGAAGAAAAATCTCCATTAAATCCACAGGATCACGTTCTTCTGGTAGGTCAGGACATAAGCGAGACTACCGCCCAAATGTGTTATATACAGCTTTCTCTTCTCGGTATTGCAGCCATAATCAAAGTTGGCGATACATTAGCTGATCCTCTTATCGGTGACCTGCTTAACCTTCCTCGCACCAATGATTTATGGTTTACACCAATGTACAATATGCCAACGTGGGCAGGTCGGCAAATCTGTCATTATCTTGATCTTATGAATAAACATAATGCACCCAAAACAAAGCCCAATGCTATCAAAACAGCATAAAAATTATAAAGAAAGGAACTACTCCAATGAAGAAAGCAATTATTACTTTGATCTTATCCCTTGCATTTTCACTCCTTATCTGTTGTATTCCCGTTTCTGCAGAGACACTCCGTCTCTATGTTACAAGATACGGCACCTGTAAAATCACAGCGTACAGCGGTAACAACGGCGTTACATACGGAGCTTCGGAGAATATCCTCATCCCGAATAAAAGTTGTGCCGCAAGCAGAAACATTCCCCTCGGTACGGAACTTTACGTTAAAGGCTTTGGCATAGTAACCGTTGAGGACCGTTTTGAAGAATGGTATGACGAGGAGAATGAGGGTATGGTTATTGACCTCTATCTTGAAAGCTATGATGCCGCCTGCGAATGGGGCTTACACGAGCTTGAGGTTTACATAATCAACCGCAAGGAAGTGATTACCGATGAGGAATAAGACAAGTAAAGCACAGTTATCACTTACCGAAGAAATTTTCGTTGATAATTTTGCCGGAGGCGGCGGAGCCTCAACGGGCATAGAACTTGCAATCGGAAGACCGGTAACAATAGCAATCAATCACGATCCGGACGCTATTGCAATGCACAAAGCTAATCACCCTTACACAGAGCATTTCCAGGAAAGTGTATGGGATATTGACCCGAAGGAAGTATGCAGAGGACGTCCCGTCGCCCTTGCGTGGTTCTCCCCTGACTGCAAGCATTTCAGCAGAGCCAAAGGGGGCAAGCCCGTTGATAAAACTATCAGAGGGCTTGCGTGGGTGGCTGTACGATGGGCAAGATATGTTCACCCCAGAGTGATAATGCTTGAGAATGTCCCGGAATTTCAGACGTGGGGTCCTCTCGGAAAGGATAACAAACCGATAAAATCAAGGTCGGGAGAAACCTTCCGAAAGTTCATACGCCACTTGCAGAGAGAAGGCTATTCCGTCAAATGGCAGGAACTTAAAGCCTGTGATTACGGAGCGCCCACTATTCGTAAAAGGTTCTTCCTGGTAGCTCGGTGCGATGGAAAGCCCATTGTATTCCCCAAGCCGACACACGGAGAAGCAAAAGTGCTTCTCCCATACCGGTCTGCTGCTGAATGCATAGACTGGTCTATCCCTTGCAAGTCGATTTTTGGCAGAAAGAAGCCTCTGGCCGATGCCACACTCAGAAGAATTGCAAGAGGTATTGACAAATTCACTATAAAAAGCGCCAATCCTTATATTATCCCTGTCGGCTACGGTGAACGAATCGGTCAACAGCCAAGAGTAAACGACATAAACGCTCCCCTCAGTACAATCGTATCAAACTGTAAACAATACGTTTCTTCCCCGCATATCAGCAAATTCTACGGTGGCATAACAGGAGCGGCGATAACCGAGCCTATGCCTACTGTAACCGCAATAGATCATAATGGTCTTGTCGCTTCCCAGCTCATTCAGTATCATTCGGAAACGGCACACTCCGAGACAAGAGGACAGGCACTAAATGATCCTCTTA
>JBJERX010000142.1:0-27395 GCA_051882495.1 Huintestinicola sp. | reverse complement strand
CTTATGACATTCATCGGTAAACGCCTTTACATAGTCCTCACAGCCGACAGCGGATGAAGTAAAGTCACCCTCGGAGCATTTGCTGTCCCATAAAGAAAAGCCGTCGTGATGTCTGGCAGTCATAACAGCGTATTTCATGCCTGCTTTTTCGGCACAGTCAAGCCATTCCGACGCTATTTCCTCTGCGGACAGCTCAGGCTTGAATTGTGTTTGTGCAATATGTCTGTATTCCTCTGCGGCAAAGCCCTCGTTGAAATACGCCCATTCTCCTTTTCCGATCACGGAATATACGCCCCAATGTATAAACAATCCCAGTTTTGAGTCCCGCCACCATTTTATGTCTGCCTCGGATAAATGCAGAGCTTCGTCGTCTATACCTGATATTCCGTTGAACAGCATATTGTTGTTAAGCTGCCCCTTTAACTGGGAGGCAAGCTCCGCCCCTGTCATTATGTATTCGCTCATAAAAATCCTCATTTCTTTAGTTTTACATCGTGTATGAATGCTTTTTTATAAATCGGGAAACTCCATTAAATCTAATCGGTTTCGCTCATGTTTTCTTTCATAGCTTTTCGTATTCTGCTTAATGATTCGGGGGCTATTCCGAGGTAAGTTGCTATATGGCGCTGTGCAGCCTTGCTGCATATTTGGGGATATAGTTTTTTGAAATGAATGTATCTTTCGGTCGCATTTTCCACCAGAAAACCGTTTTCTCTGTATATTTTATACCGAAGGGCATTTTCAAGAAGATGTATATACGCATTTTTCATGCTGTCATTATTATAAATGATCTTTTTCATATCCTCTGTATTGAAGATCATAAGCGTAGTTTCTTCAATAGTTTCCCACTCACATAAGCTTTCATTATAACCGAACATACCTTCGTCCATACAAAGAGTTCCTTCTATTGAAAAGCCTCGGGTTATATCATTTCCGTCATCATCAATATAATAACACCTTGTCATTCCATCAAGAACAAGGGCGGCACTAAGTGTTTTATCCCCGATATGCCGGATAACGGTTCCTTTTTCCACAATGCGAAAAGCAGACATATTCACTATCTTTCCGGGCATTTCGGCATCAATATTCACATTGTATTTTGATGTCATATTCATCAGCAGTCCTACAAGATATTCCTTATCCATTTATATTTCCTCACGCTGTAATAATATAATAAGCTACCGAAATTAGATTCATTCCGCCGTGTGCTATCATCGGTACTATCAAATGCCCACTTTTTTTATAGCCCCATATCCACAAAAGACCCACAAGAAATGAATGTCCCATATTGAACCAGTCAAGAATACCGAACAGAACATTAAAAATCAGCAGTGCAGCAGTTTCTCCCCAGATGCCTCCGCAGAAATTTTTCGCAAAACCTCTGAAATATATTTCCTTACATATTCCGCTGACAAAACCCAGCGACACTATCATAAGAACGATCTCACCGACCGAAAGGCTTCCCCAGCCCGAAAACGCGAGCTCGGTTCTGCCTTTTGCCACAAACAGCGAAAGCAGGCTGATAGCGGAGGATATGACCGCAATGATAATTCCCATAAATATATCCTTGCCAAGGCTTTGACTGTCATATATTTCGTTTTTCAGGCTGATCCCGCTTTGCTTATATAGCATTAGTGCCTGAGGAAGAAGTATCATATTTGCAAGTATCAGTATCAGACAATATGTATTCAGGTCGGCATTTGCATAGCTTGCAATATCAAGGATATTCATACCCTCTCTGTAATTCTGACAGGAACGCAGAATTTCATATCCCGATACAATAAGTGTCAATTCAGCTGTAATTTTCAATGCCCTTTCAGCGTTAGTTGTATTGTTCATAATCATCACCTCTGTAATGATTATAAAACCTTTGTTCATTAAGTGCATTGACTTTTGTTAAGAAAATGCCATTAAATCTGAAAGCGGATGAGGTGCTAAGGCTTTAGCCGGTGGTTTTTAGAGGTGAACTTGATATATTCTGATATGTCGAGCAGCTCATCTATCCGATTTTTTTCATTATACCCCTAAATATAAATATAGTCAAGAGGAGAACAAATGGTTCTTAGTATAAAATAAGAACCAGTCCACATAGGCATAGCCGTACGTCTTTTCGGCAGATTTTGCCGCAGACTGCGTTAAAAATGCTTGCCATACGACAAGTATGCCTGCACATTTTTGCCTTGCCTGCTACAAAATTTGTTCGAAAATCCGCACACTTATCCTATGTGGACATGTTCTAAGAATGCAGCCTTTCAGCATTCCCGCCAATACTCTGACCCATCTCTTAATCTGCCAATAAGCTTTCGCTCAAACATTTCTCTGCGTATAAGCTCAATATCCGAAAAGGAAATATTTTGCCTGATTATTTCATTAACTTCTTTTTCGGTATATTTCCTGTCTTTTTCAAAGCATCCCGCTATTTTTGTGAGTGCCATGATCCTCAAAGGTTTCTTGTGCGGATACTGAGTCAAACGGTTTTCCGAATCATAAAAAACAGACAATTTCTTTTGCATAGTGATATGCAGGCTGAATTCACAAAGCTTTTCATTCAATTCATCAATATGTTTTTCAAACCAGACAAGAAGCTTTGATGACATATCAGCCTGTTTCAAATAAATATATCTGTTTTCCGAGATCGAATCGTAATATTGACCGTAGAAATTGCAGACAGCCAGAAAATAATAGAACAGCTTCCCTGCGTTTTCTATATCATAGGTGTTTAACGAACCAACCTCCATATAACCGGCAATATAGCGGATCAAAGCTTCGATATTGATCTCTCCCTGACTTACCTCCGGTGCCATGAATACATAGGATCTGACTATTTCCCATATATACGGGTGTCTGCATGCACAAGTCCAGTCAATGATCCCGTTTATCTTATCATCAAGCCATATAAGCTGAGAGATCATGTAATCACCATGGGTGCTGCCGCAGCTGAATTTGTTTATATCAAACTCATAGACAGGCATAGACCCGACGATCCGCATATTGGAACGAATTGCATCTGCATTATCCTTATCACCGCTGTCTATAGCCTGCCGCAATGTATCTGCATAAGCAGCCTTCATACATTCAGGTTTTCTGTATACAAAAAAGCCGCTGCCAATGCCGATAGGAATATTTACCATATCCTTCATAGCTCCATGTATTCTTGCCAATAAGACCGCAGACTCCTTCTGCAAATTCACAGGTGCTTCATTGTAGCTGTATGTGATGCCTTCATAGAAATGCTGAACAGTAAATCTTCTTCCGTTCTCATCTGTTGAAAGCATTTTTCCGTGCTTATTGGGAATGAATCTGCATGCCGGAATACCTTTGTTCAAAAGCATTTCACAAACCTTTATCTCCATCTCGGGATGATTCATCTCATTATCGGACGGATACTTTACAACGTATTTTTTGCTGTCCGCAGTCACGAAATAAGTTAATCCGCCTGCTCCGTTCCCGGACGGTTCCATTGTTTCGATCTCAAAGTCATAGAGCTTGTATATTCGCATTCGCAGCTGTTCAAATTCTAATTGTCTGATAAGTTCAAGACGTGATCTGTCTATCAGACTCATGAGTTCCATGATCGGTATGGATTCGCCTGCCAATAATTCATTGACCGTTATACCAAGGATCCTGCACAAAGGTTCCATATAAACAACTTCGGGCAGTCCGTTCCCGCACTCCCATTTTGAAACTGTCTTTTCACTTATCCCTAATCTTGCTGCAATGTCTTTTTGTAAAAAGCCATGTTCTTTTCTGCACCTGGCAATAAAATTACCTATCTTGATCTGATCCATAGTTTTTTCTCCATTCATAAGCTTCTGATGATTTATATTCTTATGGGGTAATTATATCATTTTATAATATGAATTGGAACCCACGCTCCGTAGGATAGAAGCGAAGTGATTTTTATCATCCAATAATTCAGACATGTTGGGCAGTTGAATGCTCGTTTTATTTCATTATATCCCGAATAACAAATATGGTCAAGAAAGAACAATATACCTATTGATTTTTTGCTGCTGTACTTATTCTGTAAAGCTATCCTTTATCCCTGCTTTTTTCAGAAGAAACATACTCATTCCCATATATGAGAAGCTTGGAATCACAGTTCAGATGTATTTGTACTACACAACAAAAGTTATATGTAAAGTTATATATTATAACTATTGACTTTTATCTGATAAAATGTTAATATAATAGTGTGGCAAAATCTGTCGATATTACTAAAGTTCAGTCATAGAAAGAAAATAGAGGGCGTAATTATGAAAAGCATAAAAACTAAAATTCTTGCAGCAATGATAGGAATAGGACTGTTTTCATCGTTGATAATAGGCATAATGGGGGTTCAGCTGAATTTTTCTTCGGCACAGGATATTCTCGACAAATCTATGACGGAAACAGCCAAGCTTGCAGCTGAACATGTTCGGTCGGAGATCAGGCGTTGTGAGGCAATTGCAGCTGAGATAGGCTGCGTAGGTGATATGACAGATCCTGTAAATGGTGCGGCAGTCTGTGCCGAGGTTGTTGCGGAACGAACCGAGAAATATGGTTTGGAGTTTTGCGGCGTACTTGATATGAACGGAAAAGATATAGTAAACGGTATCGACTGTTCGGGAATGGAATTCTTTAAGGTATCATCAGGCGGAGAAGAATACTGTTCTGATTTTATGACCCAAAACAGCTTTGGAGTAGAAAATGCATTTTTAGTTTCTGCACCGCTCTGGAAGGATGGCATATACGGCGGTACGGTCGCAGGCGTTGTATATTTTATACCCAGAACTACTTTACTTAACGATATAGTAAACAGCATTCAGGTCGGTGACGGCGGAACAGCATATCTGCTGTCATCCTCGGGACTTACCATTGCTTTTTACGATCCTGAGGTCGTAGGCAAGGAGAACGCTCAGGAAGCTGCTAAGACTGATCCTTCATACGCAAAGCTTGCAGAGGTCGAGGCAAAAATGTGTGCGGGCGAAAGCGGCTTCGATCAGTATGTATATAACGGAAATCTTGAGTATGTTGCTTATGCACCTGTACCTGATACCCCGGGCTGGAGCATAGGAATAAATGTTGTACGCAATGAATTCATGGGCGGGGTATATGAGTCAATAATAATAAGCGTAATTATTATGGCTGTTGTCTGCGTGATCGCAGCTGTTGTAGCTAAAGTATTCTCAAATAAGGTTGCAGATCCTATTGTAAGCTGTTCGGAGAGAATCGTCAAGCTTTCACATGGCGACCTTACAAGTGATGTACCCGTTGTAAAAGCAAATGACGAAACCAAGCAGCTTGCCGATGCAACTGAAACAGTAGTATCGGAACTCAATAATATCTTCAGGGATATCGAGAGAATACTTGAAGAAATATCCAAAGGCAACCTTGCAGTTAATTCCCGTGAAAATCAGCAATATTATGTAGGCGATTACAGTCAGATCATCGAATATATCGGACACATCAAGGCAAGACTTTCGGATACGATGTCCCAGATCAGCACAGCTGGAGAGCAGGTTTCCGCAGGTTCCGATCAGGTTTCGTGCGGAGCACAGTCACTTTCTCAGGGTGCGACCGAACAGGCTGCTTCCATTGAAGAGCTTGCTGCTACAATTGAGCTTATCGCAGAGAAGATCAAAGAAAATGCCGTTCAGGCAGAAACTGCAAGCGATAAGACAAATGCTGCAGGCGGTGAGATGCAGGACGTTATGAAATGCATGAACGACCTTGTCACCGCAATAAACGATATCAGCAGGTCTTCCGATGAAACAAAGAAGATCATAAAGACTATTGAAGATATTGCATTCCAAACAAATATTCTTTCTCTCAATGCTGCAGTTGAAGCAGCAAGAGCAGGTGCGGCAGGCAAGGGCTTTGCAGTCGTTGCAGACGAGGTAAGAAACCTTGCAGCTAAATCCGCCGAGGCTGCACAGAACACGACAGCACTTATCGAAAGCACTGTTGCTACAATTGAAAAGGGCACATTACTTGTTGGCGAGGTCGCAGAAAAGATGAATTCCGTTGCTGCTGCGGCAGGTGATGTTGCGGAGATCAACGGACAGATCTCAGCTTCATCGCGTGATACGGCTGATTCCATCAATCAGATAACTATCGGAGTTGAGCAGATATCCGAGGTAGTTCAGTCCAACTCTGCTACAGCCGAAGAATCTGCTGCTGCGTCCGAAGAGCTTTCCGGACAGGCTAACATGCTTAAAGGACTTATTGAGCAGTTTAAGATCGAAAAATAAAATACAATTTATATTGCTTCGGCAAATATGCTTCATTCGTTTTCACATCGTCGAAACATATGCGATGCTTTCAGCGTTTTCCAAAGATTATTGCTCCGCCAATCACACAGTAATTGGCGGAGCAATAATTTTGTATATATCCTATTCCCCTTTGAAAACGACCTTTCGGTATGTATCGAAGCTTACCCATTTCGCAAAGAAGCTGTTTTTTTCCGAATCGGGTGTGCCGTAATACGTTTCAAGGAATTCATTGATCTTATCCTGTGAATCTGCATTTATTGCAAAGCCTCGTCCGTTGACCACGGGAACCTCTCCATAGCTGTACTCACTTAGCGGAAGAATATCCGTTATCTTCTTATCCCTTACCTTAACGGCGGCATTGTCACGGAGAACGATTATGTCAAAGCTGTCGGGATATTCGTAGCTCTCGCCCTTTACGGGTATCTCATCGCCCACCGTATAGGTTTTATTCACAGAATTGTATTTCAGTACGTTAAGTGTGCTCTGGTCATAGCAGAATTCCTCGAAAACATCTCCTCTGACTTCAAGCTCTCCTGCCCTGAAGCTTGCCTTGTCCGAGAAGCTGCCTCCCTTTTCCGAAAGTCCCTCAACAACACCGCAGGCGGATGTCATATTGGTTACACGGTCAATGAGTATAAGCTCGCCGAGAGTTTTATGCTCCGAAAAAAGGTCGGTAACAATAGCTTCCGTAAGCACGATCTCGCAGACAGCTATCTCATTTTTGGAAAGGCTGTCCTTCGCTATATGCTCGCCGGTATTCACATCAACTGCATAATCTATCTTTGCAAGTATTCCGGGGATGGTCTTTGTGCCAAGCTTAACAAGATAATCCTTGCCTGCATGAAGCGGCTGGTCATCCATCCAGAGAAGCTCTGCGGACAGCTTTTTATATGCGGCAATATTTGTATCCTTCACAAGCACGCAGCCTCTTGAAACATCGACCTCCTTGTCGAGAGATATTGTTACCGGCTGACCCTTTTTTGCAGTCTGCACTGTCTTGTCTGTGAAAAGTATGCCCTTGACATGAGCCTTTTCATTGCTGGGAAGTGTAGTTATCTCATCGCCAACGCTTATGCTGCCCGATTCGATCTGACCCTGAAAACCGCGGAAGGTGTGGTCGGGACGGCATACACGCTGAACAGGCATATAAAAGCCCTGCTCGGAATTGCTTTCGGTAATATCCACAGTTTCAAGATGCTCAAGCAGTGCGGCTCCCTTGTACCACGGTATATTTGCGGACTTTACAGTAACATTGTCACCCTCTGTTGCAGAGAGGGGTATTATCGCAACATTTTCAAGTGAAAGCTCGTTTTTTAGCTCCTCGATCTGAGCGTTTATCTCGTTGAAACGCTCCTCGCTGTAGCCTACAAGGTCCATTTTATTTACAGCAAAAACGAAATACCTGATACCCATGAGACGGCAGATGCGGGCGTGTCTCCTTGTCTGAACAAGCACTCCCTGTGAAGCGTCCACAAGTATTACGGACAGATCTGCAAAGGACGCTCCCACTGCCATGTTTCTGGTATATTCTTCATGTCCCGGAGTGTCTGCAACGATGAAGCTTCGCTTGTCGGTGGTAAAATATCTGTATGCAACATCAATGGTGATTCCCTGCTCACGTTCAGCCATAAGTCCGTCAAGGAGCAGGGAATAGTCTATCTTTCCGCTGCGGCTGCCAACTCTTGAATCCAGCTCCAACGCCTTTTCCTGGTCTGCGTACAGAAGCTTTGCATCGTAGAGGATATGTCCGATAAGTGTGGACTTTCCGTCGTCAACGCTGCCGCAGGTAATAAATTTAAGTAAACCCTTCATTAGAAATAACCTTCTCTCTTTCTGCGTTCCATGCTGCCTGCTGCCTCATTGTCAATAACTCGTGAGGTGCGTTCGGAGGAAACGGCACTTAGTGTTTCTTCAATTATCCCGTCAAGTGTATCTGCGGTGGATTCAACGCCGCCTGTAAGAGGATAGCAGCCCAGAGTTCTGAATCGTACAGACTTATACTCGGGCACCTCACCCTCCCTGAGAGGAAAACGATCGTCATCTACCATGATGATGTTGCCGTCACGCTCTACAACGGGACGCTTATCCGCAAAATACAAAGGAACGATATCAATATTTTCACGCTTGATATACTGCCAGATGTCCTTCTCTGTCCAGTTGGAGATGGGGAAAACCCTTATGCTCTCGCCCTTTTTTATTTTTGCGTTGTAAAGCTTCCACATTTCGGGACGCTGATTTTTTGGGTCCCATGCCTGAGCTTCATTTCTGAATGAAAAGATACGTTCCTTTGCCCTTGACTTTTCCTCGTCACGTCTTCCTCCTCCGAATGCAGCGGTGAAGCCGTACTTGGCAAGTGCCTGTTTAAGAGCCTGTGTTTTCATTATATCTGTATATGCAGAACCGTGGTCAAAGGGATTTATCCCCTGATTTATGCCCTCCTGATTGGAGTAGACAAGCATTTCAATGCCAAGCTTTTTAGCCTGCTCGTCACGGAATTTGATCATTTCCTTGAATTTCCATGTGGTATCTATGTGCATAAATGGGAATGGAGGCTTTTCGGGGTAAAATGCCTTCATTGCAAGATGAAGCATTACCGAGCTGTCCTTTCCGATGGAATACAGCATTACAGGTTTTTCGCATTCCGCTGCGACCTCTCTTATTATGTAAATTGCCTCGGCTTCAAGCTCGTCGAGATGTGAATATCCGCTCATATTATCAGCTCCTTAGTATTTGTTTGATTCCTTGCGGTCAATATCTATTTCCGTATGAGTGCCGTCGGTATGTTCAATTATCCATTTCAGAAGATCTCCCTCTTCTTCGGTATGAACAAGTGAGCCCTGTCCTCCCATATCCGCTCCCAGATAAAATTTCACCGCATGAACAGGGCATTCCTTAATGCAGGAGGTACATCCCCAGCAGTCCTTAGGATATCTTATCACTGCTTTGTTTGAGTTGATTTTTATAAGACTTCCGGGACAGACTGCCGCACATTTTCCGCAGCCCATGCATTTGCTGCTGTCAATCAATATGCTCATATATCTGTCCCTCCCCTATAAGCTCACGCTTTATTATTTTTATATCGCCGTCAACAAGTCTTGAATTTATATAGCAGCTGAAATTTTCGTTATCCCTTTCGGGATAGTCAAGATTTTCCGCAAAGCTGTGCCAACGTGTTTCCTTTCTTGCCTTCAGATGTGCAATAAGGCTTCTGCAGACAACAAGTCTTTCACGAAGCTCGTATATGAACATAAGCTCGTGCATATCCTCCGCATGAAGCTCATCGGAAAGCCTCATAAGCTTCACGATCTTTTCATCTGCAAGCAAAAGCTGTTTTTCATTGAAACGATAGTTTGTTTTTATGCCGCCTGCATATGAATCCATTACAGTCTGCATAGCTTCCTCAAGCTGCTCGTATGTAAAAGGTGCATTTTTTTGTGTAAGATATTTTTCTGCTTCCGTTCTTTGAATGCTGCTCTCCTCGTCTGATATTCCTGCCGGTTCTATGCTCTTTGCATATTCCCCGGCAGACAAGGCTGCGATCTTGCCTTCCGCAAGAGCACCGGTAACATACTTCTGAGGGCAGCCTCCGCTCACATCTCCCGCAGCGAAAAGTCCCGTAATTGTGGTCTGTCTTTTGGTATTCACCCAATAGCCGCCTGCGGTGTGACCGCCTACAATGTACGGCTCGGTGCCTTCTATCTCCACATTCTGCCGGGAAGGATTCTTTCCGCTTTCTATCCACTTTATGGTCTGTGACGGTGCCATGTTTAGATATGCTTTCAGAAGAGATTCATCCTGTTCGGGAGTTATTCCCTCTGTGCGAAGATAACAGGGACCTCTTCCCTCAATGTTTTCCATGACCGTTCCATATACACGCTGTGATGTGGTCAGACCGTATTTTGTTTCGTATATCTCACCAAGAGAGTTTACCTGCTTTGCACCAACCCCCTGTGCAAGTGTACCCGTTGGAGCAATGGTGTCTTTGCATCTGAGAGCAATGAACCTCATTTCAAGGGTGGTCATTTCCGCACCGTTTCTTATCCCCATTGCGTAGCCTGCTCCCGTGTTAAAGGGCGGATACCACATTTTGTGACGGGAAAATCCCGGATTGTTGGGCTTATATAAACCGGCCGCACCGCCTGTTGCAACGACGACAGTCTTTGCTTCGATCGTATAAAAAACGCCGCTGTCGATGCCGAAGCCGAATGCTCCCCTTATCACATTGTCATGTACGGAAAGATCTGTTATGTTAACACGGTTCATTACCGTAACATTCGGGAGGGCATTTACTGCGTCCGCAAGTATGGGCTTGATGTTCTCGCCGTTGATCTTCAGATTCCTGTTTCCCCGGGTAACGTATTTTCCGTTTTTGTCCTTCAGGATAACAAGTCCCAGCTGTTCAAGCCGCTCCGTGACCTCGTTCAGAAGCTCGGACATTGTAAGAAGCAGATCACCTCTTACTATACCCTCTGCGTCCTTTCTTGCGTAATCCACATAATCCTGAGGAGTCCTGCCCTCGGTGATGTAGGCATTGAGGGCATTGACGCCTGCGGCTAAGCATCCGCTTCGCTTAATATTTGCTTTTTCGCAGATAAGCACCTTCATCTGAAGATATTTCTCTGCAATTGTAAGTGCTCCATAGCAGCCTGCCGTTCCGCCGCCTATTATCAGTATATCTGTTGTGATTTTTTCGGACTTCATGCTGCTTTCTCCAATCTGTTTAACGTAAATAATTAATTACCGATTCAATGCAGTTTGCACCGTCAGAAGCTGCGGTTATTACCTGTCTGAGAGCCTTTGTGCGTACATCGCCCGCAGCGAATATCCCCTTTGCTGAGGTTATTCCGTCCTCTCCTGCGATAATATAGCCGCTGCCATCCAGCTTTACAAGACCTTTCAGAATATCGGTGTTGGGTATGCTGCCTATCGCCGTAAATGAACCGCTTACGGGAAGTGATTTTTCCACGCCGTTCTGTCGGTATCTCACCTCTGTCAGCATTTTTTCTCCCACAAATCCAATGGGAACAGCGTTCAGTATCAGCTCGATATTATCAGTCTCTTTTACCTTTTTTACAAGAGCCTCATTTGCACGGAATGTATCTCTGCGATGGATAACATAAACCTTTTTTGCTATATCCGACAGATAAAGTGCGTCCGATAAGGCCGTATCTCCGCCGCCTATTACCGCAATGTCCTTGCCGCTGTAAAAAGCTCCGTCGCACACTGCACAATAGGATATGCCTCTTGCGGAAAACTCCTGCTCGCCTCTGATGCCAAGCCTGCGGCGGTATGTTCCCCCCGCATATACTATGGTCTTTCCTCGGAGGGTCTGTCCGTCTGTAAATCTGACAGAGTATCCCGTTTCATCGGGAGCAATGCTTTCTGCTTCGCCCTCAAAAAATTCGGTGCCCAGCTGCTCTGCATGGCTGCGGAACTTCTCTCCCAGATCATATCCGTTTTCGCCGTACATTCCGGGGTAATTATCAACACGGCTGCTTTCGGCGATCTGCCCCGTGCCCATGTACTCCTTTTCGCATACCACAGCATTCAGGCATGCACGCTTTGCATATATTGCCGCAGACAGCCCCGCAGGACCGCTGCCGATTATAATAACATCGTAAACCATATCAGTCCTCGATAATAAGCTCTTCCTTTTCGGATGTTTTGGGATCGCTGCCCGTTATGCTGAATGAATTGAGCACCGGTTTTTCTCTTTCCATAAGTGAAAGTATCATGTAGCTTGCCTTGCTGTCGTAAGCAAGTCGTTTATCCTCCTCGGAGGGTCGTGACGGGGATTCGGGATGAGAATGCCAGTTTCCGAGAGGAACAAGCCCCTTGCTTCTCATGTCCTTCACCGCCGCAAGCTGCTCCTTGGGGTCCAAGGAGAAATGCTCGTTGGATGCGTCTGTATTGGTAAGGAGATAAACCTCTTTTATGATCTTGTCCCTGCCGTTTATTTCACCTGCAATAAGTCCGCAGGCTTCGTTTGGAAGCTCCTTTACGGCATGGGCAAGAATTTTTTCATAATCACTATTTTTAAGCTTTATCATTTTTATCAGACCTCTTCGTTGGTAATGGAATCACTGATTAAATCTGACTTCGCAATATGTGTGCCAAGCCGAAGGCGTGATTTAATCAGTGGTTCCTAAATGTACGCCGTCACATTCATGCTGCTCGTAATCTATAAGCTCTGTAATAGTGGGATGCTCTCCGCAGACTGCACAGTTTGATGTGTTTGAGGGAAGCTTTACCTTGCGGAATTCCATTGTAAGTGCGTCATATGTAAGCAGATATCCTGTAAGGAGCTGACCCTGACCAATGATGTACTTTACTGCCTCCATTGCCTGGAGTGAACCGATGACTCCGCCCATTGCACCGATAACCCCTGCCTGCTTGCAGGTGGGAACTGCGTCCTTGGGAGGAGGATTTTTAAATACGCAGCGATAGCATGGTCCCTGCCCCGGAACGTATGTCATGAGCTGACCCTTGAAGCGGATTATTCCCGCATGAGAGAAGGGCTTTTTTGCCATTACGCAGGCATCGTTTATGAGAAACTTTGCAGGGAAATTATCTGTGCCGTCAATGATGAAATCATAATCGGCTATGATATCCATAATATTTTCAGATGTAATGAAGGTGCGGTAGGTCCTGACGGTAATGTCGGGATTGATAGCCTCCATGGTCTCCTTTGCGGACTGCACCTTTGCCTTGCCTATATCGGAGGTGGCATGGATTATCTGGCGCTGGAGATTGGAGAGGTCTACCTCGTCCGCATCTGCAATTCCGATAGTGCCAACGCCTGCAGCTGCAAGATACATTGCCGCAGGAGCACCCAGACCGCCTGCTCCGATTATGAGCACCTTTGCATTCAGAAGCTTCTTCTGACCCTTTGCACCCACTTCCTTGAGTATGATATGACGTGAATAACGTTCAAGCTGTTCGTTTGTAAATGCCATTATCTATCGTTCCTTTCACATATATTCTGATGGATCAAAGGCTTCCTCCGCCCATGAAGTAAAGGAACTCTACGCTGTCTCCGTCCTTTAATACAGTGCTTTCAAATGCACCCTGATCTGCAAATTCATCGTTAATGCTTACGGTAACATATTCGGGTGTTTCAACCTTTTCAAGAGCGATAAGCTCCTTTACGGTAATGCCCTCGTTATATTCCTTTTTTTCTCCTGCAACTGTGATCATCATGGTTATTACTCCTCGCCTTATTTCAGATTATTGATTTTTTCCTGTATCTCGGATTTTTTTGCCGCACCTCTTATACGGTCCGATTCCTCTCCGTTTTTGAAGAATATCAGTGTAGGTGCTGCCAACACTTCATATTTTTCCGCAAGAGCCGGGTCGAAATTTATGTTTATCTTAACGAGCTTTATTTCGGGATTTTCCTCCTCAAGCTCCGCAAGCAGCGGTGACATTCGTTTGCATGGTATGCATGAATCCGAATAGAAATCTGCCACAGTCAGCACATCCGACTTCAGCACCTCTTCTTCAAATACGTCTGCGGTAATTCTTGATGCCATGTCAGTCACCGACCTTTTCAACGATAAGGTTGTATGTACCGTCCTCATTGTCAATGAGCTTCAGTATCTTGTGTCCTTCTTCCTTGATGCTTCTGGGAACATTCCGGACAGGCTCACCGTCGTTCATTTTTATGGAAAGTATCTGTCCCTCCTCCAGCTCCTCAAGAGCCACCTTAGCCTTTACAAATGTTGTCGGGCAGACCACATCGGTAATATCTACCGTATCGTCTATATTATAATCAGCCATTGTCATAAACCTCCAGTATTTTTTCTTTGAATTTGTCAAATCCTACACGGTCAAGGGTGAATTTGAAGCGTTCGCCTGCATTTGCATTCTCCGCAAAAAATTCTATCGCCCCATCGCAGACCTTCATAAGCTTATCCTTGTCCTCAATAAAGGGGATTATCCCTTCGCCCTTGCTGATATGGTTTCCGAAAAGTCCGCCGAAGGACACGATATATCCGTGTACCTCGTCCCATGCATCGGTAGGACATGCTTTGCAGCAGCGTCCGCAGAAGTTACATTTTGTTTCGTCTACGGTTATCTTTCCCTCCGTCATTGTTATGGCATTTGTACGGCAAGCCTTTACGCACACGCCGCAGCTGATACAGGCATCTTCCTTCCATTTTACCTTTATGCCGCCCTTGATTCCAAGATCGTTTTCCTCGGCTTTAAGGCAATTGTTCTGACAGCCTGTGATTCCGAATTTGAACTTATGAGGAAGCTCTCTGGCGAAATATCTGTTATCAAGCTCCTTTGCAAGCTCAGAGGTATTTATGCATCCGCTGGGACAAATTGCCTCACCCTGACAGGCTGTTACCGTTCTTACTCTCGGTCCGCATACCCCCGGCTCGACATCTCCCTCCGCAAGAGCAGCCTTTACAAGATCAATGTCATCAAGCTTGATAAAGGGTATCTCAACGCTCTGTCTTGATGTAAGATGAACATGACCGTCACCGAACTTCTCGGACACCTCCGCTATTTTGGCAAGCTGCTTTGCGGTCAGATTTCCGCCCACAACTCTGAGCCTCAGCGAAAAGTTGTTCTTCTGTTTCTGTCTCATAAAGCCGCCCTTTTTAAGTGTTGCGTAATCTACTGCCATGATCTTAACCCTCCATTTTTTCTATTGCCTGTGCAAAATCGGATATGATATCTTCAATATCCTCTATTCCCACGCTTATTCTTATTGTATCCTCATATACTCCCGCTTCTTCCTTTGCTTCTTTGCTGCTGTGTGCAAAGAGCGTTCCCGAGGGGTGTATGACAAGGGTTCTCACATCTCCTATATTTGATGCGATGGACGCATATCGGAGTGAATTTATCAGCTTAAAGGCACGTTCCTTGCTGCCTGTTCTGATGGTGATGATCGCTCCGCCTTTTCCTTTAAGCTCCCTGTGAACAAGGTCATAATAGGGGCTTGAAGGGAGTGCGGGATAATTCACCGTTATACCGTTCTGCTTTTCAAGAAACTCTGCAAGAGCAAGTGCATTGGAGCAAAGTCTTTCCATTCTGAGTCCAAGAGTTTCAAGCCCCAGGGAATTGAGGAAAGAAGTGTTGGGAGATACACAGGCTCCCACATTTCTCCATACGCCGTTTCTCAGCTTTGCAATATATGCAAACTTTCCGAACTTCCGGTACTTTTCAAGAGCAGTATGCTTTTCTCCCCACTTGAAATTTCCGCTGTCAACAATTATTCCGCTTATTGCATTGCTGCTGCCGTTTATGTATTTGGATGTGGAATGTACCACAATGTCTGCTCCAAGGTCTATGGGATTGCAAAGATAGGGAGTAGCTGTTGTGCTGTCAGCTATAAGGGGGATATCATATGAATGTACTGCTTCCGAAAAAGCTTTCAGATCAACCACATTCAGCTTTGGATTGCCGATGACCTCCGTAAATACCGCCTTAGTTTTATCCGTCACCGCTTCTGCAAGTGAATCGGGAGTAACGTCCTTTATGTATCTTGCGGTTATACCTAAGCTTTCAAGGTCTTCAAACAAATCAAGTGTTCCTCCGTAAAGTGCTCCGCTTGCAACTATCTCATCACCCGATTCGAGGATGTTTATCAGAGACATTGTTACCGCCGCCATGCCCGAGCTGCAGGCTATTGAAGCAAGCCCGTGTTCAAGAGCGGTCATTCTGCTTTCAAAAGAAACCGTCGTAGGATTGCTTATTCTTGTATATGCATAGCCGTTTGCCTTATTGTTGAAGATCTTTTCGATCTTTTCCGCCGATTCATGGGCATATGCATTTACATTATATACGGGAACAAGGGTGGCTCCCGTTTCTTTTTCCCCATTGAACGAATCATGAAGAAGAGCTGTATTGAATCTCATTTTACACCGCCCTGCTTTCATATTTTTAAAGCCTACTGTTTCACTAAGTCTTTGTGATGTTCTGATTATATACCACAATTCATATCAAGTCAATAGGTTTAGTCTATATTCTATGATTTGGTTAGTAAAATTTGTATTTCAGCAGTATTTTTTGTGATTTATGACAATAATAAAGTTTTGTAATTCTCTTGATTTTTTTCTGCACTCATGTTATACTTAGTATTACGATAGGTTTTATATACAATATACTTTTAAAATGAATAGAAAGGATCGGCATGGAAAATGAGAGTATCAACTAAAGTAGAATTTGGGATAATTGCCCTTGTGGACATTGCCGTAAACTCGGCAAACGGAGGGACAGTCACTGTAACAAGCATTGCAAAGCGGCAGAACATATCAACAAAATATCTTGAACAGATAATAACAGTTCTGCGTCAGGCAGGAATAGTTGTCAGTCAGAAAGGCTCCCGCGGGGGATATGCGATTGCGGCTCCCTGCAAGGATATCGACTTTAACCGTGTGATAAATGCCCTTGACATAAGCATACTCAGCGATGTTGATTTTGCTCCCGATGAAAAAGACTCGGAATATATCGGCATAATTGACGATATGCTGTGGAAGAAAATGGTCTCGTATCTTAACGATTACAGCAGACAGATAACTCTTGATGACATGATAAATGTTTATAACGAAAAAAAGCTGGCTGCTTCGGGAGAGCTGATGTACTACATCTGATGCCCCAATACAAAACTCCGCATTTCAATGAAAAAATGAAATGCGGAGTTTCTTATTGAACATTAGGTCACCTCTAAAAACCACCGGCTAAAGCCTTAGCACCTCATCTGCTTGCAAATTTTACGTCATATTACACAGAAATTTCTTGACAGGCGTGAGCCTGCCTGCGAAATTTCTATGCAATCTGACGAAAAATCTGACTTCGCATATGAGGCACTATAGTTTTTAGAGGTGACCATTATTAAATTTTCTTATAATATCACAGGTCTTTTCAATATCCTCATTTGAATGAGCATAGGAAACAAACATAGCTTCAAACTGTGACGGAGCGGTGTATATGCCGTTTTCCAGAAGATATCCGAAAAAATCTGCGTATTTTTTTGTGTCGGATGTTTTGGCAGATTCGTAATCTGTGACATTTTCATCGGTAAAGAATACTGTCAGCAGCGAACCTGCACGGTTAACATTAAGCCCGGCATTTTTTATTGCATTTTCGATCGAAGCACTTTTTCTTTCAAGCTCCTCATACATATGGGGAGTATTTTCTATCGCTGTTATCTGAGCAAGTCCTGCGGCGACCGCAGCGGGATTTCCCGAAAGAGTCCCCGCCTGATAAACAGAGCCGAGGGGTGAAACGCACTCCATTATCTCCCGTCTTCCTCCGTAAGCAGCAAGGGGCATTCCACCTCCCACGATCTTTCCCAGGGCAGTCATGTCAGGCTTAATGCCGTAATATTCCTGTGCACCGCCTATTGACAGGCGAAAGCCTGTTATGACCTCGTCAAAGATAAGCAGGGCACCGTTCTTTTCGGTAATGTCACGAAGGGACTCAAGAAAGCCTTTCTTCGGCGGCACAACTCCCATATTTGCTGCCACAGGCTCAACTATAACGCAGGCAATGTCATCATACTCGCTAAAAAGCTTTTCTACCGAAGAGATATCATTATATCCTGCAAGGAGAGTGTTATCCGTAAATCCCTTCGGCACTCCGGCACTGTCGGGAACCGAATTGGTAAGCAGCCCGGAACCGCCTTTTACAAGCAAACCGTCGGAATGACCGTGATAACAGCCCTCAAACTTGATTATCCTATCCCTGCCCGTAAAGCCTCTCGCTGCCCGCACTGCACTCATCACAGCCTCAGTTCCCGAATTAACAAGACGAAGCATTTCCATGGACGGAAAATGTGTGCGTATTTTCTCCGCAAGCTTTATCTCCCCCTCATGGCAAGCTCCGAAGGTAAGTCCCTTCCGGCAGCTTTCCATAACCGCTTCTATCACGGCAGGATAAGCATGTCCAAGGATATTGGGCCCCCATGAGCAGACATAATCTATGAACTCATTTCCGTCTGCATCATATATCCTGCTGCCCTTTGCATGGTCGATAAACAGGGGAGTACGTCCCACGCTTCCGAATGCACGGACAGGACTGTTCACACCTGCGGGCATATACATTTTTGCTGTTTCGTATAACCTTTCCGAATTTGATATGTTCATACTTTTATCCCTCATCTATCCACCGTGCAGCGTCAAGTGCATGATATGTGATCATAATGTCTGCACCTGCACGTCTTATTGCGGTCAGATTTTCCATTACTATCCGCTTTTCATCGATCCAGCCGTTCTGTGCTGCAGCCTTTACCATGGAATATTCTCCGCTGACATTATATGCCGCAAGAGGCACATCAAAGCGGTCACGGGCAGCTCTCACAAGGTCAAGATATGCAAGTGCAGGCTTTACCATAACAATGTCCGCACCCTCCTCAATATCCTCTTCTATCTCAAGAAGAGCTTCTCTTCCGTTGGCACAGTCCATCTGATAGGTGCGTCTGTCCCCAAAGGCAGGTGCAGATTCCGCAGCCTCACGGAAGGGTGAATAATAGCCCGATGCAAATTTTGCACTGTATGCCATGATCGGAGTATCTGTAAATCCGTTTTCGTCAAGAGCATTTCTTATAGCTCCCACACGTCCGTCCATCATATCGGAAGGAGCGATAATATCCGCTCCCGCAGCGGCAAGACTAACGGACATTTTTGCAAGCAGAGGAAGTGTGTCATCATTCATGATCTTTCCCTCATGCACAACTCCGCAGTGACCGTGAGAAGTATATTCGCACAGGCAAACATCTGCAATGACAAGCATCTCGGGATATTTTTCTTTTATGTGCCTTACCGCTCTCTGCGTTATACCGTTGTCATCATATGCACAGGAACCATATTCATCCTTATGGAGCGGTATGCCAAAAATAAGCAGTCCGCCGATATCCGACAAATCAATTTCATTAAGTATCTCATCAAGCCTGTCAACAGAATACCTGAACACTCCCGGCATAGAATCAACGGGCTTTCTGATATTTTCTCCCTCCTCAACAAATATGGGATATATCAGACTTTTTTTGTCAATGGCAGTTTCTCTTACAAGTCTGCGGATATTTTCCGCAGAACGAAGTCTTCTGAATCTTTTCATAATATCTCTCTTTTCAAAATGATTTCGGCAATGCCGTCTGCGTCATAGGTTCCGGAAACGAAGCATTTTCTCCCGCAGTATCTTTCCGAAGCTTTAGCAGTGATCTCTCCTATACAGATTATTTCCGTTCTGTCCGAAACAGAAAATCCGCTGTCAAAGAAGCTCTGCACTCCCGAGCTGCTGCCGAATACAAGATAATCCGAAGCTATTTCACGAGGCTTAAGCTCCTTAACACTAACATCGTATATCTTTATTTCATGATAACTTATTCCTGCATTATCAAGAGGAATTGTAAGCTCCTCGGAACCTTTTTCTGCACGGGGAATAAGTATTCTGTCATGCTTTCCGCATACCCGGGCAAGCTTTTTACCAAGCTCTGCGGATGTATATTTTTCGGGAATGATATCCGCAAATATACCGTATTCCGAAAGGACCTTTGCAGTGCCGCTGCCGATAACGGCAAATTTCATCTGTGCAAGCTTACGGACATCAATATGTGCCCTGCGTATTCTGTCATAAAAAATTTTTACGGCATTTGCACTTGTAAAAGCTGTAACTGTGTAATCGGAAATATGTTTTAATGCGTCATCGAACTCAGTATTATCCGTATATTCGTTTATTTCGAGTCTGCACGGGGCCTCCGTTTTTATTCCGCAGCGTGAAAGCTTTTGTGAAAGCTTCGATGTAAAATGCTCTGTTCCTACAAGTGAGACTGTGGTATTTTTTTCGGATGCAAAGTCAAATGCTGCCGTTTCCCCTACAAGAATTATGGCAGGAGCTTCCGCATTTTCTGCCCTATCTCCGATATCCGAAAGAACACATCTTATAACGCTCTGCTCAGCTCTTCCGCCCTTTGAGATCACTGCAGCGGGAGTATCGGGGGATTTCCCGTTTTCAATAAGTCCTTCGGCTATTTTTCTAAGATTACGAAGTCCCATGAGAAAAATTAACGTTCCGTCAAGCCGTGCATACTCTGCCATATTGACCGGCAGGGTATCATCTGCGGTATGTCCCGTTATAACATGAAAGCTGCGGCTCACGTTTCTGTGTGTTACGGGAATACCCGCAAGCTCGGGAACTGCCACCGCAGATGTGATGCCGGGAACGAATTCATATGCTATCCCGTTTTTATCAAGGGCATCCGCCTCCTCGCCGCCTCTTCCGAAAACCAGCGGGTCTCCTCCCTTGAGCCTTACAACACACTTTCCATTAAGTGCATTTTCCACAATGATATCATTGATACTTTCCTGCTTCTCGCTGTGCTTTCCCGCCCGTTTTCCCACGCATATCCTTTCTGCATTTTCCGGTGCGATCTCAAGCAGCTTTTCATCAATAAGTGCATCGTATATTACAGCGTCACAGCTTTTCAGTGCATTCATGCCCCTTACCGTGATGAGGTCAGCTTCACCGCAGCCTGCTCCGCAAAGATATACATATCCCTTTTTCATAAGCTGTTCACCAGTCTTTCTGCAAGTGCAAAACGTATGTTGATATCATCATATCCGCTTGTGATTTTCTTTCCGTCCTTTGATAAAAACAGCGTGATCTTTCCGTCATTAACATATGAATATGCACCTATGGGAAGGGTGCAGTCCGCTCCAAGAAGCTTCATTGAATAACGCTCTGTTTCAAAGCAGATATAGGTTTCCTCGTGTGATACAGCTCTTGCGATACCGGCAGCATACCCCTCAGCCTTTGTTTCCAGAGCGATCATTGCCTGACAGGGTGCGGGGATAATATCATTGCATCTCATAATGTGAAATTCCGACATATCAAGGTCCAGCCTGTCAATTCCCGCAGCGGCAAGCATTATGCTGTCATATTCACCGTTTCTGAGCTTATTAAGCCTTGTGTCTATATTTCCCCGTATATCTGAAAATACGGCATCGGGAAACATTTTCTCAATGCCCATTCGTCTGCGAAGGCTGCCCGTTCCCACTGTGAAGCTTCCCGAAAATGAGGTTTTGTCCCTCCTGAAAATGAGCAGGTCACATGGGTCGTCACGATTCAGCACACCTGTCACGGCAAGCCCCTCTGCACAGTTTACAGACATATCCTTTGCACTGTGAACAGCAATATCTATCCGTCCCTCAATGAGAGCATTTTCTATCTCCGATACAAAAACTCCCTTGCCGCCCATTGCGGAAAGCGGTTTGTCCGTGACCCGATCGCCCTCGGTAGTTATATACACGAGCTCCGTTTCTGTCCCGGGATATTTTTCTTTTATTGCAGCAGCAGCCATTTCAGCCTGACGAACCGCAAGCCTGCTTTTTCTTGTTCCTATTTTAAGCGTCATATTTACTCCTTAGCTTTTCAAGCATCAGCTGTATATCCTCATCATCGGGAGCATTTTCCCCGCAGGATATACACATATCAAAAATAGCTCCGAAGGCTTCTTTTCTCTGTTCCTCCGTTTTAAAAAAACTTTTTACATACCCCCGGTATTTCCCCATATATTCAAATGCAGTCAGCTTATTTTCATCAAGCTCCTCTTCGATATATTCACGCATCAGCTTTGCAAAAAGCGGGCTTTTTCCCGATGTGGAAATGCCGATGGAAACATCCTTTTTAGATATAAGTGCGGGAAAAATAAATCCGCATTTTTCCTTATCGTCAACAGTGTTTACAAGTATATTTTTCTGAGTGCAGAGCAAATAAATATGGGCATTAAGCTCCTTGTCATCCGTAGCGGCTATCACAGCAAATGCACCGTTTATATCGGAGTCATCAAAGGGCTTCTGTGTGATTTTTATGCCGGCAAGCTTCATAAGCTCATCACATATCAAGGGAGCAATGACCGTTATTTCAGGCTCATAGGGAAGAAGCTTTTTTACTTTTCCGAGTGCAATTCTTCCGCCGCCGATAATGACCGTTTTTTTGTTCTTTATCTCAATAAAAAAAGGAAAATAGCCCATATTTATTCCTTTCCGAAGCTGCTTATCACCTTCATTGCCGCTTCGAATTTTTCCGCATCAAGTTCATTTTTGAGTTTTAAAATAAGCCCGTTTATCCCGCATTTATCATAAGCTGTCATCACCGATCCGGATAAGGGCAGATATTTTTTCATGGTCAGGTTTTTACGGAGACATTCTATGTCCTCCGCAATTATCGTTTCCGCCTGTTCTTTTGCATTCAGCTTTAGCTCACTGTTATTTTCGGCAAGCTTTTCAAAGTGGTCTATGCCGAGAAGAGTGGTATTTTTTATTGAAGATATTTTTTCGTCAATGTCTTTGGGAACTGAAAGGTCAATAAAAAGTCTCGGCTTTTCGGTGACAATGCTGTGAGCTGCCTTATCATATGTAAGCGTGTAAACGGGGCTGGAGGTCGCACTTATGATACAGTCTGCATCGTTGATATATGCGTATCTTTCCTCATAGGGTACAATGGCGTAGCTGTCACGATATTTTTCTCCCGCATCGGGAAGATGCTTTCGTGCCGTGACAGTGACCTTTACATTTTTATGAGCAAGAATATTTTTCAGAGTGCTGAGTCCGATTTTTCCCGATGCACCGATCATCAGAATTTTTTCTCCGAAATCCGCAGCCGTATTTGCCGCAAGCGTTGCCGTTGACAGAGGAACACCCGAAAGAGATGTATTGGTCTTTATTTTTTTTGCCGAGGCGATAGCGGACTGAAATATCATATTAAGCTCATGCCCCACAGCACCTTCTTCAGCCGCCTCCTTGTATGCCTCTCTGGTCTGACCGAGTATCTCATCCTCTCCCATTACCATCGAATCAATACCGCAGGCAACTCTGAAAAGATGATTTACTGCAGCATTGCCGCAGAATACCATAGCATATTGTGTTATCACGCTTATCCCTGACAGTTCCGAAAGCACCGACAGTATATCCCTTTCGGAGATATCTCCGCAGGCATAAATTTCCGTTCTTGAACAGGTGCAGAGGATAACATTCTCTTCTGCTCCAAGTTCACGCAGACTTTGGGATAAATACTCCCGATTTTTCTTGTCAAAGGCAAATTTCCCTCTCACATCCGAATCTGCCTTTTTATAGTTTATGCTGACGCAGATCATCTATTTCACCATCCCTTACCGACCTTATTTATTATACAATCACCGAAGGGAAAAGTCAACCAAAAAAAACAAATCCGCAATTTTATAAATCGCAGATTTGCAATATCTTTTCAGATGAAAACGGAATTGTCCAGCAGAGCATTGTTTTCAAGCAATATAGCTTTGTCGCCGACTGTGACAAATATCCTGTACAAGAACACATTGACCCTTTCGCCCACCTCAACGAGTGCATCATTCAGACCTCTGTTTGCGGTAATGATACTTCCGTTCACGGATATGGTCAGCTCCGTGTAATTTCCTCTGAACGCCGTCCGTATGACCTCGCCCTCCGATGCGGAGCTTCGGTATATGATATTCTCATTTTTCTTTGCCACCTTTACAAATTCTGGACGGACTATTGCCTTTTCCGCATTTTCCACTGCATTGAAGCTCCTGAATCTCGTATAATCCTCCAGAAAGGAGGTGTGACCGAAAAATGATGCCGTAAACGCTGTTTCGGGCTTGCGGTACACCTCAACGGGAGTACCCATCTGCTCAACTCTGCCCTTGTTTGTAATAATTATTTCATCGGCTACCTCAATGGCTTCATCCTGGTCGTGAGTAACAAAAATACTTGTTACCCCAAGCTTTGTTATCATATCACGAAGCCAGCTGCGAAGCTCCTGTCTTACCTTTGCGTCAATGGCTGCAAAGGGTTCGTCAAGCAGCAGAAGCTGCGGATTTGGTGCAAGTGCTCTTGCAAACGCCACTCTCTGTCTTTGTCCGCCCGATAGTTGACTGGGATATCTTTTTTCAAGTCCCGAAAGCCCGATAAGAGAAATAAGCTCTCTTACCCGTTCATCAATAAATTTCTTATCCGCCTTCTGAACCTTAAGTCCGAATGCGATATTATCATAGACCGTCATGTAGCGGAAAAGGGCATAGCTCTGGAACACAAATCCGATACCTCTCCCGCTTGCGGGAATATCATTGACAACCTTGCCGTCAATGATTATCTCGCCGCTGTCGGGCTGTTCAAGTCCTGCTATCATGCGGAGGATAGTGGTCTTGCCGCTTCCGCTGGGACCTAAAAGTCCGATAAGCTTTCCCTTTTCTATGCCGAAGCTTACATTGTCGGAGGCTTTGTAATCTCCGAAGTTTTTGTTTATATTTTTAAGTTCAACGTACATCTTCCGAATTCCTCTTTCCGATATATTCCACAATGCTTCTTGCGATAAGTATGATGACCGCCATCATTACCAGTATTGACGATACCGCAAAGGCGGGAACATACCGGAATTCATTGAAAAGTATCTCAACGTGAAGCGGCAGGGTATTGGTTTTTCCTCTCAGATGTCCCGAAAGCACGGACACCGCTCCGAATTCGCCCATGGCTCTGGCTGTGCAGAGCACAACGCCGTAAAGGAACGCCCATTTTATATGGGGAAATGTGACCTTTGTGAAAATAGTCAGCCCCTTTGCACCCATAAGAGCCGCAGCTTCCTCTTCGTCCGTTCCCTGTGCTTCAAGTACGGGAATAAGCTCACGGGATATAAACGGAAACGTTACGAATATGGTTGCAAGGACTATTCCCGGGACTGCAAACACCACATTTATATTCATCTCCTGAAGTATGGGATAAATGGCACTCTGTCTGCCGAAGGTGAGAACGAATATAAGTCCTGCTATGATAGGGGAAACTGTTACGGGAACATCTATAAGCGTGGTCAGCACCTTTTTGCCCCTGAACCGGAATTTTGTCAGCGTCCATGCAGCGGCAAGCCCGAAAACAGTATTGAATAAGACTGCACATAAGGTGGCAAACAGCGTAAGCTCAATAGCCTTTACCGTATATTTGTCGGTAACTGCCTCCTTGTATGTATCCCATCCGCTGCGAAGTGCTTCGGTGATGACCGTTATAAGCGGCAGCACCAGCATAAGAAATACAAACAGCACACTTATCCCGATAAGCAGCCATTTTACTGTTTTAGAACCGACTGTATCCTTGTGCATAAGTATTCACCTCGTTATCTGCCTAAGATCTTTGTGTTTCTTGACTGAACAAGATTTACAAGAAAGAGTATGAGGAATGCAGCTATGAGCATTACAAGTGCTATTGCAGTTGCACTTGAATAATCGTACTCCTGCAGCTCCGCCATAATTATGAGGGGCGTTATTTCAGTTTCATAGGGCTTATTGCCCGCAATGAAAACCACACTTCCGTATTCGCCCAGACATCTGCCGAATGCAAGACCGAAGCCTGTGAAAACTGCGGGAGCAAGCTCGGGGAAGATGACCTCTCTGAATATCCGTGAACGGCTTGCACCCATAACGCCCGCCGCCTCCTCAAAGGAAGGGTCCAGCTTTTCAAGCACGGGCTGCACTGCACGAACTACAAAGGGAATACCTATAAATACAAGTGCAACTGTAATACCTATTTTTGTATATGCTATCTTTATTCCGAACCTTGCAAAAAAGCTTCCGATAAGTCCCTTGTCGGCTGTGAGAGATGTAAGTGCAATTCCCGCAACAGCAGTGGGCAGTGCAAAGGGCAGCTCGATCATTCCGTCAAGAATACGCTTGCCCGGAAAATCATACCTTACAAGCACCCATGCAAGTATCACTCCCATGACTGCATTTATGGCAGATGCCACAAATGCAGTACCAAAGCTTACACGAAAGCTTGCAAGGACTCTTTCACGGGTTATTGTTTCTATAATGTCCGAAAAGCTCATCTGTGCCGTGAACACCACAAGGGATGCAAGGGGGATAAGAACTATTACGCTGAGCATCGCAAGTGTTACGCCCATGGACAGTCCGAACATCGGAATTACTCTGACGGATCTCTTTTTCATTATGATCGCTCCCGATTATTTTTCGTATATCTCATCGAATACTCCGCCGTCTGCGAAATGCTTTGTCTGAGCTTCGTTCCAGCCGCCGAAATCATTAATGGTAACAAGGTTTACGTCAAGATTGAAGGTATCCTTATATTCCGCAAGGATATCGGGATTTGAGGGACGGTAGTAGTTATCGCCTGCAATTCGCTGAGCTTCATCGGAATAGAGGAAGCTCAGATATTCTGTTGCAGCTTCTCTTGTACCTCTCTTGTCAACGACCTCGTCTACTATTGCAACTGAGGGCTGTGCAAGAATACTGATGCTTGGAGTGATTATCTCGTAATCATCGGGATAGTCCTTGATGGAAAGATATGCTTCATTCTCCCATGCAAGCAGCACATCACCCTGACCATTTTCAACGAATGTTGTTGTAGCTCCTCTTGCTCCCGAGTCGAGGACAAGAACATTCTGATAAAGCTTCTTGATAAACTCCTTTGTCTGAGCTTCATCTCCGCCGTAAAGCTTGTCGGCATATGCCCATGCAGCAAGATAATTCCATCTTGCACCGCCTGAGGTCTTGGGATTTGGAGTGATGACTCCCACTCCGTCATTCACAAGGTCGCCCCAGTCATTTATATTCTTGGGATTTCCCTTTCTCACAAGAAAAACGATGGTGGATGTATAAGGTGAGCTGTCCTTGTCAAACTCGCTTACCCAGCCTTCCTCAATAAGTCCTGCGTCCTGAACTGCCTTTACATCATATTCAAGTGCAAGGGTAACAACATCTGCTTCAAGTCCGTTTGCGACCTCAAGAGCCTGCTTGCCCGAGCCTCCGTGGGACTGGGTTATCTCTACGTCCTGACCCTTAAGCTCCTTCCAGTGAGCAGCAAATATCTCGTTATATGCAGCGTAAAGCTCTCTTGTGGGGTCATAGGAAACGTTTGTAAGAGTTATCTTGTCAGCGTCTGCAGCGGCAGAGGGATTGTCTGAGCCGCAAGCTGTAAACAGCAGGGATGCGGAGAGGACGGATGCAAGAGCGGCGGTTGATATATTCTTTTTCATAATAAATTACCTCATTTCATATTGTTTTTATCGATTATTTCATGCCTGTACAAAAACAACATCGGCAACAATATGGAATTCCTCCGGAATGATTCATTAAATAATACATAAATATCTGCCTTCTTATTAATCATATCTATTTGATAGGTTTAGTAT
>JBJERX010000141.1:0-27417 GCA_051882495.1 Huintestinicola sp. | reverse complement strand
TTCAGACAGATGTTCGGTGCAGAGGGTTATGATGTAGTTGCTATCAACGACCTCACAAAGCCTTCTATGCTCGCTCATCTTCTCAAGTACGATACAGCACAGGGCGGTTACTGCGGCAAGATCGGTGAGAACCTTCACACAGTAACAGCTGATGACGAAGCCGGTACAATCACAGTTGACGGCAAGACACTTACTATCTACGCTAAGGCTAATGCTGCTGAGCTTCCTTGGGGTGAGATCGGTGTTGACGTTGTTCTTGAGTGCACAGGCTTCTATGTATCCAAGGAAAAGTCCATGGCTCACATCAATGCCGGTGCTAAGAAGGTTGTTATCTCTGCTCCTGCAGGCAACGACCTCAAGACAATCGTTTACAATGTAAACCACGAGACACTCACATCTGATGACCAGATCATCTCTGCTGCATCCTGCACAACAAACTGCCTCGCTCCTATGGCTAAGGCTCTCAACGATTATGCTCCTATCGCTTCCGGTATCATGAGCACAATCCACGCTTACACAGGCGATCAGATGATCCTCGATGGTCCTCACAGAAAGGGCGACCTCAGAAGAGCAAGAGCAGGTGCTGCTAATATCGTTCCTAACTCCACAGGTGCTGCTAAGGCTATCGGTCTTGTTATCCCTGAGCTCAACGGCAAGCTTATCGGTTCTGCACAGAGAGTTCCTACTCCTACAGGCTCCACAACAATCCTCACAGCTGTTGTTAAGGGCAAGGATGTAACTAAGGAAGGCATCAACGCTGCTATGAAGGCTGCTGCTACAGAGTCCTTCGGTTACAACGAAGAGCAGATCGTTTCTTCCGATATCATCGGTATGAAGTACGGCTCACTCTTTGATGCAACACAGACAATGGTTTCCAAGATCGACGATGACACATATCAGGTACAGGTTGTTTCCTGGTACGATAACGAGAACTCTTACACATCTCAGATGGTAAGAACAATCAAGTATTTCTCTGAGAACTGCTAATTGATCTTTGAAGCTGTTATCATGATACCTTACTCACTGTAAGTAATCAGGTAAACTATAAAAGGCACTTCCGATGTATGTCGGAAGTGCCTTTTTTAATTTGATAAATATTAAAGCTCTCTTATCATAGGAATATAAGGACATACCTCAAAGCCGCGGCGTTCATAGAGCCTCTTTGCAGCTGTGTTGGATTCGGTTATCTCAAGTCTCTGACGAACTGCTCCCATAGCAGTGCATTCCTTTTCAAGATAGTCAAAAAGCTCGCTGCCAAGCCCATGGGAACGGAACTGCGGACGAACATAAAGATCTTCTATCCAGATGACCATTCCCCCGGCTTCCTGAGAATATGTTTTGGCTATAGTGCAGAAGCCTGCTGTCTTTCCCACGGACTCCAAGATATAGCCATCCATATACAGTCCGCCGTTTATCATATGTTCAAATGCATTTGCAAAATTTTCGGCAGGAACGGGATGACTTACCGCATCGGAATTATAGAATTCAGATGCCATTTTCAGGTATTCATCCCTGTCCGTTACGCATATCCTTCTTACCATTACTCCAGATCATCCTTTACCAGCAATTCAAGATCGGCATCAAACTCCGTTTCGGTAGCAAGCTGCTTATCCGCTTCCTTTTTATATTTGTCGATAGCCGCAGCAGCCTTGTTTACTGCACACAGTGTTCCCGCACCTGCAACGCAGCCTCCGGGACATCCCATGCCTTCAAGAAGATATCCGTTGTACTTGCCCGCTCTTGCAAGAGTAAGCAGCTTGCGGCACTCATGCAGTCCCTGTGCAGATGCCACCTTGACCTCTCTGTCCGGTGCGATCTCATGGATAGCGTCCGCAACCGCACTTGCAACACCGCCGCTGACAGCAAAGCCTCGTCCTGCACCTGTACCGTCATTCAATTCAACGTTTTCATCATCGGGAAGATTATCAAGGTCAACATCCTTAGCCGCAAACATTCCCATAAGCTCCTCGAATGTAAGAACAAAGTCAACATGGCTTCGGATAGTTCTTCGGCTGGCTTCCAGCTTCTTCGCAGAGCATGGACCGATAAATGCTATACGGCAGTTGGGGTCCTTCTTCTTCTCCATTCTTGCTGTAAGCACCATAGGGGTAAGTGCCATTGAGATATTTCCTGCCAGATCGGGGAACAGCTTCTTAGCCATTACCGACCAGGCGGGACAGCAGGATGTAGCCATAAACGGCTGCTTTTCGGGGACATTTTCAAGAAAGTCCTTTGCTTCCTCAATGGTACAAAGATCGGCACCTACCGCAACCTCCACTACGCTGTCAAATCCCAGCTGCTTCATTGCATAGGTCAGCTTCTCAGGAGTGACCTTAGGTCCGAACTGACCAAGGAACGCAGGTGCAACGATAGCAACTATCCTTGCACCTGTCTTTATTGCATGGATAAGCTGGAATATCTGACCCTTATCTGCTATAGCACCGAAGGGACAGTTTACAAGACACATTCCGCAGGAAACGCACTTGTCATAGTCTATCTTTGCTCTGCCGTGCTCGTCACTGCCGATAGCGTCCATTCCGCATGCCTTGGCACAGGGACGCTCCACCTTAAGTATAGCCTTGTAGGGGCAAACATCCTTGCAGCGTCCGCACTGTATGCACTTTTCCTGATCTATAACGGATTTGCCGTGTCTGATGGAGATAGCACCTCTTGGGCAGACCTCCTTGCAGGGATTTTCCAAACAGCCCTGACAAACCTCGGTAACATGATAATGCTTTGTAGGGCATGCATTGCAGGCGAAGCTGATGATATTGATAAGGGGGGGATCATAGTATTTTTCAGCAATGGCACTCTGAACAACACCCTTTGAAACAGGAGCGTGCTCGCTGACAGATCTGAGCGGGAGACCCATGGCAAGTCTCAGACGTTCCTCAACGATAGCTCTTTCAAGGAAGATAGATTCACGGTGGATAGACACATCACCCGGAACGATCTTGTATGGCAGATCCTCCATTCGGGTGTAATCTCCGCCCTCATATGCAAGTCTTGCCACCTCGGTAAATACCTTTCTCCGCATATCGGTAACAGATGAATATATACCTCTCATTATAGTCCCTCCATAATAAAAAGAATTCAGACGTCTGTTTTTTGAATAAGCTCAGCAGCAATAATTCGTCAGTTCAAAAAAGTAACCGGCTGAGGCATTTTACAACAGATATATATTTTTATTTTACCTCAAATAATCAATAAAGTCAAGCAGAACAGCAAAATTCAATAATTTAAAGCTTCAGCAAATAAAAATGCACTGAATATTTCTGCTATATTTTCCCTCTTCCAACGACTTGTATTTAGCAGAATTACCTAACAGTTATTTCAAAAAAATAACAAATGATTACAAAATCACAAGAACTATAGAAATAACAGAAAATATATGCTATAATACTGACATAAATTCTGAATTGCTATCAACTATGAAAGGACGAATAGTTATGAGATCAAATTTCATAAATAAAACTCCCATTGAGATCAAGCACAGATCAAAAACAGTTAAGAGGACTGCCTGCGTGCTCACAGCAGGAATGATGCTTTTCTCGGGCATTACTCTCACAGGCTGCGGCAAAAAGGATGCTCCCTCTGCATCGGTTTCTCTTTCCGAATCGGACCTTAAGGCAATATCCTACGATCTATGTGAGTTTACTCTCGCGGGAGAAAACAATTACGATGAAACCTCGGGATCATACGTATATTACGGAGACGTTCAGTACATGAACGGCAAGCTCTACGCCATTAAAAACAGCAGCGAATATACAGAAGAAAACTACAGCAGCAAGACCAGCATTGTAGTGACCGACAGTACGGGTACCGTTCTATCTGAGATACCCGTAGCGGAAAGCAGCAACGACAGCACTGTTTACTCCTATATCCAGGGCGGGATAACAGTTGACACTCAGGGAAATATATCCCTTGTTCTCACAAACAGCGAATATACTGAATCCGGCGAGTATTCCGAAACACAGGAATTAAGAGTGATCGGTCCCAATGGTTCTGTTGTAAGCTCACTCCCTCTTGATAACATTCTTTCGGAAGAAGAACGGAATGATATGTGGATACAGAGCTGCGTTCTCGGTTCAGACGGAAACATCTACTGCAGCCTTGGCACATGCGTCCGTGTTCTGGATAAGGAAGGAAAGCAGTTATTCACAACAAAACTCCTGGATGAAACAGGCAATACATGGTTTAATTCCTTCTTCTTCACAAACAATGGCGTTCCCGCCGTAAGCTACAGCACATACGATGAAGCCACCGAAAGCTCCGGCTATTTCATCAGAGAGATCGACACTGCTAATAAGGACTTCGGCAAGGAATATACTATTGCTTCCTCACTGATGGGTCAGATGTACAACGGCGGCGGCGATTACTATGCAGTATGCTCCTCCGATTCAGGACTTAAGGGACTCAGACTTGATGAAGCAACAGGCACATTCACATCCGAGTACATAATCAATCTTCTCGGTATCGGCGTTGATACATCCAATCTGAACACCTGCACTCTTGCTTCCGACGGAACAGTTGTTATCACCTGCTACGGCAACAACGGCGAAACTCTTGTTGCCCTTGCATCCGCTGCAGAGACATCAACCGCTGCAGAAAAGAAGGTCATTACTCTCGGCTGCTTCTCTCTTGATTACAACATCCGCTCCGGTATTGCCGAGTTCAACAAGACCAGCAGCGATTATATCCTTCAGGTCGAAAGCTTCAGCGAGAACAATGATACCAGCGACTGGGAGGCTGCCCTAACAAAGTTCAACAACGAGATACTTGCAGGAAACGTTCCCGATATTCTTCTCCTGAACGACCAGATGCCTGTTGAGAGCTATGCAAATAAAGGAATGTTCGTTGACCTTTATGAATTTATTGAAAAGGACGATACATTAACTAAAGACACACTTGCTCCAAATGTTATCAAGGCTCTCGAAAAGAACGGGAAGCTCTATTCTCTTACTCCTTCTTACTATGTAACGACTTTTGCAGGCAAGAAATCTCTCTTCGGAACAGATAATCTGACTTATGCTAAGGTCAATGAGGTGCTTGCAGCTGCTCCCGAGGGTGCTTCACTGTTCAGTTCAACAACACAGGCATCAAGCGTTGTACAGATGGGCATTCAGTTCGGAAACTTTATCGATTACAGCAGCAATACCTGCAATTTTGACTGCTCCGAGTTCAAGGCTCTTCTTGAAACAGCAAAGCAGTGCCCCATAGAGGTGGACTGGGATAAGCTCTACAATGAGAATCCTAATTTCTGGGAAGAATCGGAAGCCTCCTACAGTGCAGGAAAAACACTTATTTCCGATGTTTACTTATCCTCCTTTGACGGTGCAAGATACACCGAAGCAATGTTCGGAGAAGATATTTCATATATCGGCTTCCCCACCGAAACAGGAGAAAAGCTCGGTGCAGGACTCTACGCTCAGTCTGAAATGGCTATCTGCTCCAAGGCAGCCGATAAGGAAGGTGCTTGGCAGTTCATAAAGCAGATAATGACAAAAGATACAACTCAGAATGGCAGATATTACTACAACTTCCCCGTATATCTCCCTGAGTTTGAAAAGATGGCAGCAGCTACTCTTGAAAACGCTAAGAATAATGCAGGCAACGAAACCTATTGGGTCAACAATCAGGAAGTTAAGCTTCAGCCTATAGATGAAGCATATATAAACATAATTAAGGACTTCGTTCTTTCCGTTGATTCAAAGCTGAGATATGACAACAGTCTTCTGACAATTATTGAGGAAGAAACAGCTGCATACTTCAACGGCACAAAGTCTGTTGACGAAACTGCATCTATCATTCAGTCCAGAGCATCCATTTACCTCAGTGAACAGAGCTGATGTATAACATAAAATAAGATTAGCGGTATGAAGTAAAATTTCATACCGCTTTATTTTTGTTCTATATTAAGCTTGATATAAATATCCTTTCCTCCGCCTGAAGAATATACCTGTCCCGAAACAGCCGATATGGAACCGATACTGCTGTCCGCAGCATTCATGGGGTAAACCGTTATCTGCTGCTCAAATTCAGGCTCCTCTCCATGCTTCTCTGTGAGACGGATAAGTATGTCGATGGACCCTCTGTCCTCATGATAAACTATCTCCCCTTCTGCTATAAGTCCGCAGTAGTATTCGCTGCTGAAAATATCATGTGCGGCAGCGTCCGTTCCTCCCACAGGTGCCCCGTATTCATCCACTTCCGCAATACACACTCTTCCGTCCTTGATAAACAGCAGCTCCTCATATTCACCGCCGTTCATATCGGGAATATCGCTCAGTCCGATATCCACGGCATAGGTGAGCTTATCCCTGACAAAGCTGCATATTCCCGTCCCCGCACGCTGTATATCAACAGAATCTGCCTGCCGCAGCAGCATTCCCTCCGATGAAAAAAGCATGGCACAGGAAACAGCCATAAGCCCTGCAAGAAGCACAAAGCTGATTATAAGCTCAGCCAGAGTAAAGCCTTTCAGCCTTTTCATAATAAACTCCTTTACCCGCAGACAAATGCGGTCAGCGTAATATTGTTTCCGTCCCCTGTCCCGTCATCCACGGGGACAGTTACGGTAATATATGTACCTGCAGGATAAGATGTGCTGCCGCTGACGGGTTCTCTGAACTGCAGTCTTCGGGATGCATCTGAGAAAACAACATCTGCTCCCGATTCTCTGATCTCGGCACAAGCGAGTATTTCTCCCTGTGAAGCTCCCTCACGGAGCATATGAGAGGCTGTTTCCAGGGCACTTGCAGCTTTATCCGCAGCAGCATCATATTCAGCTGTCCTTCTTACGAAATCAGCTGACGTCATAAAGCCTGTGTAAGCCATAAGGCTTGTTATTACCAGTATGACCATAGCCACGATCATTTCCGCAAGCGTGAAGCCCTTCAAGGTCATTTTCATATCACTCACCCTCTGTATAGCGGACAAAGCTCCATTTGTATGCCTTGGTCATATCGACCCTTGTATCGAATGCAAAGGTCTCATCCGCAGGGACATAGTCAAATGCTGTTATCCTGTCGATGGTCATGGTGTCGCAGGCAATCACTCCATGGATCGCATTGCAGTTCACTATATTCACCTTACCCTTTCCGATAGCTCCTGTATCGGGCATGAGGGGGTCGGATGAACATACGTAAATATTGACATTTTCGGGAACGGCTTCAAGAGTAAGCTCCTGCACATCCGAAGCTTCCATGCTGATAAAGACATTGGCAGTCTGTCTGATACTCTCCCCGCTGAATGTGAACACCGATGGATCAGGTGACGTGTATCGGATATAATAGCTGTTGTCCCCTAAAGCAAATTCATAGCTTCCTCCTGCCGTAACATTGAAAAAACAGCTGTCCTTATCCGTAACCGCTCCCGTAACAAGGTCGGAGTAAATGCTGTCCCCTCCGTCGGGGAGCTTCATGCAGACAGGTGTTTTCATTGCTTCTGCGGGGGTGAATATCAGTGATGTTCCCACCGTGCTGTGTGCCATTGTGAAATTGTCCATACTGCGGCAGACTATGGCATAATTACTGCTGCCGTTATTGATGGCAGGTATCCTTTTCAGATAACCGCATACCTTTTCACAGCGTCCGTCAAGGGATGCTGTAACAGTCATTAGTGCAGTGCTGTCATCTACCATCAGGAAATCAGCGGTCACATCCGGTTCGTAATCATTATCGGCTACATTCTCAAAATCAACATCAAAACCTGCGGTACTCCCCGCCCCTGAAAGAGCATTGCCTATCATAACAGGCGGTTCTTCAGCTGTGTACACATTGTTTCCGCATATCTGATACCGAACAGCATCCGCTGCACTTTTTGCACTGAAATAAAGCTGTCTGTCAATGCCGCTGTCCTGAACCGATTCATATCCCGAAACAGCTATACCAAGTGACGTAAGAACTATCACAGTCAGCACGGAAAGTACAAGCACGCACCATATCAGTGCAGACCCCTTCATTCTCATAGAACGGTTATCCTTTCATGCAAAATCACTGGACAGCTTCCTCGGAAGGTTTTTCTGCACCGATATCATAAGGAGCAGCCTCATAAAACCCATCCCTGTCATACATATAATATGTGAAGCTTATATCTGCGGTAACCTCTGAATTAAGGTCAAGGCTGGACTCTATCAAAGTCTCCTCCCCGTCCTCCTCAGAACTGTCGTCAGTCTCGATATAATTCGTTCCTCCTGCAAATTCAAGGGAACGGATAACTATGCCGTAGGTGCTGTTCAGTTCATCTGCAAGAGCAAAAATATCCTGCACATTTCCGCTGAAGGACATACTGATATCTCTGGGAGTTATGTAAACAGAGTAAGAAAATTCGTACTCATCCATAGGGATAGACCCGGTTTGTCCGTTATATGGTATCAGATCGGAGCCGGTATCGTCAATTGAAAATGAGAGCGGAGAAAGCCGATGGTCAAAAAGCATGCCTGTGAACTGTTTATCAAGTTCCTCCGAGGATCTCACAGGAGAAAACTTATCGGTAATCTTTGCATGCTCCTCACGGGAAGCATAAAACAGCTCCCTTGAAGAATCACATTCCAAAGCCAGGCTGCTTATCTCCGCAGATTTTCCTGACACTGAATCAAGCTTTTCTCTTAACTTCTCAGTCCGTTCTGCCATAGGCGATATGACCAGCATATATGCAAGGGCTGCAAAGGCAAATGCAGCACAGAAATATATCAGCTTTTTATCTCTGGCTGTAAGGTTATTTGAAGCCATAACGTTATCCTTTCATATTTTTAATCCGAAAAACGGTCGGCGATCAGGAAATCATCAAAATCACTGTCGGGAGCCTCAGCCGTCCGCACAAGCACTACCTCAAAGGAATAGGTATGGCTGCCGTTGTCGCTGTCTCCTCCGCTGTAGCCTCTGTAATCCACAGAGCTGAACAGCTCCGTCGCCTTAAGTGCGGCAACGTACTTTGGTATAGACAGCACATTGCTTGTCTGGAGATCAAGCTTTATGGAGGCTGATGTAACAGAAACTGACATCACATACATTCCGGGCTCGGTGCAGGAAAAGATAGTCTCTATCTCCTTTGAGCCTGTAACAGGATAGGAATCCTTTAGTCTGATAAATTGCTCTGCTGCGTAGGATTCATCCATATACAGTGCGTTTTCAGACTCAAAGCTGCTACCCTTCGCAGCCTTTTCAATCATATCCGCTGAATTGATAACAGCTTCATGATCCTTTATCTGAGCATTGATATTTATCATCTGCAGGTACAGGAAAAGGATAATTGCTGCAATTATAACAGCTATTATAATAAAAGGCAGGACAAGGAGAAGTCTCCGTTTGCTCCTGACTTTCTTCTCGGGGTCTTCTATGAACCGTGAATAAAAATTCAGGTCATGGCTTTTCAGAGCTTTCATAGCAGAACATCCTTTCGGTCATCGGGACTTTATCAGTCCGCCGATACAATAAACGAAATCGGCAAGGTCAATGTTTGACGGTATCTCTCCCAAAGTTTTTGGACTGATATATTCGGACATGAAGGGGAACTCTCTCACGTTCTGATGCTCAAACAATGCGTTGATGCTTTCAATAACATGATCCTCCTTTTTTCTTAGTCCGAAGAAATAAATATCCGATATTTCCGAGCCGCTTCTTTCGGTCCTGTGGAATTGAAGGATAGATGAAAGTGCGTTTGCGATCTCATCGGAGGAATCTGCAGTTCCTCGCTCATTTATCAGCCTTGATCTGTTTGAGAAACGGTACACTCCGTTGACGAAAAGCATCAGTGACAATATGTTTCCGTCAAGTACGGCAAAGATCGCTGTCTTGTCCGATATCACCTTCAGATTGCCGAAAAACTTTACGCAGCAGTTCTGTGAAACATCAATTGATGATATCCCTGCACCCTTTATACCGCTGAAAATATCAACATAGCCTCCCACAAAGGAACGATCCGCCGCAAAAGCTGTTACCAGTGCTCCCCCGCCCTCAGCAGATGGAACAAGCACCGAATAATCAAACAGCATATCGCCGAAATTATCCACATCGGAAAACTCACGGGCAATAATGCTCCTGAGCTTCCCCTCCTCCGTAACTGGTACTGTCATAGGCTTTATCAGCACCGAGCTGCTGTCAATTATCAGATGAATGTTCTTCTTTGGAAGAGCGTATCTCTTCCATATCTCCGCAGCAAACTGACGTATCTCAATATCATTGGTTATAACTCCGTTTATCATACAGTCTGACGGCATGGGAAAGGATGCAATGCTTCTTACTGCGATCCTTCCGTCGTTAAAGCTGCCTGTGAGCACCCTTACATCCTGACCGGAAAAATATACTGCTGTTTCCATCTGATTCCCTCCATAATGCATATGACACGGTTGACCCCGCAGTGCTTTTTCATCCTGACAAAACAGGTCAGATGCTTCCGTAAATGCTGTAGATCGGCAGCATCACCGAAACAAATACAAATGCGATGATCGCACCCATAATGCATATCATTACAGGCTCTATCAGGGCTGTAATTTTCCTGATTGACTGCTCCGACTCAAACTCATATGCATCCGCTGTTGATTCCAGCATTGATTCAAGTCTGCCCGATTCCTCACCGATGCGAATAACGGATTTAAGCTTCGGGTCAAATCCCTCTATCCTTCCGATAGCATCTGCAATAGTACCGCCGTGACGTATATCTTTTATAACATCATCGAACTGATACTCTATGTACGCACAGCCTATGGTTGACCTTGCAATGTGGCAGGCGTTGAGAACAGGCAGTCCGCTTGCGTACAGCGAACTGAATGTCCTGCAGAATCTTGCAGTATAAACGATACCGAAAAGCCGCCCCAGCTTACCCATGCGGATAAGCATCCTTGACAGGATTATCCGTATCCTTGAAAAGGATATGAGCAGACGCAATAAAACTGCGATCACCGCAATAACCGCAAGCATAACATACCACTTTGACCTGAGAAACACGCTTATACTCATTACGATACGTGTAGGCAGGGGCAGCTCCATCCCCTCAAAAAGGGTCATGAACCTAGGCAGAATAAATGTAAAAACAGCAATGATAGCTGCTGCAAGGAGCAGGAGAAGGATCACAGGATAGGTCATTGCTCCTTTGATATTGCTGAGAGTTTTGTGCTCCTTCATGTAATGATCTGCCATCTTGGTGAATACTTCCTCGGTATTGCCCCCTGCTTCACCTGCCTCAACCATACTGATAAGCAGGTCGGGAAATGCTCCGTCAGTATATCTCATTGCATCGGAAAGAGAGTTTCCAAGCTTTACCTGTCTGTACAGACTCCTGACAATACGTCCCATATTCTCCGAAACCTCACGCTGAACAAGTATATTCAGTGCTCCTACCATAGTTATTCCTGCGGAAAGCATGGAACCCATCTGCCGGCAGAATTCGGATATCTCCATATATGAAAGCCTTCGTGAGACTTCTTTTTTACGGTATTCACGGCAGGAAACGAGATAAAGCCTTTCGCTGCGGAGCATATCCCTGAGCTGGGATTCGTCCGAAGCGTCTCTCTGTGAACGCACACTCCTGCCATCAAGATCGACCGCTTCATATTTATATGACGGCATCAGCTTCACCCTTTCCCTGATTGTATACAAAACAAACCGATGACGGTCAGCATTGTCATCGGTCTGATATAGGCGGGTCTGACATTAATGCAGCACCTGACAGTTTGCGATATTGCCTTTTGATAAACTACGGGATCCCCGTACAGTGTCGGCAGCTCAATTCACAGGAGGAGAGTATCCCGTGATCTCGGGAGCTGTGGCACCCACTGCAAGCTCAGTCACTGTAAAAGCTTCCTCGGCTGTAACATCATAGGAAACATAGAATGTACCGTCCCAGAACGTAAAGCTCTGTACCTTGGCACCTACATCGGAAACCTTGATGTCTGAGGTAAAAACGATCTTGCCGTTAAGCTCAGCAAGCTCGGCAATATCATAATAATGCTTCTTTGCATAATTCTCCAGCTTTGTCTTTGTACGGTCAGCCCTTGACTTGCCGTAATGCTCCGATATTATCGTCTGAGAGGCTGTAAGGAGATTCCTGCCCTCTACAATTGCACTCTGCTCATTTGCCTTGTCGATATACCCCGTAAGGCTTGGGATAAGCAGTGCTGCAAGGATAGCAATAATAACCATTACAACAATGACCTCTACAAGAGTAAAACCCTTGAAGCTCACTTTTTTTTTCAAACCTATGACCCTCTTTCAGCCGGAAAACTCACGGATTACAACGGTACTGTCCAATGACAACGCTGTTCTGCTGCCATGTAAAAACCAAAATTTCTTAACGTTTAGTATACCATAAAAGAACAATTTTGTCAATATTCTGTATATTATTTTAGTAAACATCAATATATAGCATTTCCCGTTTTATACAAATGCACCAATTACCTAAAGCATCATCGCTGAATTTATAACTATATGCACAAATGTGTGATGTATATTTATATAAATTATTAATTGCAATTATGTCACCAAAAGTGTATAATAGAAATATATGGAGATGAAAGGCAGTGTGGCTCATGAAAAATATACCTATAGGCGAGGTCCTCAAGGAATACGGATATATCACCGAGGAGCAGCTCAGTCAGGCTCTTGCCGAACAGAAGAAGGACGGCAAACGCAGACTCGGAACCATGCTGCTTGACATGGGCTTTGTTACAGAGCGTCAGGTTCTCGATGCTTTGGGAAGAAAGCTGAATTATGAGGTCATAGACCTGGACACAACAAAGATAAACACTTCCGCAGTTGCGGGAATACCCAAGCAGATAGCAGAAAAATACAACGTTATCGCCGTTGACAGAAACGACTCAAACGGAAGACTCATCATAGCAATGAGCGACCCTCTTAATCTTTATGCACAGGAGGATATCAGACAGATAACAGGCAGTGCTCTGGAGATCGTTCTTTCGGAAGCGGATAAGATAAAGCGTGCCATTGAATACAATTATTCCGATGTAAATGCAAAGCAGGCGGCAATGGCTGCAGGAGTTTCCGCTCCCGCCGTCTCCGAGGACGACGCATTCGGCGGATTCGTTATGGAGGACGGGGAGGTCGATGTTCCCGTTATCAAGCTTATTAACAGCCTCCTTGTAAAGGGCTGCTCCGCAAATGCCAGCGATATCCACATTGAGCCATTTGAAGCAAGCACAAGCGTAAGAATGCGTATCGACGGTGTTATCATGGATTATGTCACTGTTTCATCCACCGTTCATAACGCTCTGGTCGCACGTATAAAAATCATGTCAGGGCTGGATATCGCAGAGAAACGCATCCCTCAGGACGGTCACTTCAAGACCCGTATCGAGGGCTTCACTATGAATGTCAGAGTATCCATAATCCCCACTGTATTCGGTGAAAAGGCGGTGCTCCGTTTTCTGTCCGGAGAGACCGTATTTGACCGCGGCGGTTCCTTCGGAATGAATGAGGAATGCTGCCGGAAGTTCACCCGTATGCTTAAAGCTCCCAACGGTATCATCTACATAACAGGTCCCACAGGCTCGGGCAAGACCACCACTCTTTACATGGCATTGGAATACCTTGCAAAGCAGCAGGTGAACATTTCCACAATTGAGGATCCTGTTGAGCGTAACATCCCCCGTGTAAATCAGATGCAGGTAAACACACAGGCAGGACTGACCTTCGGAACCGGTCTCCGTGCCCTGCTCCGTCAGGACCCTGATATTATAATGCTGGGTGAAACACGTGATGCGGAAACAGCACAGATATCTGTCCGTGCGGCGATAACAGGTCATCTTGTACTTTCCACTCTGCACACCAATGATGCAGTATCATCCATCATACGTCTGCTGGATATGGGGCTTCCCAGCTACCTTATCTCAGGTTCTCTGGTAGGTGTCGTGGCACAGCGTCTGGTGCGAAAGCTATGCCCTCACTGCAGCTATGAGGACGCAGCCACTGAGGATGAAAGGGCTGCATTGGGCATGGACATACCTGTTATCAGACGTGCATCGGGCTGTCATTTCTGCAATAACACAGGCTATAAGGGTCGTATTTCCATACACGAGATGGTGCTTGTGGACAAGGATATGCGGCGTATGATCGCAAACAACGCATCCCGTGAGGAGATATTTGATCATGCACGAACGGCACAAGGAATGAAAACGCTGAAGGACAGTGCAGCGGAGCTTGTTGCCGAGGGAATAACCACCGTAGAAGAAATGATAAAGGTAGCATATTCCATATATTGATATACAGAAAACGGGCTGATGCAGAAGCATCAGCCCGAAAATTTTACTATCTTACTCGGATGCGAAAATACCGAATCTGTTATATATACCCGTACCTGAAAAAGCTGCAATGGACTGGAGATCGGATGCCTTTTTTGCTATCTTGCTGCCATAGGAATAATTTCCGTCAAAAAGAGATCTCGCATAGTCCATGTTATTCTTCATTCTTGTCTCATCAACTGACAGTGTGTTATCATCCTCAATGGAGAAGCCTGCCTTTTTAAGAGCTACAAGATTTGAATTTGTGATATTGGTCATGTCTATGCCGCTGCTTACAGCAAGTCCGTCGTTTGATTTCTGGAGAGTCCTGATCGTTTTATTGTAGCTTTCGGCAAATTCCTTTACCCCGCTGATAAACTCCTCATCAGACTTCCTGCTTCCGCTCATAAGCTCAGCCGTGTCAGTGAAAAGACCTGCCGCATTCTTTCTGAGATCAGCCTTATTCGCCTTGTCTGCAGCTGTCTTTCCTGTTATTTCCTCCAGGAGAGCACCGTTTCCCTGAGTTTTGTCATTCATTATTGCATTTGCCATAGCAGATGCAGTTCCGCTGCTGCCGCCTGATTTTGCTGCCATCTGATATGCCTTTGCAAGCATATTAGTTGTATATGAGCGGCTGCGGTACAAATTGTTGTTGGAAATAGCCGAAAGATATGATTTCATTCCTGAAACTGCCATAAATATCACCCTTTCATTGTGCTGATATTACTTTTTATCTTCCTCAAGCTTTGCTCTTGCTGTTGAAAGCATGAGCTTGATCCTGTTTTCCTGATTAACTCTTGTTGCACCGGGATCATAGTCTATTGCAACAATATTTGCTTCGGGGAAGGCCTCTCTCAGCTTGCGTATCATTCCCTTGCCGATAATGTGATTCGGCAGACATCCGAAGGGCTGTGCACAAACTATATTGGGCACACCGCTGTGGATAAGCTCCACCATTTCCGCAGTAAGCAGCCACCCCTCACCCATCTTGTTTGCGGGAGAAACGAAGGGAAGAACATTCTTCTTTGTCTCCTCAAACTGTGCAGGGGGCTGGAAACGTGTTTTCTTTACAGCCTTGATTATCTTGTTCTGCATATCACGGAGAAAAAGCTTAAGTGCGGCAGAGCCAATGTACTTCTTGTATCTTACGTGATAAATCTGAGTATCAACTATGTGGTGATCGCACATGAAGATAATGAAATCCAGCAGACCCGGAACATTTACCTCGACGCCCTCGTCATGGAGGAACTGTTCAAGGCAGTTATTTCCAAGAGGAGCATATTTGATATATATCTCGCCCACGATACCCACCTTGACCTTTTTCTCGGGCTTATAGGGAATATCGGAAAAATCCTTAAGGATAGCGTCCGCATTCTTTGAAAAGCCTGTGAGACTGAAATTCATTTCCACAAGCTTGTCAGTCCACTTTTCAATAAGCCTGTCCGCATCACCCTTATTTATCTCATAGGGTCGTACCTGGTTAGCGGCAAGCATCATTAGATCACCGTAGCAGATAGCCGTTACAAGCTCCATAAGGATAGGAAGTGTAAGGCTGAATCCGGGGTTCTTCTCAAGGTTTGCTATATTAAGGGAAACAACGGGAACAAATTCCATACCGTTATTTTTCAGAGCCTTACGGAGAAGATTGATGTAGTTTGAGGCTCTGCATCCGCCGCCTGTCTGGGTTATCATAAGAGCAGTCTTATGAATATCGTACTTGCCCGACTTAAGAGCATCCATCATCTGACCGATTACCAGCAGAGCGGGATAACAGGTGTCGTTATGTACATTTCTCAGACCCTCATCAACGATATGTCTGCCGGTCGTTTTAAGCAGCTCCACCTTGTAGCCGTGGTTATTGAAAATCCTTTCAAGCAATGTAAAATGAATAGGAAGCATCTGGGGGATAAGGATAGTATACTCCTTTTTCATCTCCTCGGTAAACAGGAGACGTCCCTGCTCATTGTATACAAGTTCAGCCATATTCTGACTATCATCCTCATTTCAATATTTTTATACCAATACATTATAACATACTTTTTTACGATTTTCAACCGATATTTTATTTTTTTTCAAAAAAGATATGTATCAATTATTTTCTCTTTTCCTCTTGAATAATTAACATTTATATGCTATAATCAAGATTGTATTCATGAATGCAATCCTGGCTGACCTCACGATCGGAGGAAAGCCGTAACAATTGAATGAAAATAACAGGTGCCTCCGTTGCAATATTTCTTCTGTCAGAAGCTGTATGCAATGCAGGAGGGTAAAAGGGAAACAGGTGCAAGACCTGTACGAACTCGTCACTGTGAACGGGGAATGCAGGGCAAATCATGTCACTGATGCACAGCATCGGGAAGGCTGCCCGGCGTAACGATCCGCAAGTCAGGAAACCTGCCTGTTATTGGTACAGGAATCTATGATTCCGGATCACGAGTAATTGATCGTACTGTATTATACTAATAACCGTTGATTCTATGAATAAAGACGGTGGATAGAATACGTCCAATCAAGGAAAACGACTGCAGACAGGCTTTCGCCTGTCAAGGAATTTCTGTGTAATATGACGAAAAATCTGCAAGCAGATGAGGTGCTAAGGCTTTAGCCGGTGGTTTTTAGAGGTGACCTCAAGGGAGTTTGACGCAGAATGGACGTATTATAGCCGCCGTATTTATACATGGAAAAATGGTTATTAGTACCGGACTCTGTTTCACAGGGTCTGTTTGCAGTGCTTTTTCTCGGTTTCGGGCAAAAGCATTTTTTGTTTGCATAATGAATTGCAGTCAAAAGCTTTCTGTATCCTTTCCATTCATAATCTACTTAAAATGGAGGATAACACATTATGAAAAAAATCAGAACTATTGCAGCCCTGATGCTTGCAATTGCAGTAACGGCATCAATGACAGGCTGTGCCGCTTCAGACGAAAAGGCAGATACTTCGGCAGCAGATACTGTTGCCGAGGCTGCAGAGGATGAAGAAAACTACGATACGGGAGATGCTTCCATGGATAATATCCGTAACCAGGACAATATCGGAGAAAAGGAGCTGCTTGTGGTCAGCTTCGGAACAAGCTACAATGACAGCCGCCGCCTGACTATCGGAGCTATCGAAGACGCTATTGAAGCAGCTGTCCCCGATTATCCCGTCAGACGAGGATTTACTTCTGACATTATCATTGACCATGTAAACAAACGTGACGGCATCCTTATCGACAATGTGAACGCAGCACTGCAGAGGGCTGCTGACAACGGCGTAAAGGAGCTTGTTATCCAGCCTACACATGTTATGAACGGCTTTGAATATGATGAGCTTATTGCGGCTGTAGGTTCATATTCGGATGCATTTGAAAAGGTCGTTTTCGGGGAGCCGCTGCTTACAAGCGATGATGATTACAAGCGTGTCGAAAAGGCTATTACGGAATGGACTGCCGAATATGATGACGGTCAGACTGCGATATGCTTCATGGGTCACGGCACGGAAGCAGAATCCAATCAGGTTTACAGCAGAATGCAGGAGCTTCTTGCGGCTGACGGCTATACCAATTATTATATAGGCACTGTAGAAGCCTCCCCCTCTCTGGATGATGTTCTTGCAGCAGTCAAGGCCGGAGATTACAAGCGTGTAGTTCTGCAGCCATTCATGGTAGTTGCGGGAGACCATGCTAATAATGACATGGCGGGAGATGAAGAGGATTCATGGAAAACTGCTTTCCAAAACGCAGGCTATGAGGTAGTATGCCTTGTAAGAGGTCTGGGCGAAAACGAAGCTATCCGTGATATATATATTGACCACGCAAAGGCAGCTATAGCTTCGATCACAGGATAAGCAAACACTCCCAAACCCATGAACGGACTCCATTTGAAAGAGAGAATATCTATGAACATAAATTCCATAAAACTCGTTCTTGCTGCCGTAATGACCATAGGTTTACTTGCAGGATGCTCTCAGTCGGCTGCATCGGAGGCTCAGACAGCTGCCGAAAGCAATTCTGCCGTCACCTCTGCCGAAACTGCACCTCAGGTGGAATTATCCGCTGAGGGACTTGACCCTGTATCCGGTGATGATCTCATTGACGGCACCTACAGCATAAATGTTGATTCAAGCTCATCCATGTTCAACATAACGTCCTGTGAGCTGACCGTTGAAGGCGGAAAGATGTCCGCTGTTATGACAATGGGGGGCAAGGGCTATCTCTATGTGTTCATGGGCAAGGGTGAGGACGCTTTGAATGCCGATGAAAGCACATATATCCCCTTTGCCGAGAATGAGGACGGTTCACACAGCTTCACAGTTCCCGTTGAGGCCCTGAACAAGGTTCTTGACTGCTCGGCATTCAGCAAAAAAAAGGAACAATGGTATGACCGTGAGCTGATATTCCGTGCAGACGCCGTCCCTCAGGACGCATATAAGGAGGACAGCTTCATTACAGCTGAAAGCCTTGGTCTTGCGGACGGTAGCTACAGCATCGATGTTGCCCTGGAAGGCGGTTCGGGACGTGCAAGCATTGCATCTCCCACAAGGATGACCGTAGAAAACGGGACAGCATATGCCGAAATTGTTTTCAGCAGTTCAAACTATGATTATATGACGGTGAACGGAGAACGATATGATATGATTAACACCGAAGGCAACTCAACATTCTATATCCCCATCACTATGTTTGATAAAAAAATGCCTGTTACTGCCGACACAACAGCCATGAGTACCCCCTACGAGATCAAATACACCCTGTATTTCGATTCTTCAACAATTGCTGCTGAGTGATGAAGAACGGAAATATGCCGAGAGCTGCTGCACTGATATTATGCTCCTTCATGATATCAGCCTGCAGCAGCTTTTCAGATACGGAAACCGGGACAGTAAACCCAACAATAGATTCCCAGCCTATTCTTTTGGAATATGCAGAGCAGTTCACAGCTGACAGATTTGTCGACGGCTCTACCCTTGTTACCGTGGGAGAGACGGAGAAATATCTGCTGATACCCGAGGGTGGGGATCAGCATGAGGAAATTAATGCGGAGCGGATAAGTCTGCCGGTAAAGAATGTCTACAACGCTGCCGCTGCAGCAATGGATATGTTCCTGCAGCTTGATTCCCTTGAATGCGTTTCTATGACAAGCACAGACGTATCAGACTGGAGCATCCCGGAAATACATGACGCTGTTGCAGAGGACAGGATATCCTACGTGGGCAAGTACAGCTCCCCCGATTACGAATACATTCTCTCGGAAAACTGCGGACTTGCCATTGAATCAACTATGATATATCACAGTCCCGAAACGCTGGAACAGCTCAGAAGACTTGGCATACCTGTTTTTGTGGAGCGTTCAAGCTATGAAAGTCATCCTCTCGGCAGGCTTGAATGGATAAAGCTCTACGGAATGCTCACAGGCAGAGAAGCCGAAGCAGAGGCTTTTTTCAATGAGAAAACTGCAATGCTCGAAGACCTTGACATATCCGATGCATCGGGAAGAACGGCTGCATTTTTCTACATAAGCACAAGCGGCTATGCTAATGTCCGCAAGCCCGGTGATTACATTTCCTCAATGATAGAGCTTGCAGGAGGACAGTATATTTTCACTGCCGATGACCTTGGCGGGGATGAAAATGCACTTTCAACCATGAATATGCAGATGGAAGCATTCTATGCAAAAGCTAAGGATGCGGACATCCTTATATATAACAGCACTGTTGACGGAGAGCTGCGGACTATCTCCCAGCTCCTTGAAAAAAGCAGTCTGCTGGCTGATTTCAAAGCCGTAAAAAACGGCGACGTATGGTGTACAGAACAGAATATGTATCAGCAGACAACGGGCATGGCGGAAATGATATCCGACTTCCATGCCATAATAAGCGGAGAAGCAAGGGACGGCGGCAAGCTGACATATCTGCATAGGCTGACCTGATGCTCACCTGAAATGGAGGAACAAGATGAAACGAACTGCGAGATATGCATGGGGCTTCATAATTCTCGTTATACTATCAGCTCTGCTTTTTTTGCTTAATCTCGGTTCGGGAAGTGTTTCTCTTTCCCCGGGGGAAATATGGGAAATCCTGTTCGGAGCACCCGCCGACAGCACAGCATGGCACATTGTGCGTGACATACGGCTCCCACGCATGCTTGCTGCCGCAATTCTTGGCGGCGGACTTTCCGTATCGGGCTTTCTGCTCCAGAATTTTTTCGGCAATCCCATAGCGGGACCATTTGTACTGGGAATATCCTCCGGTGCAAAGCTCACCGTTGCCCTGACAATGATATTCTTTCTGGGAAGAGGCATAATACTTAATTCGGCGGCACTTATGGGAGCGGCTTTTCTCGGTTCAATGATATCAATGGGATTTATCCTGCTGATATCGGGCAGGGTAAAAAGAATGTCCCTGCTGATAATCAGCGGTGTTATGATAGGCTATATATGCTCGGCAATAACGGACATTGCCGTTACCTTCGCTGACGATTCAAACATCGTCAATCTCCACAACTGGTCAATGGGCAGCTTTTCGGGAACAGACATGGAGGATGTTGCCCTCATGTCTGTCACCACAGGGATAGTTCTCATCCTGACAGCGTTCCTCTCAAAGCCCATGAGTGCATATCAGCTTGGGGAGGAATATGCACGTAACCTGGGGGTTAACATACCCTTTTTCAGAGCCTCTCTCATTCTGTTGTCAAGCGTATTATCCGCCTGTGTGACTGCATTTGCAGGACCTGTCTCATTTGTGGGAGTTGCAGTTCCCCATCTGGTAAAATGCCTTTTCGGCACTTCAAAGCCTCAGGTGATGATACCTGCATCATTTCTGGGAGGGGCTGCTTTCTGTCTGCTCTGCGACCTTATCGCAAGGACAATGTTTGCCCCGGCAGAGCTTAGCATAAGCTCGGTAACAGCAGTTTTCGGAGCACCTGCGGTAATATGGATAATGCTCAGCAGAGACAGCAGAAAGCGAGGCTGAAAACATGAATAAAACCGCTCTGAGAACAGATGGATTATCCGTGGGCTACAGCGGAAAAGCAATTATACATGATATTGCTGTCTCGGTAAAACGGGGTGAGATACTCACGCTTATCGGGCCTAACGGTGCGGGTAAATCCACTATACTTAAAAGCATTGCAGGTCAGCTTGAAATTGTAAGGGGCACTGTTTTTATAGAAAATACTTCCCTGAAAAAAATGACGGGAAAAGAACTTTCACAAAAGCTTTCCATACTCCTGACAGGACGGATGGAAACGGAGCTTATGACCTGTGAGGATGTTGCCGCTTCGGGGCGATACCCATATACGGGAATGCTGGGGAAACTATCACAGCGTGACAGGGAAATCGTCCGTGAGGCTATGAGAACCGTTCATGCAGATGACCTTGCAGACTGCGATTTCAGTCGCATAAGCGACGGTCAGCGTCAGCGTGTGATGCTGGCAAAGGCTATCTGTCAGGAGCCTGAAATACTCATTCTTGATGAACCCACATCATTCCTGGATATCCGACACAAGCTTGAAGTCCTTTCTGTTCTGAAGGAGCTTGTGAAAAAGAAAAACATAGCTGTTATCATGTCTCTCCACGAGCTTGAACTGGCACAGAAAATTTCGGACAGGATCATCTGTCTCCGTGGAGATAAGATAGACCGCATCGGCACTCCCGAGGAAATATTCTCTGCGGATTATATAGAGGAGCTTTACGGCATGACCTGTGGAAGCTACAACAGTATTTTCGGCACGGCGGAGCTTGAAGCAGTAAAGGGTGAGCCGCAGATTTTCATTATAGGCGGCGGAGGCACAGGTATTCCCGTTTACAGACAGCTCCAGCGAATGGGCATACCCTTTGCGGCAGGAATAATCCATGAAAACGATCTCGATCATCCCACTGCGTCATCTCTTGCATCGGAGCTGATCTCCGAAAAGGCTTTTTCAAGGATAACAGATGAAAACATGGATAGAGCGTATGCTTCTATCCGTCGGTGCGGCAAGGCTTACTGCACCCTCACAGAGTTTGGTGAGATAAACTATGAACTGAAAAGGCTGAGAGAATTTGCGGAGGAAAACGGTTTTCTTGTGAATGACCTGAGCATACACACTTGACATCATTTCCGTATATGCTATAATTATATTGTAAAATCATACGGGACAGCTATTGGCTGTCCCACAAATATGATCGGAGGTAATTTTATGGATATCAAGGAAAAAATCAAGGAAGTGACCGAAAAGGTCGTGAACGACAAAAATTTTGCATCGGAATTTCAGCAGGACCCTGTGAAAGCAGTTGAAAAAGTGCTTGGAACCGATCTTCCCGATGACGCAATCAATGCTGTAATTGATGCTGTTAAGGCAAAGCTCTCCACAGGTGAGATCAAGGACAAGATAGGCGGAATGCTTGGCGGACTTTTCAATAAGTAACTGCCATGAGTATATATACAGACAAGCTTAAAGAAAAAGCAGAAAAGCTTAAAGGTATCCTTTTTGCATCTTCCGGGATCGACGGAGGAGAAGTCTGTGCTGCTTTTGTTGCAGTCTCTTCGGGTGAAGAACGTGCCATTGTTTTCAGAGCCTCGGGAAATGCTCCCGCCGATGCATTTGACGAAGCTGTCCGGAAGGCGTGCAGATACATAAATACAAACAAGCTTGACCCCCGATGGGTCAAAGCCGATATTTCGGTCAATGCCGAAAAGATCAGCTTTAAAAAGGTCATTGAAACCATTGCCGCAGGAAGAAGTCAGTTCTTCCGTAAAGGGATATCCTTTGATGACAGCTTCACCCGCATCATCAGTGAGGGCGAACTGAACGGCAAGGGACTTATCAGCTATAAAAATAAAACTATCGAGCTGAAAAGCATAAACAGCTATCTGCAAAAAAACGATATGCCCGTGTTGACATCCATGCCCAATGAGCTGACAATATTTGATGTTGTCAGTGCATTCTGCGGTGATGATAAGGCTTATCCCCTGTACGGAAGCGGAGCAAACTGCGGAAGGCAGATACGGAGAGAGCTTACCGACAAGGATGCAATGGAGATACTGCAAAATGCTGCAGATTATCTTGCAAATCAGATATACCCCGTGGGAGCATTCGAATACGGATATTACCCTATCCCCCATCATGTTATTCAGGGCTATAATATTCTCCGTCACGCAAGCTCCATATGGAGCGTACTCATGAACTACAGGATAACACAGAACGATGAGCTGAGACCTGTCATTGACAGTGTAATGGGCTTTTTGGTCAGGAATATGGCAAACCGCTACAGTAAGCCCGACAGTGAATACAACACTGTTTTCCTCATTGAAAGAAATTCCTCTGAAATAAAGCTTGGGGGAAACGGACTTGCAGTTATTGCACTTACGGAATACATGGATGTTTTCAAGTGCGATAAATACCAAAAGCTTTGCATTGAACTGGGAAACGGCATTCTGGAAATGCGGCGGAAAAACGGCAGATATGTTCATGTGCTGAATTATCCCGATCTGACCCTTAAAGACAAGTTCAGAACTGTATATTATGACGGTGAAGCTACCTTTGCACTTATGCGGCTTTACGGTCTGACAAGAGATGAAAAGTGGCTGAACGCTGCCCGTGAATCCATTGATATGTTTATCCGTGAGGGTTACGAAAAATACCGAGACCATTGGGTAGCATACTCACTGAATGAATTTACAAAATACGTTCCCGAGGAGAAATATTTCAGCTTTGCAATGAAAAATGCAATGGTAAATCTTCGGCGTATACATGATCAGGATACTACATATCACACCTATCTGGAGCTTCTGGGTGTTTCCTTTGAAACATGGCTCCGTATGAAGGAGCTTGGCATTGCTGCCGAATATGCTTCGGACGAGGAGATCCTGCAGCTTATCGAAACAATTTTTCACCGTGCGGATTATATGCTCAACGGCTGCCTTACTCCCGAGCTTGCCATGTACCTGAAATATCCCGTTCAGATATCCGGTGCATTCTGTGTTCGTCACGATAATTTCCGTATCAGGATAGATGATGTTCAGCATAATATAGGAGCTTATTATTCATTTTACAAAAACTACCCTCAGCTTATCCGATACAGGAAGGAGCTGCTTGAAAAAGCAGCTGTGCAATAAATATTACAGAATCAACAGAGCCGCCCTGCAGAACAGGACGGCTCATTGTTAATTATCATTATTTTTGATATATGCAAAGGCTGCATCAAACATTGCTGTTGTCTCATTCCATCTTACAGCAGCATTTTCACTGCCGAGACAAACAATAATTACCTCGTGTCCAAAACGCTCCGCTGTTGCAACTACGCACTGTCCCGAATGCTCGGTCATACCTGTTTTCAGTCCGGTGGCATACATATAGTAATACTCACTGTCCTCCTGAATAAGCTTATTGGAGTTTGTCCACCATATCTCCTCGCCTGAAAGGAATGTGCAGTCACGAAACGGCTTGCTTCCGGATTCGGCGATCTCCTTGAATTGCTCGGAATAGAGAGTTATGCGGAGAAGATCCATAGCGGTAGTATAATGATTATCATCGTGGAAGCCGTCGGGACAGGTGAAATTGGAGCCTGTGCATCCTGCCTCGGCAGCAGTCTCGTTCATTTTGTTGATGAAAACATTTACTGCCTCCTCAGGAGTAAGTTCTTCATTGTCTGCAATTATCCTGCCCACAGTTGCCGCTGCACAGTAGGATGCATCGTTTCCCGACGGGAGCATGATAGCATCAAGCATCATTTCACGGTCAAGCACGCTGCCCTTGTTAAGATACGCAAGGCTTGAACCCGGTTCCACAAGATCAAGCTCATCCCCTGCTGTGAAAGTCTGGTCCTCATCAGTGTAAGCCATCATAACAGCTGCTGTAAGTATCTTTGTGGTACTTGCAGGATAGCATTTTTCATAAGCATTCTTGGCATAAAGAACACGCTTGCCCTGAACATCGTAAACAACAAAGTATGGCGTCTGAATTATCATATCCAGAGGGTAGCTTTCCTGAGGCTCAAAAATAGCATTCTCCACCTGACGAGCCTCTTCCTCCATAATAGCAACAACTTCACTCTGAGACGGAAGTGCATCAAGAACAGTGTATGAGCTTGCCTCAACAGTAAGCTGTGCAACTGAATTCATGGAAGCGATCGCTTTTCCGCCCTGCCATACTCCCACGATCAACAGGATAAAGATGAAAAACACGGCAAGGACACTTACTATCGCCCGCCGTCTTCTTATCTGATATGGCGTGTATTTTGAACCTCTCCCGCCGCTTCGCGAATACCCGGCGGGGGGACGTTTCCTGTTTGTCATAAAATAAATTTCATCCTTTTTTCATGTCAGAATTATCCGAATTAAAAACATTATACCAAATCCCCATAAATATATCAATTGACATTTTATCCAATAATTACTCGTAACTCAGCACCATTCTGCAAGACAGCATTTTCTTTCCATATTTATTCTTATCGACACTCACAAATTCATCTTCAATATATGAGGCGGATATGTGTATTAATTGTGAAAAACATCTGAATATTAGGTGATATGTGTTGATTTTATATTTTTCTCTGTTATAATTGAAATTGCTGAATCGCTCAGCATATATAAATACGGGACTTAACAGGGAAAGTCCCGAAAGGAAAGGAATTTACAAATGACACTGAAAAAAATTGCTGCAATTGCAGCAGTTCTTGCGATCTCCTCATCTATGCTTGCAGGCTGCGGCAAGAATAATGCTGCCGAGGAAACTCAGCCCGAAACAAGCATCGAAACAAGTGCGGAAGTATCTGATGAGGTATCCGAGGAGGAAGTTGAGGAGGATGTTATCCCCGACGAGACAGATATCTCCATTATGGACGATACTCTTACAGATGATGAATCTGATGAGAACGGTGAAGTTCCTGCTGAGGAAGCTCCCGCCGAGGAAGAGACAGCTGAAAATCCTCTCGCTCCTATGGCAGCAGCTGCAATGGCTGACAATGAGTGGCCTGTATTGGAAGAGGTCAACGATGAAACTATACTTAAGGAATTCTTCCTCCTTGACGCTGCCGATGAAAACTATGAGGAGCTTCTCGTTATGAGCTGTCCTATATCGGCTAAAATGACTGAGATCATCATCATCAAGACAAAGGACGTTGAGGCGGCTGTGGAAGCCGTTGAAGCACGCCGCACAAAGGCTATTGAGCAGGATGCATGGTACCCCAACGATCAGGAGCTTGCTGCTGCATCCATCGCAGGCTCACACGGTTCATACGCATATTACTTTATCGGTGATCACGCTGCTGAGGCAGAGGAAAAGCTCAAGGCTTACATCGACGCTAACGGCTGATAACAGTCAGAACAATTGGTCAATAGCTGTCGCATGCCGCACAAAACGCAAAAAATTGACAAGCAAAACGCAAAAAAACCGATTTAAAGGGTAAATATTAACCCTTTAAATCGGCTTTTTTTATACTTTCTCTACAGCTTTGCAGCTTATCCATCCATTAAATTTCGGAATGTGGAACCACCCCGAAACAGGATCAATCTTATCCGCATAGAGGAGAGCAGCACCATTTACCACAGTAATGATCTTCCCTGCGGTATTGGGCATAGATCTTACATTCCAGGATCCCGCTCTTACTTTGATGCGGATTTCCTTATCTGCAGGAGCAGCATATTCTATGTAAGGACACTTGCCCCACCATTTCCAGGGACGGGATCCCAGCTTAGTTTTAACAACGCCGTACTCATGTCCCCTGGCTTCGATGACCTCTCCGCTGCCGATATAAATGCCAACATGACCATTCATAAACACAAGCACTCCGAGAATATCGGGCATAGTACCGATATCTCCCTTTTCTGTGCATTTTGAACGCATATCGTTTGCACTGACGTCCTAGGAGATATTGTATTTAGGCTTTGATGTATGTGTGTCGCTCCAAAGATATCCCTTAATAAGCCCCACGCAGTCATGCACTCGCTTGCCGTACTGTGAGGGAAAATTATTATACTTTGTACCTTCCCATGCATAATACTTCGGGTACTGCTTTTTTTTGGCCATATAAAGCTCGGCAGTGCCGATATTGCCGAATGTGCCGTACCAATACGGAAGCCCCAGCTGTGCTTTTGCATATTCCACAAGTCCGATATTGCTTTTTGCCATTTTTCCCGCCTCCTTATCCTTACCACTTATCCACCTCGGGCAGCCCCGCGATGCTTGTAAGCACCGAAAGAATGCCCGAAAGCAAGGAGGCTG
>JBJERX010000140.1:0-27443 GCA_051882495.1 Huintestinicola sp. | reverse complement strand
GAATTGAATATGCTTCCGATTGACTTGTTTTCTTTTCCTGCGTTAAACCTTGCGGACAGATCCTGCTCATTTTTTGTAACAGTCTTTGTAGTTCCGCCCGATACGTAGGTTTTGCCGCATTCGGGGCATATTCCTGTATGTATTGTGACAGAGGATGAAACGACCTTGCGTCCGTTAGCCTTTGCATCGGCATCATTGTGACGGACATGCTCGTTCTCATGAGCCTTTACTCTTGCTGAGGCAGCTTCGGGACTGAGCTTTGTAGCATTCTGGAAGGATACCGTAGAATCATCGGATTCGTCCTGATACTTGCGGTTTTTGCAGGTTTGGCATTCACCGTTGTCCGCCTGATTGCTTTTATCGGCCTTTCCGCCATCAAGCTTGAGGAGACGTGCTTCAAGCTTTGCCTTTCTTTGTTCCAGAGAAGCTTTCTTGTCCTCTGCAGCCTTGTTGTTTATGCTTACGGACTGACGTTCCAGGTCTTTGAGCTGCTTTTCAACACTTTCAAGATTCTTCTTTACAGCTTCAGTGTTTTCTTCTTTTGTGGGTGCGGAATATCCTAATGATGAACCGCCCATTACAGCAGATACAGGCATAAACAGACCTCCCTTGTATTTTTAATATAATTCTACCACAGCTTAGCGTCAGATGCAAGAGGGAAAAGAAATATAATCAGAATCCTGCTGCTGCGGAAAGGGATTTTTCCATTTCTGTTTTATCGGAGCAGAATTCCATTGCTGTCTCGTAGGAAATAAGTCCACGCTTGTAGTATCTTGTGAGAGAATCATTGAGAGTGGACATGCCAAGACGAGCACTGGACTGCATTGTGGATTCAAGCTGAGCGATCTTGTTTGTTCTGATGAGATTCTTTACAGCATCTGAACCGATCATGACCTCTAATGCAGCTACACGGCTCTGTCCGTCTGCGGTGGGAACCAGAGTCTGAGCGATAATTCCCTGGATCATGTTGGAGAGCTGAGATCTGATCTGCTCCTGAGCATGAACGGGACAAGCGTCGATGATTCTGTCGATGGTCTGAGCAGCACTTGATGTGTGGAGTGTGCCGAATACCAGGTGTCCTGTTTCGGCAGCAGTCATTGCAAGTGAAATTGTTTCATAGTCACGCATTTCACCAACAAGAATAACATCGGGGTCCTCACGGAGTGCACTTCGGAGAGCGTTTGCAAAGGAATCAACGTCTCTTCCGATCTCACGCTGATGGATAGTAGCCTTTGAATGAGTGTACTTATACTCAACAGGGTCTTCAATAGTAATAACGTGGCAAGCACGATTCTTGTTAATATAGTCGATGATCGCTGCAAGAGTCGTAGACTTACCGGAACCTGTAGGACCGGTCACGAGGATAAGACCACGCTTTTTCTGAGCAAGCTCGGTGATAACATTGGGAAGCTTAAGTTCTTCAATGGTAGGGATAGTATCGTTGAGAAGTCTGATACAGCAAGCAAGTCTGCCGCACTGACGGTAAACATTGACACGCTGTCTTGCACCGTTTTCCAGCTCAAAGCTGAAGTCGATATCCTTGCCCTCAGTCAGCTGCTTTTCCTGATCGGCTGAAAGAATAGAAAGGATGGTACGGTTTACTACCATATCGCTTAACTCACCGAAGGGACGAAGCTCACCGTTTACTCTTACAACAGTAGGAGCACCTACTGTAAGATGGATATCTGAAGCCTTAAGTGCTCTGGCCTCCATAATAAAATCTTCAAAAGTCATATTGATTCATCCTTTCTGATTACTTAATTTTGAACTGGATTCCGCTGGTTGAAAGATATACTTCATTGGACATATTGGCAATACGCTGATTTACGTTGCCAAGGATCTCTCGGAATATTGTCTGTGCTCTGTTTTCGGGAGTCACGGAGAAGCCTGTTTCCAGAGTGATTATTATCATGCTTCCGTCAATGACCATAATTTTATCGTACATGTCGGTAACATCTGCGATGATCTTCTTCTCAATATCCTTTTTGAGAGATTCTGTTATCTGAGAAATGTCCGGGCACATACTGTTGATAATATTTGAAGTGTATGCTGCAAGATTATCCATGATAACAAATTTGTGATCTGTAAAAAGGTCTGCGGGAGATGATGTGATACCCGTCTTTATGTCCCATTCTACGAAGTTCTGCTTGTTGCCGTATTCAATACGGCTCATTGTGTCAGAATCGACCTTATCGGCTGTTCTGAGGTACAGAACATAGTCGCAGGCTGAAAAATAGGATACAGCCCATCTTGACTTGCCGCTTGCCGCACCGCCTGTGATGAGTATGGTTTTTGACATGTTGTATGACCGCCTTTCTTATTTGCGTTTATAAATCAGACGATAACTCTGTTACGTCCGTTCTGCTTAGCTGTATAAAGCTTTTCATCGGCTGCTTTGATGCTGTCGTCGATGGAAAGAACGCCGAAGCCTGAGCATCCGAAGCTCATAGTGATCTTGATGTCGAGACCTTCAAAATGGCATACTGACGCCATGATCTGCTGTCTGATATTATCTGCATGCTCAGCAGCCTTGTGCATATCGGCATCAGGGAATATCATGATGAATTCCTCTCCGCCCCAGCGGTAGATTCCGCCGCCCTCAGGGATATTTTTGCTGAGGATATTAGCTGTGTGTATAAGAACAGCATCACCTGCATTGTGTCCATATGTATCGTTTACCTTCTTAAAGAAGTCAATATCACTGATAAACATAGATACATTTCTGCCCTCAGCAACGATCTTGCTGTAGATCCTGCTGAAATCAGAGTAGAAGCCCATACGGTTCTTTATACCTGTGAGCTTGTCGTGCTGGGAATCATCGAGGAAGGTCTCGGATTCAAGAGTAATACCGCAGATAAATGCAGCAAGGGAAAGTCTGCGGCAGTCCTCTTCAATATCGAACTTCCCGTCATTATCCAGCTTGTTGATCACCTGATATGCTCCGATAAACTCGCCCTTGCAGTTTGATATGGGCATTACTAAGATCGACTTTGTAACGTATCCTGTTTTCTTGTCTACGCTGGAGTTGAAATCGGGATCATTGTAAGGATCATTTGTTACGATAGCATGTCTTTCTGCAAGAGCCTTGCCTACAAGACCGGTTCCCTCAGGGATAGTTATCCTGTCTGTTCCTACGGCTGCAGTAGTCCAAAGCTCATGTCTGCGTTTGTCCCACTTCCAGAAGCTGGCTCTGTCTGCATTAGCAAGAGTTCTTCCCAGATCGGTAAGCAGGTGGAATATGGCAGAATGATCCTCCGAGGTACTGTCATTAGGCTTAGACATCTCTCTGTAAAGATTCTGAGTGATGCTGAAAATGTTTTCAAGAAGCTCATTTGAATTGATAGAAGATGAATTTGACATAATTTTTTTTTCCTTTCAAAAAATAAGTGACAAATCTAAAAAAATGTGTTATAATTATATACATTACAGAACAATGCAAATAAATCTCATTTATCACAAATTATTAATACTGTTTCTGTAATAATATACGAAAGGTAGATTAGTTAGAATGAGCAGGTTTTTTATAATCCCCGATCCCAAGGCGATCGACGAGAGCATTGCTCTTGCTGAGGAATATGGCTTTGGATTTGAGTATAACGATTTTTATTTACCCTCTGTCCTTGATTCAACACAGGAGGTTGACAGGATAGCGGCAATGTACCATTCACGAAAGGTTCCGGAGCACTGTACTATACATGGCGATTTCTTTGATGTTATAGTGTTCAGTGTTGATAAGCTCATCAGGGAAGTGGCTGAGATGCGGATCCGTCAGAGCATTACAGCAGCTGAAAAGGTCGGTGCTGAGGGAGTGGTGTTCCATACAAATCATTCGCCGCAGCTCACATCGGAAAGCTATGTAAACGGCTGGATAAACAGCAATCACAAATTCTGGGATAGGATCCTTAATGAATATCCCGATATGAACATCTACATCGAAAATATGTTTGACAGCTCACCGGATATGCTTGCCGCCCTTGCTGAAAAGCTAAAGCATCATAAGAATTTCGGCGTTTGTCTTGATTATTCCCATGCTGTTGCATTCGGAACAGTTGAGATAGGGGAGTGGGTTAACAAGCTGCATCCTTATGTTAAGCATCTCCACCTCAACGATAACGATCTGAAGAATGATCTGCATCTTCCTGTAGGTGATGGTAAGATAGACTGGATAGAATTCCGTGATTATTATAATAAGTATTTCACAGACTGCTCAGTGCTTATCGAGTTGACCTCTCTTTATGGTCAGAGACGTTCAGCAGAGTATCTCCGAGCCTTAGGCATCCTGGAATAAATATATTAATAATACGTTTATATTTTATCATATATTGCAACAAAAGGAAACTATAAATCAGCTTAGTTTACAAAAAATTAACAATTGTGCTTCCGGAATTATTTTTTCAGAGTATTTCGTCCCGAAAATCAGGATATCAGAGAGCAATTCAGAAATTTTTCCGTAAATAAACCGGCGAGAAAAAAGTATAATAATAATGTGAGGATAACCTCATAAAAATGATCACTGAAAACGGAGAAATGCTATGGATAACGCTGCAATAAACGACAGCATATACAAAACGGCTTCTATGGGAATAACATCTCTGAAAAAGATCATTCCCGATGTGCAGAACCATGAGCTGAAAGATCTGCTGGTCAAACAGTACAAGGGTTACTGCCGTCAGTCGGATTCCGTATGCCGTCAGATGAAGGCAATGAATCATCAGCCAACACCGCCCTCCAAAGCAGCAGAGCTGATGACAAAAATGGGTATCACAATGAATCTTATGAAGGACAAGTCAACACCTGCTATAGCCAAAATGCTTGTAAAAGGAACAAACATGGGTATAATCGAGCTGAGTACAGCTGTTAACCATGCGGGGGACTGTTCACCCGAAACAGTTAAGGCTGCGAAGGATTATCTTCACAGGGAGCAGGTTTATATTGACAGTCTGAAAAAGTTTCTGTAAGAAAAGGTGCTGTGAAAAGCTTATACTAATAACCTTTTATTCATAGAACATATGGTTATTAGTATTGGATTTCCCCCAATACCATGGAGTTGTTTTTTACCGATTTTCTATCGTTACGATAGAATGATTCCAATCAAAAAACGCCCTTGCAAGGCTTGCCGCTTTGCAAGGGCGTTTGACAAAGAAAAAGAATATGTTATCACTTGGTTAGCTGCTCCAGCTCTCCTGCCATCTGTCTGATATTTTTTACCATAAATCCGAGATTTTCAGTGCCTGCACTGTTCTCCTGTATAGCAGCCGCCATATGCTGAACTGCACTGCAGTTATTGGCAATGTTTCCGCTGACACTGACAAGCTTCTTTGAAACATTTTCTCCGCTGTCAGCAACATTCTTAATAACCGAATTCATATCGGAAATATTAACCGAGATCTCTCTGTTGGAATGGCTGAGCTGCTCAGCAGATGCCTTCATTTCCTCCATGCTGTTCATACCCTCTCTGGTGAGAACAGCGTTGTTTTCCATAGCTTCAACAGTTCCCGAAATATTCTGAGTTACATCGGCAATAATTTCACCGATCTCCGAAGCGGCTTCCTTGGTCTGCTCGGAAAGCTTCTTTATTTCATCGGCAACAACAGAAAAACCTCTGCCATGCTCACCTGCGTGTGCCGCTTCAACGGAAGCGTTCAGTGCAAGTATATTTGTCTGCATAGAGATGTCGGAAATAACCTCAGCGATCTCAACGATCTTCTTGGACTGCTCGGACAGCTTAGAAATGATCTCCTTACTCTCTTCGGTGCCCTTGCATATCTCATCCATACTCGCAGCCGCTGCGGACATTTTGCTGTCGTTTTCTGCTGTGATCTGGTCTGCACGCTTGGTTAATTCAGCAATGCGTGCACTCATCTCGGAAAGGTCCCGGAGATTATCGGAAATATGGTTCATACTTTCCTCAACTGACTTAATATGAGAAAAATTATCCTCGCTGTCCTTCATAACATTACCCGACTCGTCGGCAATGCTGCGGTTTGCTACGGCTGCAGCTGTGGAAATACTGTCCAGCTCGGTAACAGTCTGGATAAGTCTTTCGGAAACCTCAAGTGATTTTTCTCTGAGGATTCTCTGCTGTTCCGCACCCATAAGGCTTCCGAGCATTGATGCAGTTCGGCTGCTGAGCATAGTAAAGATTGCCGAAATGCATATGAGAACCATTGCACGGGGAAGGATACCATAAAGCAGACAGGTTTTTACAGAAGCGAAATTATCATCTTTAACGAATTGGAACTTGAAGCATAATAACTGTCCTACGGAAACAGCGATCAGTGTAAATACAACTGTGAAATAATTGAGCTTTTTCAAAAAGTACAGGCTTGCGATCGCTATCGGGTAAACGAAAAGCAGTACAGCATGATAAGCCAGTGTAACCGTTACTATAGCCGTAAAGATTATTGATGATAAAACGATCACATATTTGACCCATTTGCCTTCATTTTTCAGAACGTTTACCAGAAGTGTCGGTATTAAAAGGAATACACATCCGATCAGGAATGCTGTTATCATAACAGGAAGCTTTACGGTAAATATACCGATAATATCGAGCAGCAGCACCATAGCAAATACAATGACGGTTATCCGCATTACCTTTGCAGCCGCCAGATTTGCACTTTTTTCGTTTTCACTCAAAAGATTCATTTATGACCCCTCCATTTATATGAACACATTACTATACTGAATTATAGCACACTTTGACATAAATTGCAATAATATCTTAAAAAATTGTTGATGTATTTTTAAAGTACAAAAATTGCCGGCATCATTGCAAATATGATACCGGCAATTTTTGCAGTCTCGCAAGACTATATTGAAAAAATTTATCCGCTGCAGTTCACATAATACTGAGCCTGTGCCGAAAACATTTCCGCATAGATGCCGTCCGGCTTATCTGCAAGTTCATCGTGGGTGCCGTATTCCTTGATGGTGTCTTCTGCAAAAACAGCAATTCTGTCGCAGAATTTGCAGCTTGATAATCTGTGGGAAATGTAAATCGCCGTCCTGCCGCCTACAAGAGAATTAAACTGACGATAGATCTCATACTCCGCCACAGGGTCAAGTGCGGCGGTAGGCTCGTCGAGGATAACAACGGGTGCATTTCTGTACAGTGCACGGCTGATAGCAGTTTTTTGCTGCTGACCGCCGGAAAGCTCCGTTCCCTTTTCGTCAAAGGATTTGAAAAGCGTTGTGTCAAGTCCATGCTCCAGCTTCTGTGCGTCGTCGAAAAAACCTGACAGCTTCAGAACTTCATTTATACGCTCATCATCGGAAGCATCTGACAAAGCAATATTTTCACGCAGACTAAACGCAAAAAGTTGGAAATCCTGAAATACAACAGCAAACAGTTCGCGGTAGTCTTCATCGGAATATTCCTTGATATTCACTCCGTCAACGAGAATTTCCCCCTCGGTCACATCATAAAGACGGCATAAAAGCTTGATAAATGTGGTCTTTCCCGCACCGTTAAGTCCCACAACGGAAAGGTGCTCTCCCGACCTGATCGTGATGTTAATGTCACGAAGCACAAAATTCTCCGACCGGGGATACTTAAAGCTGACATGGGAAAATTCGATTATGTGCTCACCCTTTTTAACGGGCTTTGTACCCTTGACCATCGCCGCAGGATATGCCGTGAATTCAAGATATCTGTGAGCATAGCTGCACCGTTTATGCAGCTCCTGTACCGATGAAACTATATGATACAAGCTCCAGTAAAGATTTGAAGCACTGCTGACGCACATCTGAAAATCGCCTATGGTAATAGACTTTGTGACCGCAAGAAAGCCAATGTAAAAATAGCTCATACCGTCACGGAATGCATTCACTATATTTATAAGCATATTATTTGGCCGCATCTGCCGCTCCTGACCTCTCCAGCAATCGACCTGTTGATCGCTTAATTTATCAGCTTTTTCACACATCATATCGGCACTGTCATAAAGACGGATATCCTTGCCGTAACGGAAATCCGACAGCTGATAGAAAACATATCCCCATATTCTGTTCATTTTCGAAAGCTTCAGGAAATTATCCGCTTCTATTTTGTTATTCTTTGCATTGAATATTGTAATAAGCACCAGTGATATAAGCTGCACAGGGATAAGCCACGGACAGGTAATAATAATAAGCACGGTAACGCCGCACAGAACGGCGATATTTGCAATAATGACATAAAGACGGTCAAGAACGCCTACAACTCCGCCGCTGTACCAGCTCATTCCGTCCTTTGCCTTTGCAAGCTTGTCCAGAGCTTCGGGGTCCTCGGTATGCTCAAAATCCATAGTCATTGTGTGCCTTGACAATTCTGTTTCAAAATACTGATTGAACCATTCACGCTGTACATCAATAAGCTGATTTGTAAGACTTTTAAGCATGTTTTCAAGCAGAGCGATACCGATTATCAGACCTGCGTAAAGTATGACGCTGTAAAGGTGTTCACTGACAGGTTCTCCGCCGATTATAAGCACCAGCTCGTCAATAAGGAACTTCGGCAGGATGATCGCAAGCATTGTGGGTACAAATTCCGCCGCAAATTTAAGCAGATATATGAAGAAAAGAGACGGCTTTTCTCTCTTGACGGTTTTTAGCATGAACATTAACGTCTCGCCGACCGTATTATTATTCCTTTTACGCATTTGCAGCCACCTCGCTTTCGGGAGAATCAACATAGTACTGTGCCTGAATACGGAACATTTCCGCATATGCACCATTCTGTTTCAGCAGACCATCATGTGTACCGTACTCCACCATTTCGCCGTCCCTGAACATTGCCACATTGGTGCAAAATTGTGTAGAGCTTAATCTGTGGCTGATATACACCGCTGTTTTGCCGCCGATAAGCTTGTCGAAATCATTGTACAGTCTGCTTTCCGCAAGAGCGTCAAGTGCTGCGGTAGGCTCATCAAGAACAACAACGGGAGCGTCCTTGTAAAGAGCTCGGGCAAGAGCAAGCTTCTGCTTTTCACCGCCCGACAGATCAACGCCGTCATCGTGAATAATTTTAAGTATCTCAGTGGAAATGCCGTCCGGCAGTTCTTTTAGCTTATCACCAAAGCCGGCGTCAATAAGGGACTTTTCAGCCATTGATTTGTCCGTAGCTTCGGGAGTTTTCATGGAAACATTCTCCGCAAGGGGAAATGCAAACAGCTCAACATCCTGAAATACAGGTGCAAAAACGCTGTAATAGCTATGCTTGCTGTACTCGTTTATGTTTCTGCCGTTGAGCAGTATCTCACCCTCAGTCGGCTCATAAAGACGAAGCAATAATTTTATAAATGTGGATTTTCCTGCACCGTTAAGTCCAACAACTGCAAGACGTTCACCTGCTTTTAACGTAAGGGACAGGTTTTTCAGTGCATATTTCTCCGCCTTGGGATATTTAAAGGACACGTTCCGGAACTCGAATTCATATTTGTCATAAAGGGGCACATCGTCACCGGAATCTGCACTTTTATCATCAAATTCCATAAAGCTGCGGAAATCATCTACCTGGCGACTGCAGTCGAGCAGACTTGTTACGCCTTGCAGAAGGTTGTTGATATAGCTGTAAAATGCCATTGATGAACCGAGGTACAGGCTGAAATTTCCTATAGTCATTTTTCCGCGAACTGTCTGATATATCAGCCAGCCATACACTGCTGCCTGGGACAGAGCAAACAGAATATAACCTATCCATGAGGTGATGAGCCACGCTTTCGCATTCTTTTTCTGTGCTTCAATGCGTTCCTTTTTCAGTTCCCTTATCTTGTCCGTCAGCCAGTCCTGCAGACCGAACATACGGATATCCTTTGCGGTGTCAAAGCTTGTGGTCACATTCCGCAGATAGTTATCCTTCCGCCACCAGGGTGCAAGAGGGTCCCATACTTGTTTTTTTACGGTTTTGTTTGTATGGTTATTAAGCATAAAGTTTACGATACAGATAGCAAGCATCAGCAGCACTATAAAAATATTCATAGTACCGAGGATTATTATTCCAACTGTCACCACTGTCGCCGACAGCATAAGGTCAACGATATTTCGCATCATACCCTCAACGCCGTTGTCATTTCCGTTGCAGGCGTTTCCCGCTTTCTGATAGCAGTCGAGAACATCGGGATTTTCCAGATGCTGAAAATCAAGTCTCATCACCTTTGCATTTTTCTCGGACATAAGTTTGCAGCGTGCAGCAATAAACCGCCACCATATCTCGCTGTAATAGTAGGAATTAAGCATTGTTGAGGCTGCTTGAATGACCGTAAATATTATCATAAGCCGGAAAAGCTTTTCAGCACTTGATTCATCTGTTATCATATCAATGACAAATTTTGATATAAAGGTCCAGAGATACTGCATCACGGGAGCACAGACCATACCTATGGGAATAAGCAGGAGAAATCCCTTGTTATACCGCACCATAGCTTTAAGTATGTATTTTATATTGCTGAAAATACCGAAATCCTTATGCAGAGGATTTTTCTGTTCATTGTTTTGTTCCATAATTTACCCCTCGTTGTTTTTCAGAAAGGACAAGTCCTCACGCTTGAACCATGCTTCATCGTTCCAACCCACCTGATTCTGATAAGAATTAGGTGGGGTTATCATCATATCAGCACAGATCATCAGCATTATTGGTGCAACTGCTTTTATTGGCGATGACTGATACATGTTCTCACTGTCGTTGTCCTCGTTAATTATGCATCCTTTTGAAAAAGTTCCGCTGTATTTACAGAGAAAATCAAGGGCTTTTTCTGCTTTTTCCACAGGAATGTTAAGAAGCTTTGCTATAGTTTTGGCACGCACAGCCTCCTCCCATTTTAAAGAGAGCATATACTGCAGTATTTTCAGATTTGATTTATCTCCCAGGAATGCGAAAAGCTCTGCTGTTTCATCTGTCACTTTCAACCGCTTTGTAAAGCCGCCATCCGGCTGCTTTACAAGAAAATAGTATTCCAGATCCTTGTTAAGCCGCATAAAGGTAAAACCAGATTCGGCACTTATCTCGGAGGCGGTAAGACTGTCCGTTTCCTTAAGCACGGGGCGGTCATAATAGTATTTATTATTCTTCCACGATGCTGTCTGTATCGCCCATGCATAATCAAGTGCCTTTTCAAAGAATTTTTTCGCTCCGTCCTCAGTGTCGAAGACTATACCCTGCAGCTCATCAATTATCTGCTGAACAACGGGAGAATTCTCCTTAGCCCTGCCGTAAAGATGATCTATGGAAACTCCAAAAAAATCTGCGATTTTCGGCAGCAGATCGCCATCGGGATAGCTGCCGTTCTCCCATTTGCTTACTGCCTGCGGACTTACGCCAAGGTGAGCGGCAAGAGCCTCCTGCGTAACATTGCGTTCCTTGCGAAGCTTCTGCAGCTGTTTTGAAAACACTGTATCCATATTCAGAAATCTCCTCCTGCTTGATTTTATTATAGTATATCACAAACATCAGTTGTTGTAAATGCTTATTTTCAACAGTGATTCTACTTCCGGGAGATTTATCTGTATAATTCAACCGACAGTTTATTTTGCTGTAACAAAACAAAAGTTGCCTTGATCCTTTTTTAGAATCAAGGCAACTGCTGTTTTTTCGTAATTTTGCGATACGTTCTGACTGTCTGTTGAGTATCCTTATCGTAAGAACGCATCTAAGCCATTTGAGGGGCGTTTTTCAATTGGTGCCGCAGACCGGACTTGAACCGGTACGGAGGTTAATCCGAGGGATTTTAAGTCCCTTGTGTCTGCCGATTTCACCACTGCGGCAAATCAAATTACTGTATAATTATATCACATAAACAGCCAAATGTCAAGTGATTTTATAAAATAGTTTATCTAAACAAATAAATATTATATAACCAAAGACATATGAAAAAGGCTGCAAAAACAGCCAATAGCTTTTTGCTTCACGATTTGATAAGGAATACCGATTAAAAAATCTATCCTCGGATGGACAGGCTCATATCCATCCGAGGATTTGTCTGTGAGCTTGTGCATATCAGCTCTTGTTTTCTTTCTCGATCATATTTTCACCGCAGTATGTCTTGCGGAGCAAAGGCTTTTCTATCTTTCCTGTAGCGTTTCTGGGCACCTTTGCAAATATGATCTTCTTTGGACGCTTGTATCGGGGCATTCCGAGACAGAATTCATCTATCTCCTCGGCAGTACATTCCATACCTTCCTTAATCTCAACGATTGCAGCTGCGATCTCACCAAGACGCTTGTCCGGAAGTCCGATAACTGCAACATCCTTGATCTTATCAAATTTGCTCATGAAATTCTCTATCTCAACGGGGTAGAGGTTTTCTCCTCCGCTGATAACAACGTCCTTCTTGCGGTCTACGAGGAAGTAAAATCCGTCCTCATCCTGACGAGCCATATCGCCTGTCCACAGCCAGCCGTCATGGAGGACCTCTTCGGTAGCCTTAGGATTCTTGTAGTAACATTTCATTACGCCGGGACCTTTTACAGCCAGCTCGCCAACTTCACCCTGTTTGACCTCGCATCCTTTGTCGTCAATTATCTTGACCTCCCAACCGTAACCGGGAACACCGATAGCACCTACCTTGTGAATGTTTTCAACACCAAGATGAACGCAGCCGGGACCGATAGATTCGCTGAGACCATAGTTTGTGTCATATAAATGATTGGGAAAATATTCTTTCCATCGGGCGATAAGGCTCTGGGGAACGGGCTGAGCACCAATGTGCATAAGTCTCCACTGATCAAGCTGATAATCCGAAATGCTGACCTTTCCGTTATCAATAGCCTCCAATATATCAAGAGCCCATGGCACTAACAGCCATACAATAGTGCATTTTTCATTTGATACTGTGCTGAGTATTGTCTCGGGGCTTACTCCCTTGAGAAGAACAGCACGGCTGCCTGAAAGCAGACTGCCGAACCAGTGCATTTTTGCACCTGTATGATAAAGAGGAGGGATGCAGAGGAAAACGTCATCCTTTGTCTGGTGATGATGATTCTGCTCCACTTTGCATGAGTGCATAAGTGCCTTGTGTGAATGGAGTATCGCCTTGGGGAATCCTGTTGTACCTGAGGAGAAGTAGATAGCTGCGTCATCGTCATCTGTGATCTCAATGCCGGGGGATACAGATGCACAGTTTGATGCAAGCTTGTCATAATCCTCGGCGAATGAAGGACAGTCACCGCCGACGTAGAAAAGAATGCGGTTCTTGCTTATTTCCTCGGCAATAGTTTCTATCCTGCCGATAAATTCGGGACCGAAAACCAGAACATCGGCATCGGCAAGATCAAGACAATATTTGATCTCATCAGAGCTGTAACGGAAGTTCATGGGTACAGCCAAAGCACCTGTTTTAAGGATGCCGAAATAGATCGGCAGCCATTCCAGACAGTTCATAAGGAGAATAGCGACCTTGTCACCCTTCTTCACACCTCTGCTGAGCAGCAGCTGAGCAAAGCGGTTAGCCTTTTCATTAAAAACATGCCATGTGATCTCACGGCGGTAGCATAGTGATGATGTGGGCTGAATAAGATCATAATCCTTCCAGAGTACGCGTCTTTTCTCCTGCACCTGAGGATTAATTTCAACCAGGCAAACATCGTTTCCGTATTTAAGTGCATTTTGTTCAAGAATTTCGGTAATAGGCATAATTTCTGCTCCTGTCATTAGTTGTATCGGGTAGTATAAATATTATTCTACTATTATTTCCGACAAATTACAAGAGAATTTGTGTGTATTTTACATAATACACAATAAATATACATGATTATTGATAATTATTAACAATTGTTGTAACCAAAAAATAAGAACCTGTCTCGCAAGCGTATGTGCAGATCTATTCGGGACATGCACATTTCCTGTCAGACAGGTTCTTTTGTTCAATGTTTGGTTTATTCGTACCTGTGTGCGATAAGATCGGTAAGAATTATATCCTTTGTGAGATATCCTTCCTTGATAATATGCTCATCGGAGTAATCCGTGGAGAGATATTTCTTGTTGTCGTCAGCGAATACAGTTGTAATGACGCTGTCACTGCCAAGCTTTTCTGCAGCAAGTATACAGCCGAGGAAGTTCGCACCCGAGGAAATACCTACTCCTAAACCAAATCTGCGTGCAAGCATCTGGGACATGATAATGGAATCAATGTCATCAACGGATACAATATCCGTTGCCTGTTCTCGCTTGAATATAGGAGGAATAAATTCGTCTGAAATGCCCTGAATACGGTGAGCACCTACCTTGCAGCCCGTGGACAGTGTGGGAGAATTGAGAGGCTCCAGGGGGAATACTCCGCATTTGGGATTGTCTGCACGAAGTCTCCTGCCAATACCCATTACAGTTCCGCCTGTACCCACGCCTGCAACTACTCCGTCAGCAGTAAGTCCAAGCTTTTTCAGCTGATATGATATCTCCTCGCCTGTGGAAAGGAAATGTGCCTCAGTATTGTCTTCATTTGAGAACTGGCAGGGGAGAAAAACATTGCCCTGTTTTGCAAGCTCCTCGGTCAATGCGATAGACCCCAGAAATCCGCCCTGTTCACGGGATACGAGCCGTACCTCAGCACCAAAGCTTTTCATAAGTCTTATACGCTCGGCACTCATCCAGTCGGGCATATAAATAACGACCTTGTGCCCCAGATATCTTCCCACTGCGGAGAAGGATATGCCGGTGTTTCCGCTGGTTGCTTCCGCAATAACCGATTGGGAGTCGATAGAGCCGTTTTCGTAGGCCTTTTTCAGTATGTGCAGAGCAACACGGTCCTTGATGCTGCCGGAAAGATTCATGTATTCGGCTTTTGCAAAAATGCGTCCGGGCCTGCCCTTGTAGGTGTAGTGTATCTCCAGGAGAGGTGTTCTGCCGATCATGCCTCCGATATTTGTAAAACGCTGTGAAAGAGATGTGTTCATTGGATAATAGCCACCTTGTCAGATGAGATTACATTCTGTCGAATGCCTGCTTGATGTCAGCGATGATGTCATCAACATTTTCAAGTCCTACAGACAGTCTGATAAGACCGCCGTCGATGCCTGCGGCAACAAGCTGTTCATCGGAAAGCTGACGGTGTGTTGCAGATGCAGGATGAAGAACGCAGGTGCGGATATCAGCAACATGTACCTCGTTTGAAGCAAGCTCCAGAGAATCCATAAATCTTACAGCTGCATCACGTCCGCCCTTAATGGAGAATGAGATAACTCCGCAGGTTCCCAGAGGGAGATACTTTTTAGCAAGCTCGTGGTACTTATCGTTCTCAAGTCCGGGATAGCAGATACTTTCCACCTTATCGGAAGCTGCAATGAACTGTGCCACCTTAAGTGCATTTGAGCAGTAAACAGGCATACGTACAGCCAGTGTTTCCAGACCCAGATTAAGCAGGAATGAGGAATGAGCAGCGGGATAGCAGCCGAAGTCTCTCATAAGCTGCATTCTTGCCTTGGTGATGTATGGTGCAGCGGGGTACTGCTTTGTGTAAACAGTTCCGTGATAGCTTTCGTCAGGCTCGCAGAGACAGGGGAACTTGCCGTTGTCCCAGTTGAACTTGCCGCTGTCAACAATGACACCGCCTACCTGAACAGCGTGACCGTCCATATACTTGGATGTGGAGTGAACTACGATATCAGCACCCCATTCGATAGGTCTGCAGAGGATAGGAGTAGCAAATGTGTTGTCAACAATAAGGGGAACGTCATGTGCATGAGCAGCCTTAGCCCACATCTCGATATCGAAAACTGTAAGAGCAGGGTTAGCAATGGTTTCGCCGAATACGCACTTTGTGTTGGGCTTGAATGCAGCGTTAAGTTCTTCTTCTGTTGCGTTAACATCCACCCAGATGCACTCGATACCCATTCGCTTAAGTGTGAAGCCGAAAAGATTGATTGTTCCGCCGTAGATAGAAGATGATGCGATAAAGCTGTCTCCTGCCTCGCATATGTTGAGGATAGAAAGAAGTGAAGCTGCCTGACCGCTTGAAGTACACATAGCGGCAGCACCGCCCTCAAGAGCAGCTATCTTCTTCTCAACTGCGTCTGTTGTAGGGTTCTCAAAACGTGAATATATCAGGCTGAGGGTAGGATCATCAAATACATCGGCAACAGCGTTTGTGGAATCGTAAACGTATGTTGTACTCTGAACAATAGGCATAACTCGTGGTTCACCGTTCTTAGGTGTGTAGCCTGAATGAAGGCATTTAGTTTCGATCTTAGCGTTTGGACTTATCTCTTTCATATTATTTTCCTCCGTATTTAGCGTAAATTGATTTATACTTTCTGCCGGTAATGCAGCTGTTGATAGAGCATACAAAAATATTATATATCACGGAAAGAGTTTTGTCAATAAAAATCGAATAATTCACAATTATTCATTACAATGCGGCAAAAACTATTGCCAAAATGAGGCAGATATGATATCATTATAATATCCGGAGGAGGGAAGCTATGAACAAAAAAACAGTGACAGCAGTTTATACCGCAGCTCATTTTTTTGTAGATATGGCATGTGCCTTCCTGATGTTCGGATACATATATTCTTCTCCTGCAGACGGAGTGCTGATGCTTGTGTATAATTTCTGTGCCTTTGCACTGCAGATGCCGCTGGGGATAATTTCGGACAGATTCCGCATAAGCCATGGATTCGTTGCTTTCGGATGTCTGCTTATCGCTGCCGCATTTGCTGTATGGCTCATACCCTTCGGTGCTGCTGCGATCATATCCGCTGTCCTTGCGGGACTTGGGAATGCTTTGTTCCATGTTGGCGGGGGAGTGTATGTGCTCCGTAAGTATGATGATTCCGGAGCATTGGGTGTATTCGTTTCAACAGGAGCAGTTGGTCTGTATCTCGGAACAATGTGGGGAAAGGATGCTGCTGTTTGGGCTATGTTCCCGGTCATAGTCATGATGATCTTTTCGGCTGCATCGTTTTTTATTTCAATTAAGCTGAAAGCAGGGGATGATGACGATACTGCCGCTGAAAGCAGTAATTGCGGAAATAAGCGTTCTGCTGCGGTGTTTGCTGCTGCAGCGATGATATTTACTGTTGTTGTTATCCGCAGCTTCGGAGGATTCATGGTAGCTTTGCCGTGGAAAAAGGGACTTGCTGCTTTTGCTGCAGTCATCATGACGGCAGGAGGAAAGGCAATGGGAGGATTCCTCTCAGATAAATTGGGAAGGAATGCTGCATCGGCAGTGTCCATGTCAGGGGCAGCACTGATGTTCTGCTTTTCGGGAAATATGCTTTGCGGACTCGCCGCACTGCTTCTTTTCAATATGTCTATGCCTATAACTCTTCGTGCTGCAGGGGATATTTTTCACAATGACCGAGGCTTTTCTTTCGGCTTGCTTACCTTTGCACTGTTCATCGGATATATCCCCGTTTATCTTACGGGAGGAGGCACTATGAGCGGTGTCCTCATGTCAGCACTTTGTATCCTGTCAATGGCTCTGCTTCTGGGAGGATTCCGTCTTATGGGGGATAAAAGCAAATGACAGCTGCAGTTCTTTTGGCAATGGGCAGCTCACTGCTTCTTACCCTTATACTAGAGTTGCTCTTTGCCTGTATATATGGAGTGAGAGGAAAACACGACCTTGTTATCTGCGTTCTTGCCAATACACTTACTAACCCCGTTGTTACCTGTACATATTATTATATGCAGTACAGCGTCGGTATGAGCGGGGAAATGCTCATACTTGCTACGGTTATCCTTGAGATCTCCGCTGTGACAGCCGAATGGCTTGTTTACAGGAATAACACCGAAATAAAGCGTCCGCTGCTGTTTTCGATGGCAGCAAATGCATTTTCCTATTCTGCGGGCGTGATAATGACTTATTTGGTTTAGTCAGTCAAGAAATAAATACGATCAGAAAGAGGGATATCATATGAAAATGAGAAATACAGCAATTATTACAGCTTTCCTTGCTGTGGGGATGACAATTGCATCGGTGCCGGTTTCCGCCGATGTCATTATGGAACCGGAGTTTCCCATTGAAGTTGAATTTGGTGGAGACTATACAAGTGTTGAAGTGCGTAATTACAATGTGACCAAGAAATGCGATGTATACAATCATCCCGGAGATCTGAAGTCGATTTTCCGTATGGGACCGGGTGATACCTGCTGGATAAATTTGGAGTATATCGACGATGACGGAGCAAAGTGGGGATATATCATGTCGGGTTCCTCTCAGGATCCCAATGTGTGGATAAGCTGCGGATGGGTGCTTATGGAGAACTTGGAAAATATGTATGACAGCATTGCCTTTGCAGAGGAGCATGAGTATGAGCTTGTGCCATATAACGACGAATACAAGGATTTCACCTTTAAAAAAGAGCATATTCTTATCTGGCAGTATCCCGTATGGGATGATGACTCCGATCTCCTTTCTGAGATGATCCGTCTCAATGCCGATGAAATGAGCCTGAATAATTTCTTTATCGAGTATACATTCACAGACCCGGAGGGAAATATGTGGCTGTATTCCGGAATTGATTTAGGCGGATGGATATGCATAGGAAATGAAGATAAGCTGTATGCCGATGTTTCGGAAAGAAGAGGCTCATCCGATGAGAGCGTTACGCCTGCTCCCGATAATGACAGTGACACAGCTGCAGATGGACAGATAATAACAGAGCCGGATGCAGTATCGGTTGCTCCGGTAAGTGTTGAAGCTGAGAATGACAAGCAGGATTTTATTCTGCCTATAGCTTTAGCCGGCTCGGCAGTAGTTGTTTCCTGTCTGCTGATCTTTATCCTGAAAAAGAGAAAAAAGGTTTCCTGATTATTCATGTTTAATACTAATAAACATTTGTTCTATGGATAAAGACGGTGGATAGAATACGATGTGGTCAAGGGAGTTTGATGCAGAGTGGGCGTATTATAGCCGCCGTGTTAAATATAAAAAGCCTCACCCGTCAGTGCGATGTCAGCATTGACGGGTGAGGCTTTTTGAAGGCTTATCAGCTCAGCTTAAAATCAATATATATGTTGCAATTGTCATTCAGCGGGAATTCCATTCTGTATGAGCCAGCTTTAAGTGAGGAGTATGAGTAGTAATCGGTAAGCATCATTGATTGGGTCCAGCGGTATCTTGCGGGAAGACTCAGAGATGTGTCAAGCTTTGCATCCTTTTTCAGCTTGACAAGCTTCCACTTGCCGTCTTCATAACGCCAAAGCTTTCCATATCCTTTTATTTCGTATGCAGTGTCGGATCGATTCCTCAGTGTGAAGCTGATCTTCTTTTTGCTTTTGCTTTTGATCTCAACCTCCTCTGCAGCACCGGATACGGGACGTGTCATTTTGAATTCGCAGATAAGTCCGTCACCGATTTCGGCAACATAGGTTCCTGTTTTCAGCTTGGAGCGGCTGTAGCGTGTAAGATCAAGCATTACAATACCGGATCCGCCTTGTTTTATGAAATAGGAGGATATAACAGGTACAGTATTGTTCTCTGGCTCTACAAGAGTCAGTTTGCCGTTTTCTTCTGTGTAATATATATCCCTGACTTCGGAATAAACACGTGCATCAGCAACGGTAGGGGAAATGTAGAATCTTATCCTGTCAGTATCAGCTGTCACATAGGATTCCTTTTCGGCGGTTATTTCATAGGGTCTTATAACAGAGAATTGGCAGGAAACTGTTTTTCTTGTGCCTCCGCATATGATATTCACAGCAAGCTTATAGGTGCCCGAGGAAAGATCGTCGTAGTATTTTTCGGGACAGAAATCAAAGGATAATTTGTTTCTGTCCGGAGAAATCGTCATAGAATAATCGGGTATAGCTGTGTCGGGCTTGCAAATGTACCACTTGCCGTCTCTGTATCTTCGGAGACCTGCCACCGATACATATGCGTCCGATGAGAGATCATTGCCCGTAAGGGTGAAGGACATTTTGCTGTATGTGCTTGTGTAATACTCAGAGCGGTCAGCAGTGAGAGTGAAGCTGTTTTTGTCTGAATAAACGGGATTATATGCAGAAGAGGGGCCGTTGGGCAGCATTCTTCCATGCTCGTCAAAGTAATAAGCTATGCCGTCTATGATATTCATGCCGATCGCGGCAGTTCCGTCCTTATTCAGATAATAGGTCCCTGAAGGACGGTTAAGCCAGCCAACGTACATTTTTCCGTTGTTATAAAAATACAGGTGAGTTTGTGACGTGATAAACCCTGTGTACAGTCCGCGGTAAATGCCGTTATCATCAAACTTGTAAGCGGTATCTTCGATAATGATAATTCCCGTTGCATATGTTCCGTCGGAGCGGATATAAACTGTATTGCCGGCTTCATTCACAGACCAGCCGGATGCGGCAGCTGAAACAGAGACAGGAAATGCCGATGTCGCAGCAATTACTACAGCCGCTGCAGCACAGATATGCTTTCGTAAGTTCATATTCATGTGATCATCCTTTCAAAGTATCACGTTTGAGTTATTGATATAAGTATAGCATACACCCCGGATATTTTCAATGCTTTTTTGTCCGATGTAATAAATTATTGTTTTTTTTCGTGCTATATCCGGCTTTTTTATCACAATATATTACAAAAAAGACAATAAAAAAATTTCTTTTGACAAATCCGAAATAATATGATATAATACAAATATATATGCTCGTAAGCGTAGGGCTTACGGCTATGGAGTGTGATCAATTACAGCTTATGAATAAAGCAGCATCATTTCTATATGAGAATATCCGATGGATAGTTGTGGGTGCGATCGCTGTGGTATCGGTCATTCTGATAATAGTGATATATACTCTCATATGCTCAGGCAGCAATGACAGGAAGATCGAGATCACCGATATCAGCGGAAGTGCATTTGTACTCAAGGATGACGGACAGATCAATGCAGACCGACACACAAAGCTTGAAAGCGGTGATGTTATCATCACATCCTCGGACAGCTCACTTGTATTTTCAGTGGACGGCAACAAGAAGATCTATGTCGAACCCGAATCCACCCTGTACATATACTACACAGACGCATCGGACAAGGGCAGTATCGTTGTAAATCTTACAGAGGGAGCAGTTACCTGCCGCCTTGACAGCAAGCTGAAGCGTAACAGTGCTTTTGAGGTGCGTACACCTAATGCTGTCATTGGAGCTAAGGGAACAGTATTCCGTACACAGTTCGATTATTATGAAAGCTACAAGAATCTCACCAATGCCATGCTCACTGAGATACAGGCAGTGGAAAATGAGGTCACAGTGCAGCTTTATGACAATGCGGGCCAGCCTGAGGGCGAGCTTATGCTCCTGACAGAGAAAAAAAGTGCTCAGCTGCTTACATCGGACAGCAAGGCACAGTATAATTATCTTAATCAGGATACCGACATAAATACATTCTCCAAATCGGCTCTGGAAAGCCTTATCAGAGTATCTGCGGAGAGAATGACAGCATATTCCCTTACCGAGCTCAATGCCGCATATCAGTATGTTCTGGGACAGTCGGGTCAGCAGGAAAGCGTTTATGTTTCCACACAGTATGAAACAGCTGCAGAGACTGAGGAAACATCATCCGTCAGGACCGTAACCTCCGTGACAAGGGAAAGCCGCAGTGAATCGGCAGCAGAGTCCTCCTTATCCGAATCTGCATCTGCTGAAACAACGGTTACTGCCGCTGAAACGACGGTGCCTGCTGCAGAGGAAACAAGCAGGACAATTTCTGTAACATCCCCCACAACGGTCATTATGACAGTTTCACCCCCTGATACATCATCAGATACTACAGTGACTACAGAAGTTACCGCTTCTCAGAGGGAAACAGGCTCACAGGTCACAACGGCGATCCCTCCGATACAGAATGCAACGACAGCTTCTTCCGTGACAACAGAGTCTGAAACGGAAGCTCAGACTGACGATACAACATCCCAAACCTCCGATGAGACTGAGACAACAACGTCTGTACCTTGGTGGGAAATCATTAATTCTTCGGCCCTGACAAGAACCGAATGATCTTTGAAAGGTTGGTAAATCAATATGAAGAGTTCAATAATGGCTGCAATAACAGGTGCGATCGCTATCGTAGTTGTTATAATCACCGTTCTGATAGTGAATTCGGGGGGCGGTCAGTACGGACTGTATGTATATGATGTTTCGGGAGATGTTCTCGTCAGCAATACCGAAACAGGCGAATCCGAAGCTGCCGAATCAGATACATACCTGAAAACAGGAGATGTTATTTCAGTAAATGCCGGAGGCAGCTGCACGCTTGTTTATTGCTCAAAGGATAACAAGGATGACAGCAATTATATAGTTCTTGAGCCTGTAACTCAGGTGTTCGTAACGGGTAAATTCTCAGGCAAGACAGACGATGAACTCTATCTTAACAGAGGTGCCGTTATCGTTTGTGCCGCTGAAAAATCGAAGCAGAATGTTATAATCAGAACAGCAGATTCCTCATATACAACAGGCTCCGCTGTGACCCGCATCGAATATACACCCGCATCCGAGAGTGAGGACGGAACAAAGACTATCGCCAATACTAAGTGTGCTTCATTCAGCGGGATCATTATGGCTACACTTTACAACAGCATGGGTGATGCAGTTACAGAGGGGGATTATCTTGCAGACGGAAGAACAGGCAAGGTCATCACAAATGATGATGGTCCTAAGTTTGAATACCTCAACACACCGGTCGTACTTTCCGATTATTCTGCATTTACACTTAAAGAGCTTCTTAAAACTGCGGCTTCATATGACCTTAATTTTACCTCAGATGAGCTGAGAGAAGCGTATAACAATGCTCCTTCTGAGGATGCTCAGACTGTTCCGCAGGTTACAGAGGAAACTGTTTCAGAAACAACATCTATCCCCGAAGACAGCAGCGATACTATCCAGACAGCTGCTCCCATCGAGACGACCGTGACAGAAGAACTCACCACAACAACGGAAGCTACTACTGTCCAGACTACTACAACGGCAGCTCCTACAACCACTGCAGTGTATACTACAACAGCACCCCCTGAAACAACTGCTCCTGCTCCCACAACAACAGAACCTGATGACCTTGTTGATGATTTTCAGACTGACGGCGGAGATGATGAGGAGCTTATCGAGGTTACAATTATCATTGACGATGAGATCAGCACACAGCTGGTTCCTTACGGCGGAAATGCCGAACGTCCTTCCGATCCCGTTATTCCCGGAAAGACATTCACAGGTTGGGATGGTTCTTTTGATAATATTACTTCTCCCAGAACGATCACTGCTCTCTTTGCTGAGGAATCAACTACATCAGCCGCAACAGAGCAGACTACCACAGCTACGGAAGAGTCCGGCAAGGCGTTCTACACCGTAACAATTGTGGTCAACGGAAGGATCTCTACACAGATCGTCGTTCACGGCGGAAGTGCAGTGCTTCCTGATGTAAATGAAGAAGGCTATACATTTGCTGGATGGGACAAGTCACCCGACAATATTACTGCTGATACAACTATCACAGCAGTGCTTATCCCTAACGATCCTACTGTTACAACAACTTCAAGTGATGTTTATTACACAGTAACATTTGTAGTTGACGGAGTATCATATCCTGTATCAGTAAAGGCAGGCACAGCTGCGATTGCTCCGTTTATTCCCACAACGGACAGATACGGACAGAGCTTTGTAGGCTGGGACAGAGATTTCCTTGAGGTTACGGGAGATATGGTCGTAACTGCAATATTTATGTAATACATCAAGATCAATTAGAATATATAAAAGCCGCACGTCAATCTCGGAAATAACGTGCGGCTTTTATGATAGTCTTGACAATATGCAGACAATGTGATATAATAAAAATATTGTTTTTTACCTTCGATCGTTTATAGCCAAAAATTTGTCTATAGGTTGATCGAAGATCAGTATAAGGATATGAAAGGAACGAATACAATGGTAGTAATCGAAATGGCAGACGGCAAAAAGATCAAGCTTGAGCTTTATCCCGATGCTGCACCTATTACAGTTGAGAATTTTGAAAAGCTTGTTAAGCAGGGCTTCTATGATGGACTTATTTTCCACAGAGTTATCGAGGGCTTCATGATTCAGGGCGGCTGTCCTGACGGAACAGGTATGGGCGGTCCCGGATGGCATATCAAGGGTGAGTTTGCTTCCAACGGTATCAAGAATGATATCAAGCACACAAGAGGCGTTATTTCAATGGCTCGTTCAATGATGAAGGACAGTGCGGGTTCTCAGTTCTTTATCATGCATCAGGATGCTCCTCATCTTGACGGAGACTACGCTGCATTCGGCAAGGTAGTTGAGGGCATGGATGTTGTCGATGCTATTGCAGCATGTGAAACAACATACGGTGACAGACCGGTTGCTGAGCAGAAGATGAAAAAGGTATATATTGAGGAATGATACTCGTTCAAACGTAAAAAGGACTGCTGCAGCATAAGCTGAAGCAGTCCTTTTTTACTAGGAATAGAAATCGATCAGGCACCTTTTGAGTGATACGGCTGTACTACTGAATAATAGGCTTATCCATAAGTTCTTCGGATGTGAAGGTCTCAAACTCAGCAGGCTGGAATCCGTTATCCGTGTCTTCGCTGACAGCAGCGTCAGTAACAGCATCATCGGATATATTCTCCTTAGGGAATATCTTGTTACGCATCTTATTCAGCTTGTCAAGGGTATCAGGAGTAAGACGTTCAGTATATGGTGTGAAGGAATCAAAGAAGTCACGATAGTTTTCTTCGATCTGTCTGTCACCGTGGGTGTATTCGCTTTTTGACTGGAGTGCTTTCCATTCTCTTACAATAAGGTTGTTTACGTATTTCTCAAGGTTCTGGTTAAGCATTTCCTTGTATTTTGAAGGTGTCGGCACTTTAAATATGTAATATGGTTCAATAAGTATGAGTGCATCCACTTCGGCTATAGCCATATCAAAACGCTTGAACAGAACAGATATCTGTCTCATTTTTGACATATTCTCAATGATAGAATTGGCTGCACTCATATGCCTGCTGATGTATAGTTTTGTCATCTTGTCAAGAAATTCCTCAGAAACCTGCAGCTTTGTCTCTTTGATATCCATAACTATATTCTGGAGGGTTATGAGGTCTGCCTGCTTTTTCCTCTTATCCGATGATAAAAATCCCATTGATAAAGACTCCCTTTGTCAATTTTTTTATATTATATCATAAAGTATAGCTAAAAGTCAATATTTAAACAACAAAAATTGAACAGGGTTTGAATAAGATAATGTGCGTATTGTATATAATACTGCAGGCTGCATATAAATTAATTGACGACATGACATAAATCAGGCTGCTATTTTTAGGAAGCACTGAATAGATCTGATATGCAAGCAAGATGCGTGCCAAGCCTTTAGGCGTGATTTATTCAGTGGTTCCTTAGATGCAAAAATATTTGCAATAAACTAACAAAACTATACATTGAAATTTTATACCCGTCTCTGTTGACATACAGTTATATTTGCTTTATACTAATTAGTATAGGTGCTCCGGTGAAATGTGCATCAGATATAATATCATAGATCAGAGAAGACTATTTGCATCATTATGCTGCACGGCATCAGACCTCAGCAGCATGATTTGACGGAAAGGATGTGAGCGGATGAACAGGACAGCAGCTTTTCTTGCGGCATTGATTATGGTTTTTCCGCTTGCAGGATGCGGCAGGAATAATGACGGTTCAGGTCATACCTTCAACATCTGTATCGAAAACAATCCTCAGAATCTTGATCCTCAGCTTGCAGAGGATAAGGAATCTATCCTTATTATCAAGAATATATTCGGCGGATTGATGGAGACTGATGAAAATGGTCTCACGGTTAACGGAACTGTTGATTATTATCGTCTTTCCGATGATAATCTGACATATACTTTCGTTCTGAAGGAGGACCTTTATTGGTACGGTTACGGTTTAGACGAACAGGTCCCTCTGACAGCATATGATTACGAATATGCATTCAGACGCATTTATGACAAGGAGACCAAGTCGCCATATACTGATATGTTTTCCTGTATAAAAAACAGCATGCGTTTGTATAACGGCGACTGCGGAGCTGATGATTTCGGGGTCTATGCAAAGAACGAGAAAATGCTTGTCATTGAGCTTGCAAGACCGCATGCGGATTTTCTTAAGCTGCTTACGTATTCACCTGCCATGCCCTGTAACGAAAAACTTTTCCTCAGTACAAAGGGCAGATACGGGCTTTCATACAAGTCAACCTTTGGCTGCGGCGGATTCTATGTAGCGGACTGGAATTATGATCCCTACTGGCATGAAAACTACATTACCTTGAAAAGAATAAATGCAAATTCCCATGATAATTACCATATCTATCCCGAGGGCGTACAGATCGGTATTTCAGATGACCCGGCAGAATACGCATCTGTTAACGGGATAGAGCTTGATGCATATATTTCCGATACAGCTGAAGATGACAAGGCTCTGAACTCAAGGGAGTATTACGCCCGGACGGTTATGATAGGGATTTCTCCTGACTGTCCGATATACTCATCCGAAGATGCAAGGAAGGCATTGGCAATGGTTCTGGATAGTGATACAGTATCTGCGGAGCTTCCGGCAGGATGCATTCGTGCAAATAGGATATTACCGGGAGAGATAAGCATCGTAAACAGTGCTTTTCGCAACCTCATTCCCGATGTTCCCTATGATTTTGGTTCAAGATCTCCGTCATATCTATGGGAAAGCTTTTGTGATACATTGGGAAGCTCAGTTGATATCAACGGTATGACATTGCTTGTTCCCGACAGTATCAAGGCGGAGAGTGTTCCATACACAGTTACCTCCATGTGGGAAAATGGATTGGAATTCTACTGCACTCCTGTTTTTGCTGACGAAGCATCATATAATGCGGCTGTAATGGCAGGGGAGTATGATCTGTATATAACCGAAGTATCGGCAGATGAGAACAATGCGGCAATGTTTATAGAGAATGCAGCCGACAAATGCAATTATCCCGCAGATAAAGCAGCTTTGCTTGCCGGAATAGATATGTCTAAGAACCTGACATCCCTGAAAACAGCGGTAGGTTCAGCTGAGGACAAGCTGATTAACGAGTATTATGCACTGCCGCTGTACTACTCTTCTGAATACCTTATTACGAAGGAAGAGGTGGAAGATGTGTACTATGACCCATTCTCAGGAGCAATGATGTTCAGGAGTGCTAAGTGTTACTGATTTGATATATTAATAATTTGTAAAATTCATAATTACTATTGACAAAATATTCTGATAGGAGTATAATATAATAGTAATGCGGATATGGCGGAATCGGCAGACGCGCTAGATTCAGGTTCTAGTGGTAGCAATACCGTGTGTGTTCAAGTCACATTATCCGCACCAACCCTTAAATGGCTTGTTTAAGCCGTTTAAGGGTATTTTAATTTTATTAATATTAGTAACAATAAATTCATATTTATTGTTACTACGACATTACTACGACAAAGCACATTTAATCCGCCTCGTTCTCAGTGTCGCTTGCCGCACAAAACGCAAAAATTTGACAAGCAAAACGCAAAAAAGCC
>JBJERX010000139.1:26700-74271 GCA_051882495.1 Huintestinicola sp. | reverse complement strand
TTAACCTATGGATAAAATACGGCAGCTATAATACGCCCACTCTGCGTCAAACTCCCTTGGCAGGCGGCAGCCTGTCTGCGGTCGTTTTCCTTGACCCCGTCGTATTCTATCCACCATCTTTATCCATAGAACAAATTGTTATTATTATTACCGTCAATTAAGGAGGACGCTATGCAAACAGAGATCAGGAAAATGCAGCCGCAGGATTATAAAAAAGTCTATTCTTTGTGGTTATCCTGTTCGGGTATGGGCCTGAATGATATGGATGACTCGGAAGAGGGAATCGCAAAATTTCTGCAAAGAAACCCCGACACTTGTTTTGTTGCAGTTAACGGAACACAGATAGCAGGAGTTATCTTGGTCGGCTCGGACGGCAGAAGAGGATATATTTATCATACCGCCGTACACCCCGATTTCCGTCATAACGGGATCGGCAGAAGGTTAGTGGAGAAGGCTTTATCCGCCCTGGAGGACATAGGTATCAACAAGGCTGCATTGGTTGTTTTCAGACACAATGAAAATGGTAATGAATTCTGGGAAAAGCTTGGCTTCACTGTGAGAGATGATCTGACATACAGGAACAAAGCACTTGCGGAAATGCGGCGGATCGATACCTGACCGCAAAATTACTTTTCAAAATTAAGGAGAATGATAATGATACTTGAAACAGACAGACTTATCCTTCGCAGGTATTCCCCCGATGATCTCAATGACCTATATGAATATCTGTCGGATGAAGAAGTGGTAAAATATGAGCCGTATAAGGCAATGAATATGGAGGAAACAAAGAGCAATCTGGAGTGGCGTATCGGGACAGATGAAATGATCGCAGTGGAATTAAAGGATTCTCACAAAATGATCGGCAATATTTATCTTGGAAAAAGAGACTTTGGTTCACTGGAAATAGGATATGTATTTAACCGTAAATTCTGGGGAAAGGGATATGCAAAAGAAGGCTGCAATGCAATAGTTCAGCACTCATTCCAAAACGGCATCCACAGAATATTTGCGGAATGTGACCCTGAAAATACCGGTTCTTGGAGACTGCTGGAATCTATCGGATTTGAAAAAGAGGCTCACTTAAAACAAAATGTGTATTTCTGGACAGATGCACAGGGAAATCCTATCTGGAAGGATACATTCATATATGCTAAGCTGAACAAATGATTTTTCAGTGTTCACTATGGTTTGCTGACACTATCAGAAATGTTCGGATAAGATGGGCGTTGAACGGTAGTGTCAACACACCCTAATAAAGCCGTACACCCTGACGCACTTATGCGGGGTGTACGGCTTTATTGCATTTTTAGGAACGTGCTGTTTCATATTTTTCGCACACATCAAGCATGACCCTGATACCGGGAGATATATACTTGTTTTTGTGATATATCAGATTGAATGTTCTTATCAAAGGAAGCCCGGACACATCAAGCACTACAAGGCTGCCATCGGCACATTCCTTTTCGACCATCATCGAAGAGAGTGCTGCTATACCTCTTCCGTACATAACTGCGTTTTTGATAGCCTCTGTATTGGAGCAGTGCCAGCAGCGGTTGAGCATTATATTTTTCTCGTCGATGAGTCTTTCCAGCTGATTGCGGTCAGCACTTCCGTTTTCACGTGATATGAAGGCTTCTCCCTCTAAGTCGGAAAGACTCAGTCCTTTTCTGTCTGCAAGCCTGTGTCCCTCTCCGCAGACAAGCACCAGCTTATCCTGACAGACAGGAGTTATTACAAGGTCAGGATCCGTTACAACACCTTCTACTATACCTATATCCACTTCGTTTGACAGTATCATTTTTTCAATGCATGAGGTATTGTCAACGGTAACATTCACCCGACATTTTTTCAGCTTTTCCTCCGCCGAATCCAGCAGTCTGTTAACGAGGCATGTTCCGACAGATACGCTGCAGCCAATATTCAGCTGAGGGTTCTCCCCTGTTTCCCGCATAACAGTCTCCATATCGCTGAACGTGTCAATTATATGACGTGCATAATAAAGCATTCTCTGCCCGTCCTCAGTGATATAAAGCTTCTGTGAAAGTCTTTCAAACAGCCGCACTCCATAGTATTTTTCAAGCTCTGCTATTGCCTGGCTGACCGTTGGCTGTGAAATATATAGCTTCTGTGCAGCAGCAGTCATCCCGCCGCTTTCCGCTACGCATACGAAGATTTTCAAGTGCCGAAGAGTCATTTCACGTCACCCCCTTATGTCATTATACTACGTTTATACAGATTAGTCAAATACCTATGAGAGTATAAATAAGTGTTCCCACAACTCCGCTGCCGAGGATTATGGCGATAGCGTTTACCTTGAATTTTCTAAGCAGTACCAATGAGCCTGCGAACAATCCCAGCTCAACATATCTGAGATCAACTAATGAAGCGGAAAACAGGTCGCTTTGGAAAAGTCCCAGCATCAATATGGACAGTCCCGCAGAAGCGATAAGTGCAACTACAGCAGGTCTGAGTGCGGCGAGAACAGTCTGTACTCCCCCAACTGTACGGTATTTATAGTAAAAATGAGCAAGGGTAAGGCAGATGCAGAAGGATGGGATAATGCAGCCGAGAGTGCAAAGCAGCACGCCGCCGATACCCGCAAGACGCATCCCCACAAAGGTTGAGGAATTTATGGAGATAGGTCCGGGAGTCATTTCTGCAACGGTGATAAGGTCAGAGAATTCCTCCATGGTCATAAGTCCGTGAACGTTAACGATCTGATCCCGGATAAGAGGTATGGCAGCATATCCGCCGCCCACACTGAACAGTCCCACCTGGATAAAAGCAAAGAATAATTTTAAAAGCAACATCAGTTTTCCGCTCCTTCCCCATAAATAAGACGGTGTTTTCTTCTCGTTTCAACAATCAGATCTGCAATTCCGATCCCAAGGCAGGAAAGGATCACAAGCATCGCACTTACATTAAGGATACATGTGCAGATAAAGGCTGCTATCATCATTAAAATGTATAAAACACGCTTTGTCTTGCACACATTCTTTGCAAGGTTAATTACTACATCGAATATGACAGCTGCTACACCTGCTCTCATGACCTGGAGTGCCACGGCAACATATTTGTTGGTTCTGAACTGATTATAGAACAGAGATATGACAGAAATGATTATCATAGGAGGAAGAATTGTTCCCAATACCGCAACAAGGGAACCTACCAAACCTGCCACACGATAGCCGATTATTACCGATGCATTTACAGGAAGAGGTCCGGGTGCTGACTGAGTTATTGCGGTAACGTCAAGCATTTCATCCTCTTCCAGCCATTTCAGCTCCTCAACGTATTTCTTTTTCATGAGTGACACTATAACGAATCCTCCGCCGAATGTACAGGCACTCAGCATAAACATTGATTTGAACAGTATCCAAAGCTTTTTATTTTTTTCCATAATGATTACTCCCTTCGTTGTTTTATTGAGATTACTTGTCCTTTACCTCTCTTATAATAACATATATTTTATCATTTGTAAAATACATAAGTTTAATGAATCTAATAGGTATATATCTATGATACTTCTCCATCGATGCGTCACTATTGTTATTCTGCAGACGGCTTCCCTTTTATGCAGTGAGAATCATTGACAGAGGGACAAAATTATGGTATAATCAGCTATAATCGGAAATGAAGTGATAATATACCAAGACCACAGCGCTGCCGCTGAGTATGCAGGGAACCTGAATTCAATGAGTTTTCTCCCGATGGAATATCAAATATCATTTGTATTACACTGACCGTTGATGAATACGAGGTTATACGGCTTATTGACCTTGAACAGCTTAATCACGCACAAGCTGCAGAACGGATGAATATATCCGGACTGCATCGTAAACGGCAAACGCCTTGTTGTGTCAGGAGGCAATTACAGTCTCTGCTGCGGCGGTGTCCGCGGCAAGCAATGCAGAAAACAGGACCCGGCTATGGTATGAAAATAAGAAAGGAAATGATACTATGAGAATAGCAGTAACCTATGAAGGCGGACAGATATTTCAGCATTTCGGTCACACGGAGGCATTCAAGATCTACGATACATCTGACGGAAAGATCGTCAATTCCGAGATCGTATCCACAAACGGAAGCGGTCACGGTGCTCTTGCAGGATTTCTTTCCGATAACAAGGTCGATACCCTGATATGCGGAGGAATAGGCGGTGGTGCACAGACTGCACTGGCTCAGGCAGGAATAAAGCTTTACGGCGGCGTAAGCGGTGACACAGATGAAGCTGTTAACGCTCTTCTTAACGGAACACTTGGCTATAACCCCGATGTCAGCTGCAGCCATCACGGTCACGAACACGGCTCAGGAGGTCATACCTGCGGCTCCCACGGATGCGGAAATCACGGCTGTCATTAAGGAACCTCTGATAACTATTAAAAGGAGGTACACCTATGCGTATAACATCACTCGCAGAAAACACCTCTGTAAGAGAAGATATAGGTTCCGAACACGGTTTATCACTGTATATTGAAACCGAAAACCGCAGAATTCTGTTCGATATGGGGCAAACAGAGCTTTTTGCTGAAAATGCCGAAAAGCTTGGGATAGATCTGTCTCAGGCTGATATAGCCGTACTTTCACACGGACATTACGATCACGGCGGAGGACTGAAAAGGTTCCTTTCACTGAATGGCAAGGCTCCCGTATATATTAATCAATATGCCTTTGAACCTCACTATAACGGCAGTGAGAAATATATCGGACTTGATACATCGCTCCGGGATAATGAGCGAATTATTTATACTAAGGAGCATTTTGAAATTGAACCCGGACTGACCCTTCATTCCTGCAATGACCGTTCTAAGCGATCTGAGCTTGGCAGCTTCGGTCTGAATATGAAGATAAATGACACCATGCTTCCCGATGATTTTCGTCATGAACAGTATCTGCTCATAGAGGAAAACGGCATGAAAATTCTCATAAGCGGATGCTCTCATAAGGGCATTCTGAACATTGCAGATTGGTTCAGTCCGGATGTTCTTGTAGGCGGATTTCACTTTTCTAAGCTGCCCCTTGACAATACACTGAAAGGCTATGCAGAATACCTTAACAGCTTTGAAACCGAATACTATACCTGTCACTGCACAGGTGTGGAGCAGTTCAGCTTCATGAAAACACACATGGACAGGCTGAATTATCTTTCCGCAGGAGAAAGCATTACCGTATAACGATGATGATCGATCGCACCGAACTTATAACCATTTAAACATAAAAAAATAGTACAGACCACTTTTTTGTCTGTACTATTTTTTATATGCAGAGCATTTTACTAAACTACTATTTTATGCCGATTTTATATACTGCATTTATGGTATCTTTCCACATTTCAGTCATTTCGGCAAGCTGTTTTCTTCCCGAATCGGTTATGCGGTAGTATTTACGCTGAGGGCCACCCGAAACAGTACCCGTATAGCTTTCCGTAGAGCCGTCTGCATTAAGACGGCGAAGAACCGCATATATAGTGCTTTCATTGATCTCGGGAAATGCGTCCGTCACACGCTTCATTATTTCATAGCCGTACATATCATTTTCATTGCAGATGTGCAGAATACACATTTCCAGCACACCCTTTTTCATCTGTCCTTTATCCATTGCCCTTTGCCTTTCTTAATGCCAAGCATACAGTAATTATGAACGAAAGAATTATTAATCCGCAGGCTTCTATCCAAAGTGAATCGGGAACATAATGAAGGATAGGCTCAATTTCTGCCAAAATATCAAGAGTTCTCAGAATATGTCTTTCATTGCTAAGAAGCATAAGCGTTCCCAGAACAGCATACATACAAGGAATAGATGACTTATCCCTTCGAAAAGCTGAAAGCACAAATATCATAATTCCCGCAATAAATAGTGTTGAGATAAATATATTGATATAACGGGCACGAAATGCTATCTGCTGTGGCATAATGTCCGCACCTATATCAATGAAAACACTATCGTTAAGATGATAAGCGGAATATGCCTGAAAAAAAACAATGCACAGCGAAGCTGCAGCCCCCGCAGCTGGAATGATTATTCCGTATGGATTTGATTTTACAGACAACACAGCAAACACAAGCGAAACTGCTGTCACTGCAGTTATTGCTGCACCCAAAGGGAATAACGCTGACAGTTCTGTCATAAGGAGCGAATCTGCAAGCCTTGGGAAAAGGAAGATATTTATCATCGGTATAATACAAGCTGCAATGCCCGAAAGGGATATCTTTTTTTCCATAAGTCCTGTAAGCTTTCCGTTTTCCATAAACAGAAGCAGCCCTAACGGAATAAATGGCATAATGAATAAACTGTCATAGGTATTTTCCCAAAGAAAATACATTGACACAGCGGTTAATATGGCAAATGCAAGAACCTTTGCAAGCATTTTTGCCGTTGAAACCGTTACCCCTCTTTCCGAAAGGATATTTACTGCGGCTTCATTAGGAGTGCCAAGTGATAAACATATCTGCTCCTCGTTTTTGCCGTCAGTCATACTGTCAGAGAACACTTCCTCAAAATCGGAAACAATATCATTAAGCTCATTCTCCGATACAAAAAAGATAAGCTGCGAACGCAATTTTCTGATGTATTCATTTTTTGTCATATTGATACGCCCTTTCCAACTACTGAATAATAAACAGTAGTTTATATATCAAAAATATCACACTACTGTTCAAAAGTCAATAGTTTTCTGCGAAAAAAAAGTATTTTGAACATTATATACATTTATTATCAAAAATAATTATAAAAATTCACAATATCATAACGGTGCATACGCCCCTCTATTTGACAAATACCGACAGATTTGTTATACTATTCCAAAAGGATATTTATACTAATAACCATTTAACCTATGGATAAAATACGGCGGCTATAATGCGTCCTCTCTGCGTCAAACTCCCTTGCAAGGCACGAGCATTGCTGCGGTCGTTTTCCTTGATAGGACGCATTCTATCCGCCGTCTTTATCCATAGAACAAATGGTTATTAGTATTACAGATTATAGTAATCGCAATATCCGAAAAAGCGGACAGTTCCCGCCGTATGTAATGTGATTAGGGTGTGTTGACGCTATTCAAAATGTTCGATAGTGTCAACACACCCTAAGATAATCGTCTCAGCCGGGGCATTACTGCTTTCAGATAATTATTTTGAATACAGAGGGTCGTTATGAAAAAAATATATATTACTTTTGGAGAATTCATTAGTGCAGCCTATAAGATACTTCCTTTTTTTCTCGGAATGTACTGCTATTATCCCCACTTTTCACAAAAACCGGAAAGCGTTTATCCCTTTCTTGACTCGGTTTACGCTTCGCTTAAGCTGTATTCCGGATGTACCGAAAGCGGTGTTACAATTGATGCTGTACTGCAGATCGCACGTTTTCTTGCATTGGCTGCCACTCTCAGCATACTTGTAAAAGCATTCAATAAATTCCATGATATAATAAACAGGATCAAGCTGCTGGGAAGAGGATCCATTGTTGTCTATGGCAGCTCAGTCTATGCCGATCATCTTTATGAGAGTCTGAAGCATTCTGTCAGGATTAGAGGCGGTGATAAATTCATCGACCACGCAGGCAAGTATCTGATAATGTTTCCCACGGACAAGGAAAACCTTGAATTCTACAGTAAAAACTACAGCCGTTTAAGCGGAAAAAGGGTGTACATTATGTTAGAGGATACATCAAGACAAAGCATTGAGGACCCGATGATAACTGTGTTCAGCGTTGCCGAAAACTGTGCAAGGCAGTACTGGAGAACATATCCCGTTGATAAGTCCGAAAGGATAGCAGTTATCGGATTCAGTCAAGTTGGTCAGAATATCCTCACCTATGGTCTGCAGATAAATATAATTGACCCGTCTCAGCATTTTGAATATCACATCTATGGCGATGGTTCGGATTTCAGACGTATGCATACGGAGCTTGACAAAATGCTGCCCGACGAGATCATCTTCCATGACAGCGGCATCTATGAGCTTGAGGAGCTTTCAGGCTTTGACAGGATAATCATCTGCGGAGATGAAAACGAGAATATCTCCACTGTCAGCAGGCTCCTCGAACATCTTCCGAAATGCACCGAACTGCACGTTTATGCTCCCAACGGAGATATTATGACCAAGCTTTTCGGAGACCGGGCGATCCGCTGCTTCGGACTTGCATCCGATACTGCTTCCCTGGATGTGATACTTAACCGGAAATCCATGGACGATGCACGTAGACAGCACGCTTATTATGTTGAACAGTACGGCGGCGTTCCATGGGAAAAGCTCGACGCTTTCAAACGCTATTCCAATGTCAGCTCCTCTGACTATATGTTTATGATAAATCGTCTTGCATCGAAAAACGTTCCCTTTGAAACTCTGGCTGAACTTGAACACATTCGCTGGTGCAGATATAATTATCTCCACAACTGGAAATACGGTGAAAAACGCAGCGACAGCGAACGTACTCATTACTGTCTTGTTCCGTTTTCCGAGCTGAGTGAGGAAGAAAAGCTAAAGGATATAGAGGCAATAAAAAGCAAATGCGATAAAAGAGAAAAAATTCAAGTATAAAGGGCTTATATGCTACAGACAATGTGTGCCGGATTCCGCTGCTGCGGAAAAGATAATCGATCAGAACAGCTCAGGATAATTCTCCAATGAATCTTCCTCTGTTATCTCACGAACCGGATGGCAGGGAACGCCAACTGCAAGGGAATTCGGAGGAATATCTCTTGTGACAACACTTCCTGCACCGATAACGCAGCCATCTCCGATAGTTACCCCTCCGCATATGGTGACATTTCCTGCGATCCAGCAATTATTGCCGATAGTGATAGGCTTGGCATATTCTTTATCGGTACTGGTACCATCCTGCTTTACATATTGATTTCTGTCCTGCCAGCGGAAGGGATGAACAGGAGTAAGAAGTGATACGTTGGGTCCCACAAATACATTGTCTCCGATCGTTACGGGGCAGCAGTCAACACAGGTGAAGTTGAAATTTGCATAGAAATTTGCACCCACCGTTGTGAAGCAGCCGTAATCAAACTGAACAGGTCCTTGAAAATAAAATGAATCCCCGCATATGCCAAGCTCCTTCATGATCTTGCTGCGTTTTGCATCGGTTTCAAGCAGATCATTGTATTCTTTGCTAAGTTTGTGGGCTTTTGCTCTGAGTGCAGTAAGCTCCTTGTCAGAAGGATCATATATTTTCCCTGCTAACATTTTTTCTTTTTCAGTCATAATTGATCTCTCCCTGATGTGATTATTACAGATACATACCTTCCGGTCATTCAACAGTAAAAGGAGTCCATGGCATTCTGTTATATTCCATTATATCCTCCGACCTCTTCATTCCGATTTTTTCGTAAAAGGGAACGGCGTTCTCATTGGCACAGGTGTACATTACTATCTCGTTCTCGCCGCCTGCAGCTTCAAGTGCCTTGGAAACAAGCTGTCTGCCAATCCCCTTTCCTGTACAGCTTTGTATTACTCCAAGGTCAGTTATAAACAGCCAATACGCAAAGTCGGTTATTCCAAAGCACACACCTACTATTTCATTTTGCTCATTTCTTGCTACAAGACTAATTGAAGCATTTTTCACAAGCCTCTCTATCCGCACATTAAAATTCTCCTTGGGATACTGTGAACCCAGGTCGGTTTTTTTAAGAAAATCAATATACTCTTCGGGAGTTACTCGTTCGGATATGATTCTGAATTCCATATATTATTCTCCATTCATTTTATTACGTTTCGGAGCATAATTCTAATTATATAAGAACTGACCCGTAATAAAGCATTAGAATCCGTCTTCACAAGCATATGCACGCGTCTTTTTGGCAAATTTTGCCTTAGACTGCGTTAAAAATCCTTGCCGGGCGTAATCTCCCCCTGCGGGGGCAGGTGTCACGAAGTGACAGAGGGGCTGAGCGACAGACCAGCCCGCCTGCGGATTTTTGCCTTGTATTAGACAAAATTATGCTCGAAAATCCGAACACATTTCTTGTGAAGACAGGTTCTTAAACATTATACCATAAAAAAATGATTACTTCAACGGGGATGAGAATATATACGCAAAAATTAAAAAAAATTGTAAATTATATTTGACAAATTCAAATTTATTTGTTATACTAAAAGAAAAACAATTTGTTTTAGGAGGAAATTATTATGGCAAGAACTAAGAGTAAAACCAAAAAAATCGAAGCACCTGTTAGTGCTCCTGCAGCTCCTGTAACAGAAAAGGCTGTAGCACCTGCAGAAATCAAGGAAGAAACTGTTCCTGCAGCAGAAACACCTGCTGCTTCCGAAGCTCCTGCAGTTGAGGCTAAGGAAACGAAGGCTGCATCCAAAAAGAAAGCAGCTCCCGCTAAATCGGAAGCTCCCAAAAAAGAAGAAGTATTTGTTATCCAGAGCAGCGGCAAGGACTACACTATGGACGATATTAAGGAAGCCTGCAAGGCAGCATTCAGAAACGGTACCCGCAAGCAGGTCAAGACATGTGATGTTTATTTAAAAGCGGAAAATGACGGTCTGAGAGCATACTACGTTATCAACGGCAATGCTGACGGAGCGTATATTGACCTTTAATTCAAACAGATAATTTCAGACGGCAGCACACATTACAGTGCTGCCGTTTTTTCGTCGTGTTTCACTATATGATTATGGAATAATTGAACTATTGATCCAGTTGTCAAGAAAAATCATCTGCTCATCTGTATGGAACCAATGTTCACCCTCATTCATTACAGTAAGATCTGCACCAATTTTGTCTGAAAACTCGGTAATAGTTGCTATTGAGGTCAGGTTATCCCTTCTTCCATATAAAATAGAAGTTGGGATACTCCATCGTATAGGGTGCTGCCGCACATAGCATAAATATTCCCAGGACAAGGTCTCACCAAAATTTGTCGGGATCTCCTTCCTGGATCGCAGCTCATTCTCAGAAATACTTGACCAGATCATCATATCAGTGATAAGCTTTTCCATATCGACAATTGGAGAGACAAGCAGTGCCTGAGAAATATTCTTTTCGGCAAGGGAACTCATAGAAAAATACGCTCCTATACTGTTTGCGACCAGAATAACAGAATCATATCCCTTGCTGTAAGAATCATAGAGATCAGAAAACTCGCTTTTCGCATCCCATGGAAATTGCGACCTGTAGTCGAATCCAATAACGTCATCTTTGGGAAAAAGAGGCTGATAGTGCTTCGCTTCCTCTGCACTGCCGCCTTTGCCGTGGACATATATAATCAGACGATCCATTTATATCCTCCTCACACTTCTCTTTTCAAATAGACCATATCTACCAGCTTTATACCATCGTCGATGATTTCATGGTCATAGTTATCAACAAAAAAGTTTTTTACTCTATGTGATTCCTTGAAGCCGCAGCTATGGTAGAATGAAAGAGTTGAGGGACAATCCCCTGTTCCAACAAACATAACATTACAGTCTGAATAGTATTTATATAGAAATTCGATCAGACTTTTACCATAGCCTTTGCGGTGGTATTCAGGTAAAACAGCGATGTTTTTTATCTCATACACCCCATCGGATTCTTTTGTTACAACGCATTCTGCCTTCACACCATTGTCATCTAAAACGAACATATCGCCCCGTTCAAGATATCTGTCGATCATATCCTCTTGCTCATCTGCCAATAGCAGCATCTCCAGATATTGCTTTTTATTGTCGGTTACTTTATAGAAATCCATATTTACCTCTGAACGTTAAATATTATTAAGAAAAAAGCGGTTAAGCTCAAACTTAACCGCTTTTGTTTGATTCTACTTATTATTCCTTTACACCACCGAGTGCAACACCAGCAATAATGTACTTGGAAAGAATGAAGTATACTACGATAAGAGGAACAATTGAAAGTGTCAGAGCCATATAAACAGAACCAAGGTCAAGGTTCTGGATATCAGCCTGAATAGCCTTCATCATAAGAGGAAGTGTCTTTTTGCTGAAATCGGAAACAATGATCATAGAAGGTGTGAAGTAGTTGTTCCAGTTGAAGATAAACTGGAAAATAGCCTGTACAGCCATACCGGGCTTGATCATAGGAATACCGATCGAAAGGAAAGTGCGGAATTCGCCGCAGCCGTCAATTCTTGCTGCTTCGACAATCTCACGAGGGAAGCTTGATTCCATATACTGCTTGAGGAAGAATACAACCGCAGGAGCAGCAATACAGGGAACTGTAAGAGGAATAAAGCTGTTGCCAAGGTGAAGTCCTTCAACCATGAACTTATAGAAACCAACACCGGAAACCTGTGCAGGAATCATAAGAATGAGAAGGATAAAGTTGTAAGCTGCATTCTTGAGTCTGAAATCATAAACTACAAGACCATATGCAGTTGCTGTTGAGAAGAAAACGGAAAAGAAAGTTGCGAAAATTGTAACAATAAAGCTGTTCTTAAAGCCGGCAAACAGATTGAAAGCTCTGTTCTGATTAAGGCTCTCAATATTTGCGAGGAAATTTGTGCTTGGTAAAAAGCTTACACCGTTTGCGATCTGGAGCTGAGATCTTGTTGAGTTGATGATCAGTATGTAGATGGGAAGCAAACTGATGATTGTAAGAATTACGCAGAAAGCAAAAATTAGCCAAGACTGAACTTTTATTTTAGTATTGTAATTGTCCTTCATTATAATCCTAAACCTCCCTTAAGCTTTGACTTGGACTGCTTGGTCTTAACCTGACCGGAGGTATCGCTGTTCATACGATATACAAAGAATCCGAGGACACTTGTTATAGCGAAAAGAATGATTGAAGCTGCACCTGAAAGTCCATAGTTCTTTACTGTACCCATATATCTTTCATAAATGAATACTGCAACTGTACGAGAGTTAGGATCGATTGTGGAACCGGTAGTAAAGAGAAGAGGAACATCAAACATCTGGAGACCACCGATCATAGATGTCATAACTGTGTAAACGAGAATAGGTCTGAGAAGAGGAAGAGTGACATGCATTACAGTCTGTGTGCTGCTTGCACCATCGATCTCAGCTGCCTCAAAGAGAGATGGGCTGATACCCATAACACCGGCAATGAGAAGGATCATTGTATTACCATACCACATCCAGCACTGAATGAAAGCAATAATGATTCTCTTTGTCAAACCTCCATTATGCTGAAGGAAGTCAATAGGCTCGTCAATAGCACCAATTCCCAGAAGAACACCATTTACAGGTGACATCTTTGTTTTACCGAAAAGGCTGAGGAACAAAACGGCAACGGAAGCTGCTGTAATGATGTTAGGCATGTACATAACAACCTTAAAGAAGCCCTTACCCTTTATTTTTAAGCGGTTATCGGTAAACCAGATTGCTAAGAGAAGTGAAAGAAGGATCTGAGGCGCAAAGTTAATAAGCCAAATCTGAAGTGTATTCTTAAGAGATGCACCAAACTCATTGTGAAGAGCTCTTGCATTTCTTTCCTGATACGTATCATTAGCCTTACCGCTGAGAAGTGCAGTGAAATTATCAAGACCAACAAAACCTGTTTCCTGGATTACTGCACCATCTGCATTTGTTGTGGAAACTGTTCCCGTAAAGCTTGTGTAGAACGTATAAAGAAGTGGATAAAGCGAAAAGATTATATAAACGATGAAGAAAGGTAAAATAAAATAATAGCCGTAACGGGAATAATTTAACCTGCTTGTGCCAATCTTGCCCCCCGAAGCCATGTGATCACTCTCCTAAATTAACATAAAGCTTTTACTAAACGATACGGGACGATATCGTCCCGTATCTTTAGTTTATTCAGTAGAAATTATTCTTGCTGATTTATCGGATTACTCAACAATTACAGAAGGAAGGGATGTAGCAACGCCATCCTTGAATGTGTTGATAGCTGTATCGTAATCCTGCTCGCCAGCTGCATATGCCTTGTAAGCTGTCTCAAGAGCAGACTTAACATCCTTGTCGTAAGCAGACATGAAGGAGAGGTTGATGCCATCAGCATTCTTGAGCCAGATAGCGAACTGATCCTGACCGCCGAGGTTCTCGTTAGAGTTGATGCCCTCATCAACGATAGACTGCATTACAGACTTGTTGTTGAGGAAGTCACCGCTTGCGAGAGCGTAAGACTTCATAGAATCTTCGTTTACGCAGAAGTATCTCATGATATCTGCAACGAGGTCAGCGTTATCTGTCTTAGGAGATGTAGCAAGCCATGTGCCGCCCCAGTAGTAAGCCTGAGGACCTTCGCAGAGTGCCCACTTGCCCCATGTAGCACCGCCCTGGCCGCCTGCAGCCTGACCGATGATTGTATCGCCGATACCCCATGTAGATACGAAGTAACCGAATACGTCATCTGTCTGACCTGCAGCATACCACTCGGGTGTCCACTGATCATAGTTAAGTGTATACTTGTTCTGAACGAGCTGGTTAGCGAGGTTCATGAACTGAGAAACTTCGTCTGTAACAACGAGCTTGTTGTCAACAACCCAAGGCTGGCTTCTGGAAGAAGAGAATACCTGCCATACGCCGCCGAGTGTGGGGCAGATTGCTACGCCGTTTTCCTGAAGTGTCTTAGCTGCAGCAAGGAAGTTGTCCCAGTTGTTGAGCTTAGCCTGAACTTCATCAACGCTCTTAGCATCAAGGTACTTCTCAGCGAGGTCAGCTCTGTATGCAAAACCGCCGGGAGCAGCCTGCCATGTGATACCCTTGAGAGTACCGTTGGAAGACTTACCGATAGCCTTTGTGTAATCATACTGAGCAGCAAGCTCGGACTCGTCAATTCCTACGCTGGAAAGAGGAGCTGTGATATCGTCCTTATCGAGGTAGTTCATAGCCCAGTCAGCCTCGAGGCAGAAGAGGTCAGCATCTTCGCCGGAAGCAAAGTAGTTGTCGTAGTAGCTGGAAACTTCGCCGCCGCCTACGCCGAATGTTACAGGGTTCCATGTAACTCCGTCGGGAAGGGGATGATCCTTGAGGTAGTAGTTCTCAACCATCTCGAGGAACTCTGTGTTCCATGTCATAACTGTGAGTGTAGATCCGCCGCTTGCAGCCTCGCCGCCCTCAGCAGGTGTCTCTGCAGCGCCGCCATCAGCTACTGTGTCTGCTCCGCCGTCAGCTGCAGCAGTTGTGTCTGCTCCGCCGTTAGCTGCAGGTGTTGTTTCAGATGTAGTGCTGCTGCCACCACATGCTGCAAATACTGATCCAGCCATAAGAACAGCAGAGATCATAGCAAGTGTCTTCTTTAAATTCTTCATTTGGTTTTTCCTCCTTAATGATATAATATATTTTCATGCACTATGTATGAAAAATATATTAGCGATAGTTATTCATCGGTTAAGATCCTTAACCGACGCTCCCTCAAGAAGGTCCCCCTTGATGATCAGCGGAGGCTCTGTACAGGAGATTTCTTTTTTTATCAGGGCGATCAGCCTTTTCGCAGCTTCCATCCCGAGTCTGTCCGTATCCTGCCTGATGGTTGTAAGCTTCGGACGCATGACCTGGGAAAGCATTATTCCGTCGTATCCCGCAATGGATACATCATCCGGAACACTCAGTCCCATTTCTTCAAGTGCATTCATCGCTCCCATTGCAGTAAAGTCATCGGGAAGTATTATGCACGTTGGCTTGTCCTCCTGCAGCATCAGTTTTTTTACGAGCTGACCGGTTGTCTTGTTATCGTGATAACAGCCTTGAAGAAGGTAATCACTTCTGATATTTATATTCAGGCGGACCAGAGTTTCCTTGTAAGCTTTTACTCTCATTTTGGTAACATCTGAGCTGTCGCCATAAATATACGCAATTTTTGTATGCCCCCTGCCTGCAATATACTCTACAAGCCGACGCATATCCTTTTCGTTGTCGGACACGACCGACAATCTGTTTTTCGGAACGTGGTCTATCGTTACAAGCGGCACATTGCTTTCAAGAAGCTCCTGTGTTCCGCAGTCAAGATAATCATCCACACACACAATTACGACTCCATCAACATTCCTGTACATACAGTGTTCGTATGTTGTCATACTGCGTTCTCCGATGTTGCCGCTGATAAACGTAATATCGTACCCCTCAGACTCCGCTTCCCTCTTGAAGCCGTTCAGCACGGATGCGAAGTAGCTCTGTGTAAGTCCGCTGTTTGTTCGTTCCGTAAAGAGAACACCCAGATTATATGTACGGTTCGTTTTCAGCGCTCTCGCCTGAGAATTAGGGAAATATCCCATTTTCTTAGCTGTTTCCTGAACAAGATGCTTGGTGGTTTCACTAACGTCCTTATGGTCGTTCAGGGCTTTACTGACAGTTGCTATTGACACACCGCATTCCGCAGCAATATCTTTGATTGAAACCATCTTCACGATCTCCGAATCTTCAGGATTGCAGAATCGCTTTCACGGAGTTTTCACATAGTTATTACGCAAAACTCTCTTTAAACGTTTTCGTTCCTGCTGTAATATAAATATACAACTGATTCGAATAAATGTCAATGCTTTTTTGACAAACTTCAATAAAAATAGTTACTATGCACAATCTTATTATCCAACATTTGAGCATTTTGACATATTATTTCATTAAAAACAGCACAAATGTTCACATTTTCAGATGCATATTAACTAAAATCAAAGTTTTGCTTCCGCTATTTTTATGCATATTTCATCACGGAATGTAATCGTTTCACAGCAATTGTGATAAATCACAAATCCGTATGGTCAATATGCCATAACCAAAGATATCAATCCACAACCTCGTAATTATCTGAGGCATTTTCCTTGGTAGCATACTCGGTAACATTCAGCACCCTGACCTTAATAGGCTTCGCACCCATACAGATCTCAATAATGTCTCCCGTTTTGACATCGTAGGAAGCTCTCTGAGGTCTGCCGTTTACTATGACCTTTTCTGCGTCACATGCTTCATTAGCTACCGTTCTCCGCTTTATAAGCCGTGTTACCTTAAGATATTTATCAAGCCTCATGATATCATCCCTTCCGCAAAACCGCGGCTGTGACCATCCCGGTACAGCCGCGGTCGATTACAACCTTATATTATGTCAGGCGTCAACAGCATCCTTAAGAGCCTTGCCGGCTTTGAAAGCAGGAGACTTTCTTGCAGGAACCATAACCTTTTCCTTAGTTCTGGGGTTGATAGCTTCCTTAGCCTTCTTGTCTCTTACCTCGAATGTACCGAAGCCAACGATCTGAACCTTATCCTGATTTACAAGAGCCTCTGTGATAGAAGCAGTTACAGCGTTCAGTGCCTTTTCAGCATCTTTCTTAGAAAATCCGCCCTTCTCAGCAATTGCATTGATGAGTTCTGCCTTTGTCATAACATTTACCTCCAATAATTTTTAGCGTATCCCTTAGGAATACACTTATCATTGATTTTTCGCCTTCTGCCAGTAGGCATCCAGCGTATCTATGTCAAGGGAACGCATATCCTTCCCTTCACAACGTAAAAGCTCCTCGGTCTTTTCAAACCTGTTCGTAAATTTCTCCGTAGCACGTGTAAGCAGTTCTTCCCCATCGAATCCAAAGAGACGGACTGTGTTCTGTGCAGCGAACAGCATATCTCCCAGCTCCTCGGCAAGTGCGTCCTTATTATCCGAAGCAGCTGCTTCTCTTACCTCGGAGATCTCGCTCTCAAGACTCTGCAGAGCACTTTCCGCATCGGGGAAATCCATACCCGCACGCTTTGCACGCTGTGCTGTTTTCTGTGCTCTCATAAGAGCAGGAAGTGCAGAGCATACGCTTTTCAGAGTATCGGTATAGGTCTCCTGACCCTTTGTCTGCTGCTTGATATCGTTCCAGTTCTTCAGCACCTCATCGGAATCCTTGACTGAGACCTCGCCGAACACATGAGGGTGACGGACGATCAGCTTTTTGCACACATCGCTTACCGAATCATCAAAGCAGAATCTCCCCTGCTCCTCCTCAATACGTGCATGGAACACTACCTGCAGAAGAACATCCCCAAGCTCTTCACGAAGCAGCTCACTGTCCTCAGCGTCGATAGCTTCACAGACCTCGTAAACTTCCTCCAGAAAATCCTTGCGGATGGATTTATGATCCTGCTCTCTGTCCCATGGACACCCGTTTTCGGAACGGAGTATCTCCATGATTTTCAGCAGATCGCTTATATTATATTTTTCCTTGAATTGAAAATCCATATCTCTGTTCCCCGGTTAACAAAAGTAGTGACAAATGACCGCAAATGCCCATAAAACCGTCACTTATAATATATTAACCGATTCAAGCGAATAATTCAAGAGTTTTTTTAATTTTTTCATGAAATCAGCGATTTTAACGTACTTTTCGTGATTACTCCCGAAAAATATGTAACTATTATGTAAATTATTGCCCCTGAAACACAGCTTACAAGGGTCTTTATCCCTGTTTCTGCTCCCATAACATCAGCATAATATACAAATAGGGCAGAGGCTCCGCAGAGGAGAGATGACGGTATCAGCGTAAAAAATGCCCGTGCTGCCCTCTTTCCGTCAAGGCCTCCGCAGATTTTCAGGCAGTGTATTGACAATACGAAAATGACTATGTAGCATATCAGAGTTGACAATGCCGCACCGGAAATATTCAGCCGTGGGACTGATGTGAGCACCAGATTCCCGGCAAGCTTAACTGCCGCACCTATCCCCATAAGCTTCACAGGGATGTCGGCACGTCCCACTGCCTGGAATATTGAGAATGCTGCGGATGATATGCACAGAAACGGCAGTGCTGCTCCAAGTATCCTGAGAGGCATTACGCAGACTGCTATCTCCGCTTCTCTTCCCGAAAAAAGCAGCTCCATTATCCGGGGACTCATTGCAGCGATACCTGCTCCTGCAGGCATTGACAGCAGCGCCGCCGAAAGCAGCACATTGTAGCTGCATTCTCCCAGCTTACGCCTGTCCTTTTCCGCATACGCCGCAGAAGCAACAGGGAGCATACCCTTTCCGAACATATTCGTTACCGATGGAACAAGATTGAATATTGTCACAGCTATCCCCGTAAAGCTTCCGAAAACGAAATTCGGGATATCCGACACATTCTTTACGCTGTCCCGCAGTCCGTCAAAGATCTCCGGACTTTTCTCCGTAAGCATACTGAGCGTTCTCATAATTGTTGCCAGATCAATAACAGAGGTCAGATTCGTAACAAGTGCTCCCACAGCTGCGGGAACTGCCGTTTTCAGAAGATCGGCTCTGACCCTCCTGCGTTCATTTTCATCTGCGTGATACACCGGCTCACCCGCACTGCTTCGTTTATCAAGAATCGCTATATATATCAGTCCCGCAAAGGATGCCAGGGTTATCCCCAGAACAGCAGCTGCGGCAGCATAGGGCAGAGCAAGCTCCATAATATCCGCACTGCTGTTTTCCGCACCTATTATATGAATGAATCTGCCGGGATGCTCCCGTGCTGTGTTCATCACCCAGCTGCAGGCTGCAAGACCCGCTACCAGCTTGACTACCGCTTCAATGACCTGGGATATTGCAGTTGGGACCATATTTCTCCGTCCTTCAAAGCAGCCTCTGTAGACAGATACAAGACATCCTGCAGCTACGGTAGGTGCTATAGCTATTACTGCAGGAAGTGCCGCTATGCTTCCCGATGTGAACACACACAGCGGATATGCACCGAGAAGGATAAGCAGCGTTCCTATCAGTCCCGCTGCTCCGAACATACGCAGTGCAGTAGTTTTCACCGTATGTATCATGTCGGCTCGTCCCAGGGAAATGCATCCTGCAACAGAACGTGCTGCAGCTGCGGGAAGTCCTGTTGCACTGACTGCATACACAGGCATGAATATGCCGTAAGCAGCGGAGAAATAGCCCATTCCTGCTCCTCCAAGCATATTCGTAAGCGGTATCTTGAATAATGCACCTACTGCTTTGGTTATCACGGCGGATAATATCAGCACGGCGGAACCGTACAGAAATCCGCTTCTTGTATCGTTTTCTCTCATATTCACATCTCCTCGGAGCTTTACAGAAAAACCTGCACAATTTGCGTCAAATATCATGCGGTATTGTCTCTTTCATTATTAAAAATGTATGTTGCGTTTTCCTCGGATATGTGTTATAATAGTATGAGATATAAATCGGCTTTGCTTTTCATTGCCGAAAAAATACAGAAAGGCAGAATCTATCATGGAATATGTATTTTCAGATAAGGTATCCCCTCTGAAGCCGTCGGTTATCAGAGAGATACTTAAATTCACAGCTGACCCCACCGTGATCTCCCTTGCAGCAGGTAATCCCGCTCCCGAGACATTCCCTTCCCGGGACGTGGCTGACATTACAGCAAGGATCCTTAAGGATAACCCTGTTGCCGCTCTCCAGTACAGCATAACAGAGGGATATACTCCTCTCCGTGAAACATTGAAGAAGCGTATCGCCAAGGACGGCTGCTTCAACGCCGACATGGATGAGCTTATCATCACATCAGGTGCCCAGCAGGCAAATGAGCTTGCCTGCAAGGTACTCCTCAATGAGGGTGATACTCTCATCTGTGAAGCTCCTTCATTTATCGGCAGCCTCAACGCATTCAAGTCCTACAACGTGAATCTTGAAGGTGTTGAGATGGACAGCGACGGAATGAACCTTGAAAAGCTTGAAGAAAAGCTTAAAAGCTCAAACAACCCCAAGCTCATTTACATAATCCCCAACTTCCAGAACCCCACTGGTCTCTGTACATCTCTTGAAAAGAGAAAAGCTGTCTATGAGCTTGCGAAGAAATACAAGGTAATGATACTTGAAGATAATCCCTACGGCGATACACGCTTCGCAGGAGAAGCTATTCCCTCAATCAAGTCAATGGATACTGAGGGACTTGTAATTTACTCCGGAACATTCTCCAAGACGCTTGCACCCGGGATCAGAGTCGGTTTCGTTTCCGCTCCAAAGCCTGTTATCTCAAAGATCGTCGTATGCAAGCAGGTATCGGACGTTCATACAAATATACTTGCACAGATGATCTGCGACGAGTATCTGAACAATTACGACATGGACGCTCATCTTGAGGAGATCAGAGCTATCAACAGACGGAAGTGCAGTCTCATGCTGGACGCTATCGACAGCAGCTTCTCCAAGAAGGTAACATGCACACGTCCCGAAGGCGGTCTGTTCATCTGGGCAACCCTCCCGGAGGGCTGCGACATGATGGGATTCTGTTCAAAGGCGGTTGAGGAATACAGAGTTGCTGTAGTTCCCGGAACAGCGTTCCTTATTAACGAGAATGACACTATCAGCTCATTCCGTCTAAACTTTACAACTCCCACAGACGAACAGCTTGTAAAGGGCTGTGAGATACTCGGTAAGCTTTCCCGGGATATGTTTGACTAATCAGAAAGGTTTTTGATAAAATGGAAACACAGGAAAAGAAAATAATCCTCAGCGGCATTCAGCCTACAGGAACATTCACATTAGGTAACTATATAGGTGCAGTCCGCAACTGGGGCAAGCTCCAGGAGGAATTCAACTGCATCTATATGATCGCAAATATGCATGCTATCACAGTTAAGCAGGACCCTGCAAAGCTTCGTCAGAACACTATCGAAGCATACGCTCTGCTCCTGGCATGCGGCATCGACCCCGAAAAGTCCATCGCTTTCATTCAGAGCCACAACCGCTGTCATGCAGAGATGAACTGGGTTCTCTCCTGCTCCACACAGTTCGGTGAGCTTTCAAGAATGACTCAGTTCAAGGCGAAATCCGAAAAGCACCCCGATGATATCAACGCAGGTCTGTTCACATATCCTGTGCTTATGGCAGGCGATATCCTCCTTTACCAGTCCGATCTTGTGCCTGTAGGCGTTGACCAGAAGCAGCACCTTGAGCTTGCAAGAAATATTGCTCAGCGTTTCAATCAGAGATACGGCGACACCTTCAAGGTACCCGATCCTTACATCCCTGAGGTGGGTGCAAAGGTAATGAGTCTCCAGGATCCTACCGCAAAAATGTCCAAGTCTGACGAAAACCGCAACAGCTGCGTATATATCCTTGAGGATAAGGACACCATTATCCGCAAGTTCAAGAAGGCTATCACAGATTCCGAGGCAAAGGTAAGATATGCTGAGGGCAAGGACGGTATCAACAACCTCATGACCATCTACTCCGTATTCACAGGCATGAGCTTTGAGGATATCGAGAAGGAATTTGAGGGCAAGGGCTACGGCGATTTCAAGTTAGCTGTAGGTGAAACAGTTGCTGATGCACTTGCACCTATACGCACGGAATTTGACCGTCTTATGGCTGACAAGGCATATCTCAGAGACTGCTACACCAAGGGCGGAGAGATGGCTGAAAGAATCGCCCGCAAGACGATCTCCAAGGCATACCGCAAGGTGGGCTTTGTGGATCTCAAGTAATCACAAAGCACAAAAAAGCCATAGTATCTGTTCTGCAGCAGACTGCAGCTGATACTATGGCTTTTTAATTTTTCAGACCGGTATATATCCGCTGGTAAAATTCACGATACTCCTCCGAGAGACAGCGGATAGTCTTTGTTACCGCATATTTTCCATCAGCACACAGCTTCATGCGGATGCGGAAGAAATACTCTCCGTGCTCCCTGCATTCACCTATGGAAATATATACTCCCTCACGCTGAGGTATCCATTCATTGTGCTTCATAAGCCGGCGGCACTTAGGACAGTTCCTTGCCATTATCCGTGTATTTGAGACCGCTTCTTCGGGAGACAGAATATTCAGATATGTACGGTGATATTTTTCGCTTTTTCTCTGCAGGACCTCGGCTATCATATTATCATAGCCGGACAGATGCTCGGTGAAATCCATCTTTTCGGCTACCCTTGCAGCATAGATGGCGTCGTTAAGTGCGTCATGAGCTTTAAGCTCACTGCTTAGTCCATAAAAATCCAACGCATATTTCAGTGAGCGGAGCTTTCCGTCCCGTGCTATTTTATATGCATATATCAGCTGAAGATTGTAGAATTTCGGCACTTCCTCAAATATCATCCTGTGGGCAGCAAGATTGGACATGAGCACACGCTCGTCCTCACTGCCCCATGTAAGAAAAACGCATTCGCTGCCGCACCAGTTCCTGAATGAACGGTATGCTGACGGGAAAGCAACTCCCGATTTCAGTGCATTGCTTCCCAGACCCGTTACTCGCTGAACTGTGCTGTTCATTTTCTTATAAAACAGGGGTCGTATGCTTATGTGAAACTTTCCTGTGTCATTAAGCTCCTCGTCCAGACGCACCGCTCCGATACGGATTATCTCACCGAAAAGAGCGGTTTTGCCCGATGTGGGAGTGACAGTCTTTTCACGGGAAACAGGCTGATTCCACTCCATGTCAAGGATTATGTAATTCATTTTTCCGCTCCTTTCTGCAGAGTTTAGAACCTGTCTTCACAAGATATGTGTGCGGATTTTCGAGCATAATTTTGCCGAAGGCAAGGCAAAAATTTGAAGGCGGGCTGTTGCCCGGCAAGCATTTTTATCGCAGTCTGCGGCAAAATTTGCCGAAAAGACGTACGCATACGCTTGTGAAGACAGGTTCTTAAAATTTTTCAGTCCAGGGTGCCTATCTTTTTATGCATATAAACAAGCACGTCCTTACGGGTAACGATGCCCGAGAAGGAGCCTCTGCTGTCAACTACGGGAACAAAATTCTGTTCGATTATCTTTTTGAAGACCTCGTCAATACCTGCATCGATAGCGACTGTCTCAAAGCGTTCATTGTTGATGAGCTCCCCCACAGTCAGACCGTCAGTATCCATATCAGTGCTTTTAGTATCAAGCATTCTGTAGAGGAAATCACGTTCACTGACAACTCCTACATACATTCCGTCACGATCAATAACGGGTACGGCGGTATATCCTCCCGAAATGAACTGTGATAGTCCCTCAGATGCTGTGATATCCGAATAAATGTAGGAAACAAGACTTTTGGGCTTAAGAAGCATTGCTGTATTCATATTTATCCTCCATTTCGTCAGGACGCTCAATCCTGCTGTTCGCTGAATTTATAAAGTGATATCCTCTGGAATCCGTCAAGGAGGGTATCAAGCATATTGAACGCCTTGCTTGAACCCATGGCAACGCATCTCAACGGGTCATCCGCAACCCTTGCGGGAATATGAGTCTGTGATGACAGGAGCTTGTCCAGACCTCTGAGAAGTGCTCCTCCGCCTGTAAGTATGATACCATTGGTACAGAGATCTCCCGAAAGCTCCGGAGGCGTGCGTTCAAGCACTCCCTTGACTGCATCCACAAGCTCGCCGATGGGGTCAATGAGTGCCTTGTAAATATCGTAATCGCAGAGTTTGAGCTTTGCGGGAAGACCTGTTACAAGGTTACGTCCCTTGACTATCATTTCACGGCTGCCATCGGGGTCGAACACATTTGCCAGAGATATCTTTGCATTTTCCGCAGTCTTTTCACCTATCATGATACGATACTTTGCCTGGACATACTTCATAATAGCAAGATCAAGCTTATCTCCCGCAAGCTTGATGGAATCCTTTGCGACGATCCCGTTCATTGATATTACAGCAATATCAGTTGTACCGCCGCCGATATCGACCACCATATTTCCCTTGGCTTTGGAAATATCAACGCCTGCTCCAAGCAGTGCGGCAACAGGCTCCTCAATAAGATAAACCTTCTGAGCACCTGCACGTCTCGCTGCATCAATAACCGCTCTGCTCTCAACATCAGTGACCAGCGACGGAACACACATTACTATCCTCGGCATAAGCATCTGCTTCCCTGTGACCCTATGGATGAATTCCATCAGCATGCTTTCGGTCATGTCATAATCCGAGATAACGCCGTCGCAAAGGGGACGGATAACCGCAATGTGATCGGGAGCCTTGCCTATCATCCTGTACGCCTCGCTGCCAACAGCGATTATCTCCTCCGTCTTTTTATTGAATGCAACAACAGACGGCTCGTAGAGAATAACTCCCTTGCTGCCCATGCTTATCATAATATTAGCCGTTCCAAGATCTATTCCAATATCCATTTCCGACCATCCTTTACATCAGGATATCATTCTACCATTCCCATTCGGACAGGAATGAAGACCTCTTTGTACCCTTTTCTTCGTTCTGCTGTTTTCTTATCTCATTTCTGATTCCTGCAGCAATAAGGACAACACCCATTGCAAGAAGATATATCCACCATACTGTGCTTTCGCTGTAAGCAATAGTCAGCAGGATACCCTCAGCGGCAAGTCCCCCTGCACCCAGTGTGAACCATCTTCTTCTGCGGATGAAAAATGACACTGCAAGCATTACAGCAAACACAAGTCCTAAAAATACCGCATCGAATACATAATCACCGCTCATTGCCGAGAAAAGCAGCGTCAATGTACAAAGCCCCGATACCGCAAAGCTGATGATATCTGTGATCTTGTGGTTGTCACGGTGGATGATCCGCAGAAGCACAAGGAATATCAACACGGGGATCATATTGAATTCAAGCTCCATGAATTCGGGAACTCTTTTTATTCCTGCACTGTAGGGTATGCCCCACCAGAACGGCATGATAAACGCTGCTGCCGCAGTCTGACAGCCCTTCACAGTCACTCTGCTGCTTTCACGCCTGATAAGATTCAGTACCAGCAATGCAAACACGGGATAGCACAGCCAGCTTATAACACATCTATTCCACCCGGAATCCTCATACCATCTGAACCGGTCTGAGAGCATACAGAAAGGTGCAATGAATGCGGACAGTGACCATATATCGGAGCTGCGGATCTTTCTTCCGTTACCTCCGAGAATATGATCTCTGTGAGTAAATCTTCCGAATACCGCAAGGACAGCGGCAAGTATCAGCGTAGGAATTGTTTCTTCCATAGCTTCCCCGCATATCTCTCTCATGGACCCGAAAGCAAGGCACATTACGAAAAACATGTGCAGATTTGTTCCCCGTACTTCACAGACATATGCACCCATAGCCGCAGTCACAAAGGCTGATGCAAGAATTATATACTGCATGGACATGGGTTCATCATATAATGAATCGCAGGCGATAAACTGCACAGCCGCCCACAGCGGAGCGGAAACCGTAAGGAACCTGCCCGTAATTCCCGCTGCTTCCTCATTTGAAGCGGACGCAAACAGCCAAGCTGCGAAAATCGCCGCTATGCCCCATACAGGGAATGTATAGATATAGGCAGTATCGGTGATCTCCGTACCTATTCCCATAATTGTTACAAGGAGCATAGTCATTGCGGAATAAGCAGCACCTCTGTATTTCCTGCCCGAAATAACATCTCTGAAAAGCCATATCAGCGTATATACGAAAATAATTGCAAATGCCGAGGTAAGACTGTTTTCGTATATCAGCGACACTATCGCCGCTGCTGATAAAGCTGCTCCCTGAAGCACCTTATAAGCATTTTCGAGAGGAGCGAATTTCTTAATAAGTATGGTGCATGATGCAAATACCGATGACACTGCCGATGCGATAAGGAATACCCGCATAAGTGAGCTGTCATACTCCATATCGGATATATCCGCCCATGCAAGAAGAGGGAAAACACAGGATGCCGTCATTACGGGAGCCATGATCTTTCCGAATACAGCAAGCCTTCCGCCATCCGAAACTGCAGTGATAAATGAAACGATTATTCCGCATACCGCTGCGGCAAGAATAATGCAGCAGTCACTGAGAAAACCGACCTGCCATGCAGATTCTGCAGCAACAGTAATAAATGTAATAACACTGTATACTGCTCCGCATTCCACGCCGTACAGCCGCTTTATCCTTTCACATTTCAGTGAAGCAAGGGACAGTATGAGCATATATACCATGCCTGCGAAGCATGCAAGGGACAGGCAGTGTTCGGTCATACCGAAATACATCATCCACTGAGATGCTGCCCAGATAAAACCTCCCACAGTAAGTCCGCGGAATACAGGAGAATCCTCACGGAATGCAAGGAACAAAAGCTCCGTGAAGAAAATAAGAGAAGCGATGGAAATATAGAGAAGCTCGGTGCTTTCCATGTTTTCGGGATGCACAAGAGAGATACCGCTGAAAATGATTCCCACAGCTATGCCGAGAACAGATGCGATACCTGAGATGACCTTCAATGCTTTGCGTTGCTTATCGGAGAATATTCCCGCTGCGGAAAGAACCGCATTGATAAGGGAAACTGCCGCTCCGATGACAAAGACATCTCCAAGCCCATCGGGAGCAAAGCCCCTTACGGCACCTGCCGTTGCAAACACAGTGAAAAAAACTGCACTTGCCGCTCCGCTCCTGTTTGCGAAGCTTTTTGACATGAAGCACACACCGAAAATAACAAGAGCCGCAAGTGAAATATATCCGCTTTCGGCAGTGAATATTGACACACATCCCAGTACAGCGGTGTTCGCCGCTGCAAACCACCCTATCCGTGAGAGAATAACTCCATCCCTTTTGCCGGTCAGCAAAGGCAATAGGAACATTACAAATGCCGAAAACAGTGCTGCGGTAAGGGGGAATAAGGTGGGAGAAGACCAGAGCAGAGCTGCCGCTGCAGCCGAAACTGCACAGAAAGCAGTTCTTGCATAAGCAGCAGAATTATATTTTTTCGCTCCGATAAAGAACGGTACCGCTGCAAGCACAGCTATCAATGCCACAACAAAATTTTTCCCATCACCCGAGAATGAGAAATATTTACCGAATACCTGCAGCATTCCCGCTGCAAAAGCAGCAGCAGGCAGGAATATGCTTCCAAGGACAAAGAACACCCGTCCTGTGCGTTCCAGCTTAAGCTTCTTATCCGCAGCGATATGTATTCCGAAGAACAATGCCGAGAATGACAGGAGCATTACAGATTTGAAGAAGGTATTCAGTACTCCCCATGCAGCTGCGGCAAATACAAATCCCGCAAGAGACACGAAAAGCGTACCCAGCACGAGTATAGTATTAATTGCACTGGCACCCTGTTTTTTCTGAGGGGAAACAGACAAAGGATCCGGAACAGATGCAGGCTCTCTGACAGACTGAGGCTGAGATTCCGCCGGCCGGTCTGCTTCTGTATACACCGGCGGTGCAGGAACGGGCTGCTGCATATATCCATACTCAGCCGCTGTATTCCGTACAGGAGCTGCAGGAGGCGGAGCCTGATGAACCGAAGCCTCCTGCCCGGGTGTTTTATCTTTATTCAGAAGAAGCATGGAAAGACGTTCATTTTCCGATTTCAGCTTTTTATTGACTGATCTCTCTATGCAATACAATATCAGAAGTACGATAGGCGAAATAAGCCATGCTATAATAAACACTATCAGTACCATACTTTTCCGCTTCCTTTCAAAGTCCTGCTGTCTGATATGGATAGGCCGACATATGCCATATCCGCAAGCACACTTTATCAATTATATTTTACTACATAATATCTGCCGTGTCAATAATCATTGATAATTTATCCCTCATAATATGTGCATATTTCAGGAGCATATCTCAAGGATAACATCCTCGGAACTGCCACCTGTTTTCAGTTCAAAAACACCGCTTTCCTCGGCAAATTTCCGACACACCTCAAGAGTATCATCATCCGCTCCCATATCGCAGATGACCACCCTGCACCCTCCGCTTATCTCCCCCGCAGCCTTCTGTGCTTCACGAAGCAGCAGCTCAGCGTCGGAGGTCTCCGCGGAAACAGGTACAACTATCACGGTTTTCGGTCTGCATTTCTCCGCACGTTTCATTTCCGAAATGCCGTCAATTATCATTGCAGCAGCAAATATCACCATAATAACAGCAAGAATTATCTCCATAAACAGCACCTCCGCAAAGCATATTTTAATACAATAATGCTGTATATAATATGCTTTGCGGAGGGAAAATGTCAAAATATTCAAATCAGAACCGGGTTCCCTGCCGGCATTTTTCAAAAACGGAATTATCTGCCAAGGAATTTAAGGTTCTTTTCGATAAGCTCACATCTCTGCTTTACGCAGTCAACGCTTCTGAGGGGGTCGGAGGGAGTGTTGAATGTGTAATCCATAAGCTTGTCGATAGTTGTAGCTGCAACATGTACTCTCGTATCGGAGGATGCATAGTATATGTAAACATCACCGTTTTCACGAACTATAGCACCATTTGTGAAGCATACATTGGAAACGTCGCCAACACGCTCGGAGCCGTGAGGAGCAATAAACAGTCCCGATGGAGATGCGATAAGCTTTGAGGGATCATTCAGATCTGTTGCAAAAACGTAGATAACATATCTGAGACCTGCAGCTGTATTTCTTACGCCGTGAGCGATATGTATCCAGCCCTTGGGAGTCTTGATAGGAACTGCACCCGCACCGTTCTTGACCTCTGTTATTGTATGGTACAGACGGGGTGATATGACCTTTTCTTCTGTGCAGATAACGGGGTTTTCAATATTCTCGCAGAGGCCGAAGCAAACTCCTCCCCCTGAGCCTGTGGAGATAAAATCATCCTGAGGACGAGTATAGAATGCATATTTTCCGTCTACAAATTCGGGGTGAAGAACAACGTTCCGCTGCTGAGGAGACTTTGACTTAAGATTGGGAAGTCTCTCCCATGTTTTAAGATCCTTGGTACGGACGATACCTGCCTGTGCTGTTGCGGCAGAAAGATCGTTCACGGACTTGTCCTTGCTTTCGGAACAGAATACGCCATAGATCCAGCCATCCTCATGCTGAGTGAGTCTCATATCATACACGTTAGTCTCCTCAGGCTCTGTGTCGGGAAGAACTACGGGATAATCCCAGAAGCGGAAGCCGTCAACGGGACTGTCGCTCTCTGCTACCGCAAAGAAGGACTTTCTGTCATTTCCCTCAACTCTCGCAACAAGATAATACTTCCCGTTCATGTATATCGCACCTGAATTCAGCACTGCATTCACGCCGAGCCGCTCCATGAAGTAGGGATTTGTTTCGGGGTTATAATCATACTTCCAGATAAGGGGAGCATGAGCGGCTGTCAGAACAGGATCCTCGTATCTGTCATACACACCGTTAAATGATGTGAAACAGTCGGATATCTTGTTTTTCTTTGCAATAAGAGCCTCATAGCTTGCTTCCGCTTTTGCCTTGTTTTCTTCAAAAATATTCATGTAACTGCATCCTTTCCTTAGGAAAATTTTCCATAGACCGATGCATTTATTATACTATAGCATACAACAAATTGCAATAGCAAATGAATAGTTTATTTTCACGAAAATCAGGTAAAACGTTTTACCGGAAGCCTTAATAAAAGATCTCATAGAGAAAATCGTATATCATCTCAAGGTTTTCAAGGCTGTATTCCGTCTCCTTTGACCAGAGACAGGCACTGTCCGAAAGACTTTTCCCCGTTACGCTCATGATAAGGGACACAGCTTCGGCAGAAAATATACCCAGTGCGGTTTTCAGAAATATTTCCCCGTCACAGGCGGATTTCATGAAATATCTGAAAATGAAGCAGGATAAAAGGTTCTTGAAACCCGCAAGTTCTGAGATTTCAGGCACTTTGCCCATAGGAGCGAGCTTTTTGCATAGGTCTGTCCATTCAGGATTTATGGGTTCAAGAGAGGATAGCAGAGCAGCTGCTTTTTCTGCATATTCACTGTTATCGGGGAAAGAAATACGCGACGGGACATTTCCCGTAAGCTCTGTTTCCGCTTCCGAGGAACGTTTAAGCAGAGCTTCGGCAATTTCACCGAAGCTCCCCCCTCGGTCAATTAGCCAGAAAAGCTCGTCTCTTATTTCAAGGAGACGGCACTCTGCATCCGAAAGTGCTTCTCCCCCTTCCTCGGTACCGATCTGATGAAGTCCGAAGGGAGCATCGTTTCCTATGATTATCCTTGCGGCTTCCTCACAGCAGAGACCTATCCCCATTTCGCACCTGTCTCCGAACCACTCTCTGAAACGGGGATGGAGAGAGCATATTTCACAGAGCATTTCCTCACCGCCAGCAAGGATGAGCCTGCAGAGATTGTTTTCATTAAGGAAGGGGCAGCGGTCATTTTCTCCCGTAGCAAAGCAGTCGGAGCCATCCTCGGAGCGGATGATATTTGCTCTCAGCTCCGTTCCCAGGGCACCCCCAAGGGTCATATATTTTTCCAGAGTCACACTGTCTATATCTATCTCCCAGCCGATGCAGCAGTTGTCACGGCAGGCTGAGCCTATGCAGCGAAATTTTTCATAGTAATCGGGAACGTAAATATCCATAATAACACGCCTTTTGTATATGCAGTAATCATTGCCTTTATCAGCACTCCCCTAATTCTACCATCCTTTGCCGTTTATGTCAACCGAAAGGAAAAAACACTTGAATAATTTTGAATAATATGGTATAATAAAAAAGGCATCGGGATGCCGCTTCATGATAATGGGAAACGTCCGCATACAAGCACTGAAAAAATGTGACAATTTTCATCAATTTTTGTTTTCTGTTTCATTTCACTTTCAGTCTGCTTTCACATATTTTACACAAAAGCGGGTTATTATATAACTGTACTCCAAAAGAGTACGGAATTTCATTTCAAGCTTTTAATGATCGACTGTGTTACCCCTCACAGCAGGTATTAAAAGAACCCTATCCTCACGGTGCTCTTACCCCGGCACCGTGGGGAAAAATCCCCCATAATCCTATATCATGATCTTGCCCCCGAAGCTTTGACTTAGGGGGCACCTTTTTTTATATGAATAACATGAACTTCTGAAAGGATCGTTTTTATGGAATATGCAGCGATAGGACTGCTTCTCATCTGTTCAGCTTTCTTCTCATCGGTCGAGACCGCATTTTCGTCAGTCAATAAGATACGCCTTAAGCATATGGCTTCAGAGGGAAACAAGCGTGCTGCACGTGCCCTTGCCATTGCAGAAAACTTTGATAAGGCTCTCACAACTATACTTGTGGGAAACAATATCGTAAACATTCTCTCCACATCTCTCGGCACACTCATATGCACCGAGCTTTTCGGCAAAAAGGGTGTAGGTATTTCCACTGCAGCTATGACCATACTCGTTCTTATTTTCGGAGAGATACTCCCCAAAAGCCTTGCTAAGGAAAATGCGGAGAGCTTTGCTCTTGCCTGCTCGGGTATCCTGTCGGGAATAATGGTCATCCTTACCCCCGTTTCCGCAGTATTCATGGCTCTGAAGCGTGCTGTTTCCGGTCTGATAAGCAAGAAAAACAGCACACCCTCCGTTACAGAGGACGAGCTGAAATACATAATCGACGAGATCGAGGAGGAGGGCGTTCTGGAGGAGCAGGAAAGCGATCTTGTACGCTCCGCACTGGAATTTGACGACAAAAACATTTCCGAGATACTTATCCCCCGTGTCAGAATTATCGCTGTTGAGAAAAACGACAGCACAGACCATATCCGTGAGCTGTTCTTCAAGGAGCAGTATTCACGTATGCCTGTTTACGAAAAGAGCATCGACAATATTATCGGATTCATCCATGAGCGTGATTTCTTCCGTCTTTCCGTTGAAGGCTTCCCTGCTGACGGCATAGAGAGCATTATCCACGAGGTCATTTTCATAACAGAATTCGTTACAGTTTCCGAGGTGCTTACAAAGATGCAGAAGGAAAAGCTCCACATGGCTATAATAAAGGACCAGTACGGCGGAACCTGCGGCATGGTCACAATGGAGGATCTTATTGAAGAACTGCTGGGCGAGATATACGATGAGACCGACGAGGTATGTCAGACACTCATCCGTATAGATGACCACACATATGAGGCGGCTGCCGAGCTTAATATAAGCGAGCTTGAAGAAAAGCTCTCTCTCCCCGATGATTCCATTGACAGCGAAAGCTATACTATAGGCGGATGGCTTATGGAACTGTTCGGACGAATTCCCGAAAACGGAGAAGAGATATCCTCAGGAATATTCCATTTTACCATTCTTGAAGCCGAGGATAACCGCATAGTTAAAGTCCGCATAAGCATTACCGATAATGCCGAGAAGGAATCCGAAAGTGAGGAAAAACAGTGAGCTGCTTTATTTGCCCTGTATGCAGTGAGGGGCTTGATATTCAGGGAAATTCATACAAGTGCGGAAATGGTCACTGCTTTGACATTGCCGCAAAGGGATATGTTAATCTGCTGGTATCCAACCATATGAACGCAAAGCTCCCCGGTGACAACAAGATGATGGTAAATGCAAGGCGGGATTTTCTCGGAAAGGGATATTATTCCCATCTCGCAGAAACTGTCAGCCATGCAGTATGCGAGGTTTTCAGGTCGGGAACTGTCGTGGACGCAGGCTGCGGAGAGGGATATTATACTGAGAAAATATATGATTCCCTTGCATCAGCGGGAAAGAAATTTCATCTTTGCGGATTTGATATTTCAAAGCTTGCCTGCGGGGCAGCGGCATCACGATTCAGAACAAAGAATGATTCTGAGATCGCTGCGGCAAGCATATTCCGCATGCCCCTGGCTCAGGAATCCGCCGATGTTATCGTTACAATGTTTGCTCCCTTCTGCCGTGAAGAGTATCTCCGTGTACTGAAAAAAGGCGGATATCTTATAATGGCTATCCCCGGAGAAGAGCATCTTTTCAGCCTGAAGGCTGCGGTCTATGACGAACCGTACAAAAACCGGGTGCATGATTATGATATCCCCGGATTTGAGCTTTGCGGTGTCAAGAAAACGGAACGTACTATCTTGATCGATTCCGCTGCCGATATTCAGAGCCTTTTTTCCATGACCCCCTACTATTACAAAACAAGCGAGGAGGGGCATCGTCGTGTTGCCGCTCTGACTTTCCTTGAAACATCGGCACAATTTGAAGTGCTTGTTTACAAAAAACTATAACGAGGAATCAATATGAGCAGATCTTTCAGTGCACTTGACATTTCCCGTCAGGTAATAGCCTCACACATCCATGAGGGAGATATTTGCATAGATGCTACAGCAGGACGGGGAAATGACACTGTATTTATGGCTGAGCTTGCAGGTGAAACGGGACACGTTATCGCCTTCGATATACAGGAGGACGCAGTCAACAGCACCCGTGAGCTTTTAGAGGCACACGGATACTCCCACAGAGCAGATGTCTTGATGGAGGGTCATCAGAACATGAAAAGCTATGCAGAGCCGGGTTCTGTTTCCTGCATTACATTTAATCTGGGATGGCTCCCTATGGGAGACCACTCCATTCATACGAACGCTGACACAAGCATTGAGGCACTTTCCCAATCCCTTGAGCTGCTTAAGGTGGGCGGGCTTATTTCGCTGATAGTCTACTACGGCAGAGACACCGGATTTGAAGAAAAATCCGCTGTTATGGATTTCGTGAAAAGCATCGACAGCAGGAGATTCACTGTTATCACAGCTGAGTTTTCCAATCGTCCCAACTGCCCTCCTATCCCTATTTTTATCACCAGAGATGAATAGTACTGGAATATGTAAAAAATCATAACAATGTATTGACGAATCTTTTGTTTTATGATATTATTCTATTAGATATATTACAGAAAAGTTAGGGATGATGAAATGGCTGTTGACAACATGAAGATTATCGGCATATGCTTATGCAGATTACAGAACGACATTCAGACCGAATTTGCTGATTCTGTAGCAAAGCAATGCTATAAGTGCGGATATAAGGCTGTTTTCTATAATTCCTTTACTGATTTTTACTTAAACAACACCTATGATAAGGGCGAGGCACAGATATTCGATCATATTAACTATGACATCCTTGACGGAATGATAGTTCTCACCGAGACATTAAAAACAAAAAGCATTGCCGAAAAAATCGTTGCGGATTCCAAAGCTCACGGTCTGCCCGTTGCCATAATCAACGGCGTCTGGGAGGGATGCTGCAATATCGTTTATGACTTCTCAAAGGCTTTCGGAATAATTACCGATCATATAATCGAAGAACACGGCTGCCGCACCATAAACATGGTCGCAGGTATAAAGGGAAACGATTTATCAGAAGAACGTGTGGAGAGCTTCCGTAGGAGTCTGCGTGCTCATGGCATTGAGCCGGATGAAAACAGAATACTCTACGGTGACTTCTGGGCGGATCCTACAGAAAAGGCTTTTGAAGAGTTTCTTGCCACGGGACTTCCTATCGGCGATGCATTCGTATGTGCAAATGACTCAATGGCTATGACAATATGTGCAAAGCTTGCCGAACACGGCTTAAGGGTCCCCGATGATGTGATAGTTACGGGATTTGACGGTATCTACGCCGAGAGATTCCATATACCAAGACTGACTACTGCCAAGCAGAACACAGAGCTTGCAGGCATCAAAGCCGTAGAAGCCATGACAAGAATGTTTGAGCAGGGTCAGATATGCGAAACCATTTCTGTTGACCACAAAGTGGTTTTCTCACAGTCCTGCAGATGCAGACCTATTGACTTTTCCGAATCTGCCGGACTTATTTCCGAGATGTTTATCAAAATTGACCACTCAGAAGAATATGATGATTTTATGAGCAGCTTCTGCCGTGAAGCATTGGACAGGTTTGACGCATCGTCGCTGAGTGAATGCATCAGAAGCAAGTCCAACCCATTCCATTGGAACTATATCAGCATTGTTGTGGATGATGAATTCATGACTATGAGCAAAAACTACGAGGATCTTCTGACAGCTTATGAAAGCGATCAGCTCTCCTCAAATGAACGCAGAATGCTTGTCCTTATGGAGCATGACCGAACCGATACCTGCTATAAGCCATATTACACCGAAACGGGTATTCCGTTAAGGCTGCATGATGCCTTCCGTGAAAACACTGCTTTTTTCGTATGGTCGGTTCATTTCCAGGGAAATTATATCGGACGTGCCATTACCGCACTTTCCGGAGGGTATGACGGCAAGCCTGCCAATAATAATTACAAGCATCTTGAAAAATATTCCACCAACCTGAACCACGTTCTTGAGATCGCAAACAGCCAGGCGGTCCAGAAAAAAGTTATTGCAAAGCTCCGGGATCTTTACATCAGAGATCATGTTACCGGACTTTACAACAGACGAGGCTTCTACTCCTCTATTATACAAAGCATCACAGATGCACAGAACAGCAAGGATGATGTCTGCTATCTCACTGTTATCTCAATGGATATGGATGGACTGAAGGATATCAACGACTCCTTTGGTCATGCAGAGGGTGACTTTGCACTGAAAACCATTGCGGAAGCAATGAAAACATGCTGGGGAGAAAATGAGATATGTGCTCGTTTCGGCGGCGATGAATTTATGCTTGCGAGCATTGGAACATCCGATCCCGGTGCTTCATCAAGTGAGATACTGCATAAGATACGTGAATATATTGACAATGCAAACAACAGCTGCGGTAAGCCGTATACCATACAGTGCAGCTTCGGTACATATAGCAAGCCCATAACGGATGATCTGTTTGTGGATGATATAATCAAGATCGCAGACGATCTTATGTATCAGGATAAATCAAGGCACAAGGCTGCAAAATACCGCAGTTCGGCAAGATAATCGGAAAGGATAACCGAAATGAACATCCCTCAGATAAAACTAAAAAATGCTGTCGGTCATCTTAAAACTGTCACCGCACACAGAAAGGCTGTTTGTGAAAACTGTTTCCGTGCAGGTATCCCTCTTCAGGGTCTTACTCATGACCTTTCAAAATTCAGCCCCACGGAATTTCTCATAAGCTGTGCCATGTATCAGGGAACGAGAAGTCCCAACGAAGCAGAACGGGAGAAATTCGGTGCCAGCACTGCATGGATGCACCATAAGGGCAGAAACAAGCATCATTTTGAATACTGGACCGATTACGATCCTGTTAAGAAGGTCATGTCACCTGTCCCCATGCCTCTGAAATATGTAATAGAAATGTTCTGCGACCGTGTTGCGGCAAGCAAGATATACATGAAGGAAAACTACACCGACGCTGCTCCCCTTGCATATTTTGAAAGGGGACGTGCAAACAGAATGATCCATCCCGTTACTGCAAAGCAGCTTGAAAAGCTCCTGCGTATGCTTGCTGAAAAGGGTGAGGATTACACCTTCGCATACATCAGGCACATATTAAGACAAATTGATAAATAATAAAAACACCCGTATTTTTTGCAATTATAAAAAAAGCAGAAAAATACGGGTGTTTTTGAAAAATTTTACAGCTGTAAATTGTATTATATGCAGGAACCCAAAATCTCCCGAAAGGAATGATCGTTAATGTACAAAAGAATTATTGCGGGAATTACTGCGGCTGTCCTCTGTACAGCTATACCTCTGACCTTCCCACCGCAGGTATATGCGGAAACAACTGATACTGCAGCCAAATCCGATTCTGCTGATGCTGATATGAAAGCAGCTCTTACCCTTGTTAAGAAGGTTATTTCTATTCCCAAGGAAATGACCGATTTCAATTACAGCACCTCATCCTACAACAAAAAGAATACATTTGAATTCAGATGGTCTGACCCGAAAGACGGAACAAGCCTCAATATAACAGTCAAGGGAAAAACTATTACAAGATATGAATACAATTCAAACAGATCCGGTAATTATCAGCCTGCCTTTGCTCCCATGAAAAAGGATGAGTACGTTTCAAAGGCATTTGCATGGCTGGAAAAGATAAACCCTGAGATGAAAAAACAGCTCAGCTGTTCGGATATTTCAACTCAGATAAACTCCGATCGTGTGAGTATCAATTTCACAAGAGAATACAAGGATATATCCGCCTCAAATGCAGGACGCGGTTCTATCGTTCTGGATAAATCCACAGGTGATGTTATCCGTTTCTCCTGCTACATCTGGTGGGAGGATGCAAAATTCAAATCTCCCGAAAGCATTGTTTCCCTTGATGATATTCACAAAATATATCAGAAGGATGTTGATATCAAACCATATTATGTATTTGAATATGACTGGAACAACTACAATAAGGAGACGGGAAAATATCCTATCAAGAGCGTTAATATCATCTATGAGCCTGTATCAAGCATTATCTATGACGCATTCACAGGCAAGCCCAGCACCATGTCCGCCGATTACATCAAGGCTATGAACACCGATGAATACGCAGAACCCGCTATGGCAGAGGATGAATGTGTAGAGACGGAAGAAGATATGGATGGAGGTCAGGGCGTTGAATTCACAGAGGCAGAAAACGCTGCAATGGAGGAGCTTGGCAGTCTGCTTTCCACCGATGAGATAACCAAGCTGCTGAAAAAGGACAAATATATTAAGCTAACAAGCAAATATCTGCTTAAATCAAGCAGCCTTGAAAAGAACGGTGATTCCTCCTGCGGATATTTCCGTAATCTGCATTACCAGATAAACAACGACAAGGTTTATGCTTCCATACATGTCACTGTTGATGCAAAGACAGGAAAGGTATTCTCCTTCAGCAGGAGCTACAATGATTCCACCGCAAATGAAAAGCCGCTGCTGAATGTAAAGACTGCAAATACTACCGCAAAGGAAGCATGTATATACTATCTGGGAGAGACAAAATTCAACAAGTTCATTGCCTCCCAAGATAACTCAAAACCCGCAGCAAACACCAAGAATTACAAGGAGACTGAGCGTTCCCTCACCTTCTGCCACTATGAAAACAATATTCAGGTAAAAAACGATAACATACGAGTCACTGTAAACTCTGACAATGAGGTAATGTCCTTCAGATGCACCTTTACCGATGTTGATTACGGTGACGGGAAAATACTTTCCAAGCCTGCTGCTTACAAAAAGCTTTTTGCGGAGCAGCCCATGAAATTGTATCATGACGGATTCACCGACCTTGAATCCAAGGCTCATACCTATCTTTGCTATACAATGGACAGCTGGGTGCTCAATGCTAAGACAGGAAAGCTTTGCAGATACGACGGAGGAAAGATCACTACCACTAAGGAAATTCCCTCCGAATGTCCCTATACCGATATTGATAAATCACCTTACGCAAAGGAAATTCAGAAGCTCTACGAAAACGGAGTTATCCTCACTACCGACAGCAAGCTTGACCCTACCGCTGATATAAGCGTAAACGAAATGAACAGGCTTATGGATATGCTTTTCAACTATGCTGTATACGTAGATTATGAAGAAGAGGCTGTGGAAGAGGATGTCATGGAAGAGGATACGGCGAGCAATTCTGCCGCCTCTTCCCTGACCCGCCGCCAGATGGCTGCAGCATTTGCATCAAGATATGCACCCAACAACAAGCTGCTGGCATTAAAAGGCATTTTCAAGTCCCCCTTCAAGGATGTCAAGGAAAGCGATGAAGATATCGGAAGCATTGCTGTTGCCTATGCAATGGGTGCGATATCTGCGGATTCAAAGGGAAATTTCTACCCCAACGCCAAGGTCACACGTGAATATGCACTGCACGTTATTTACAAGTACATCTACACTATAAACAAAGAGTAACATATTGTATATGACAAAACAAAATCCGCACGTCGTAAATTCGGCGTGCGGATTCTTTATTGTACGATCAGATTCCAAAACCGGCAACAAGAGTCTTGAATTCGGCGGAGCTTGTGAAGCCGTCGAAAACCTGCTCTCTTGTCCAGCCGCTGTTCATTCTTGCTGTCCAGTTTGCCTTGCCCGTTGCATCCGGATCACGGTCAAAGAAGGTTGCATACATAGTATTGATGAAAGCATCATCGCTGAGATCACATCTCAGGAACTCAGCGGAGAAGATGAAATCGTGAGCGATTCCCTTTGCATCTCTTGTTCCTGCGATGTATCTTCCTGTATGGTTGTTAAGTCCCTTGATATCGTACTTCCTGTTCAGTGCCTTTGTGTACATACGGGAAACGTATGCTGTAAGCTTTTCGTTCTTGTCACGGTTCTCGGCAGATACATATGTACCCCTTGTGATTCCGTAGCTCTGACAAAGCTTTGTGAACTCTGCAGATGTGGAGAAGCCTGCAAGAACATAGCCGTAAGAGCAGCCGTTGTCAAGTGCTGTCGCCCAGCGTGTAAGTCCACCTGCATCAGGATTTCTGTCAAGCATTGTTACGTACATTCTTCTTACGAACTCTCTGTTTGTGAGCTTCTTGTTCTGAAGCTCGGTGCTTGTCACAAACAGCTTAGCAATATCCGCTGCAGATGCACCGTTTCTGAGTCTCTGAACGTGATTTGCCTTTCCATTCACATCGGATGCCCGTCCCAGGAGCTTTGTGTAAAGTCTTTCCACGAATGCTTCGATGGGGTCGGGAGCAAAGGGAGCGTATTCATACTTGGTCACAGACTGACCATCGGAAACATACCACATTAATGTTCCCTTTGAGGTCATAACAGGCTGGCAATCGGAAAGTGTGTAATTCTTAAGCTCCCTGCGGGAGGATACATTTCCCCAGCTGTCAATGAGTACAGACTGAACCTTTGATACATTAGTTGACTTGTTGACCTCTTCCCACATTACCATAAAATGCTCGTCCGTAAGCTTGACAAGCTGAGGTGTGCGGACGGTGATATTTGCTGTGGAGGCATACTCTGTGAGCCATAATGTGTCAATGCTGCTTAGGTTCTTAGGTATCACTATCAGGAAAATATTTCTCTGGCTGTCGGGAGTTGTGGAGCTGTCATTCTGATCTATGGAATTTCCCACAAGAAGAGTATTTGTGGAAGAAAGCTCAAATCCGCCGATGGAAACTCCGGTGTAGTTATAGTGGTAGGTTGTGGCATCCTTGATATCAAAAATATTTCCGTATGATACCCTGTCAATGGCTCCGCCGACCATGCATCTTGACATATAGATGGCTCTGGGATAGTAATCGCCGTGGTCAACACGGAAAACATAATTGCCGTCTGTCTTTACGAACTGATTGAAGGAATGGCTGACGTAGCCTGCGGAAACATTCATTACTTTATAATAACTCTGCTCGCAGGTCATTGTGGTCTGGTTCAGAACGAAGGTCATGTTCGACTGATGGCAGAGTCCGTCACTTGAAGGATACATCTGATGGCAGGTATAAACATAGAGACGATTTCCCGCTTCGTCCATTCTCAGCGAACCTGCAGCAAAAGGCTTGGTGGTATTTGCACCGCACTGACTGTATGCTGATATCCTGTTCCAGTTCTTGTCATACTTGACCACACGAAGAACTTCAACGCTGTCGCTTGCACTTGTATTGTTCTGACCGAACACCAGGAAATTGTACTGCTTGCCGCAGAAGAAGCCGCCGAATTCCGGAAGCTCCATAGCAACAGTGCATATGTCAATAAGCTTATTCTCGTCAGAATACCGCTCGACTAAAACTGCGTTGTTGCCGGTATACTCAACTCTTGTAGTGATACCGTTGTTCTCATAGATATAGGAATTAACTGTAGCAGCGGCATATGCCGATGAATAGTCATTATGTGACTTGTTCATGGTTTTTGCTCCGGAAAGAGCATAGGATGCGGAAGCAGCCGTATCGCCAGCAGAAACGTTAACCTTGTCCTCTGCAAGTACAGTTCCTGCCGAATTCTTGACGGTGATAACTGCCTGTCCTTCGCTCCATCCTACAATAACGCCCTCTTTTGTTACGGTAGCAACGGAGGGATTGTTTGATGAATAGCTGCATCCTGTGTAGGAATAGGGAGCTGTATATTCACCCGCTTTTAGACTGAATGTCTGCGAATTCTTGGTAATTGCGTCCCATGACTGATAATCGGTTTCATCAGCGGGAACGCTGTCAAAGAAAGCTTCGACGGAACCTTCGATAATGCCTTCCTCAGCAACAGCATCACCGAGAAGCTCCTCTGCAAAAACCCCTGGCAATGCAGCCTGCAGCATCACAGCTGCAGAAATACCTGCCAAAATTTGTCTGAATTTCATAAATCTACCTCCACATATCACTATCATTATAATAAATATGATAGAATTATCACAATAATTGTAGCATAATATAGCAAAATTGTCAATATATCCCACAAAAAAAGACTGCCGCAGCTGCAGCAGTCTTTTATGATTTTTTAGATAATTATTATCAGATACCGAAGCTTGCAACAAGATTCTTAAACTCTGTGGAGCTTGTAAAGCCGTTGAATACCTGCTCTCTTGTCCAGCCGCTGTTCATTCTTGCTGTCCAGTTTGCCTTGCCCTTTGCATCGGCAGCACGGTTGAAGAAGGTTGCATACATTACATTGATAAACTGATCGTTTGTAAGATTGCGGTTCTTGAATTCTGTAGAGAAAATGAAATCGTGAGCAATACCCTTTGCATCCTTTGTTCCTGTGATATATCTGCCTGTATGATTGTTAAGTCCCTTTACATCATACGTTCTGTTAAGTGCCTTTGTGTACATACGGGAAACGTATGCTGTGAGCTTTTCGTTCTTGTCACGGTATTCGGGAGATACATACAGACCTCTTAAGATACCATAGCTCTTGCAGAGGTTTGTGAACTCTGCGGATGAAGTAAAGCCTGCGAATACATAGCCGTAGGAGCAGCCGTTGTCAAGTGCTGTTGCCCAGCGGTTAAGTCCCGATGCATCGGGATTTCTGTTCAGCATTGTTACATACATTCTTCTTACGAATTCTTTGTTTGTAAGCTTCTTGTTCTGAAGCTCGGTGCTGAGTACAAATCCTCTTGCAACATCGGCTGCGGAATATCCTGCTTTAAGATTGTTAAGGTGATTCTGCTTACCCTTTGCATCTGATGCTCTTCCGAGGAGCTGTGTGTAAAGTCTTTCTACATATGCAGCTGCCTTGCTCTCGTCAAATGTATAATCTCTGGGATTGCTGTATATAAGGTCAGGAAGAACCACATAGTCTTTATAGTCAATATCAAAATAGGGATCAGGTGTGTGGCAAAGCATACCCGTCTCCCGCATAATATATCCATCTTCGATATCCCTCTGCCAAACACTTTCCTGGTTATTGTTCAGATAAAAGAAATCATATACATTTGTTATTTTTTCGTCCATCCAGGTTGTATCCGTAAGATACCAATTTCCGTTGATATATACATTATTCCATGCGTGAAGAAGGTTTTCACCGGTAGCTTCATTATAAAAATCTTTAGAAGAATTTCTTACAGTGATACAAGGAATACCTGCTGCATTACAGAAATAGTTAAAAAGCATTGCATATCCGTTGCAGACCGCCTTATGATTATAGAGTGATCCAACCAATGTCTGATCGTGAGGAGTATATGTATATGTAACAGTGTTGCATATCTTCTCTGCAATATATGTTTCCTTTTCAAGAGCTGTAGGACACTTAGCTATCTCTGCCATCCATGTATTGGTCTGCTCATCAATGCTCTTCCTGATAGCTGCACGCTGTGAGCCATTGTAATATAATGTATATGGCATTATTGTTTCTTGATATGGATTATACAGCCATTTATTATTAAAGAAATAATACTGAGGATTCTCATAATATACAATTTCGATAAGCTGTGTAGCCTGTGCAATACTAAGTCCTTGATATGAAACAGTACCGATCGATGCGGCATTTTTATCCCAATAGCTGACATATTCGGGAGTCAGATCAGCAGATGAATTCTGAAAATTTTTCAGCAAATTTGAAAACTTATTATAAAACTGCTTTTCTACTGTGGTTAGCTGATTATAATAATAAGAATTGTTGAAAGTATAAGCAGATTTTGTAGTAACCGTCGATTCCTCAATGAGCTTCTGGTTCAGTTCTGCCAGCTTTGCAAGCTCTTCCGAAGTATCTTCGATAGGCTCATAATGCGTTAAACCGCCCGTAGGTTTTACTGAACCCTGAGCAACTGCGGAATAATCGGTCAGATCAGCCAGATTGGTAAGGTAAGTCAGGTCAGCAAACTGCTGCTCCCGGTACTCCCCGATCTCACTTACATATCCCGTACGTGTCTCTGCAAAAGCCTGCACGCTAAGCATGTTAAGAGCAGCTGCAAGGGCAAGAACGGAACTCAAGAACTTTTTGAATTTCATTTCACATATCTCTCCTTTTTATCATTACATGAATTCCATTGAACCATTTATCATATTGTCGACAGAATTCAGCATGAAAAGTATACCACTGTAAAAAGCAGATGTCAATAAATAATTAAGGAATGTAACCAAAATGTAAAAAAGTCCGCAGCTCAGATAAGAACTGCGGACTTTATATGTTTTGTATGAACGGGATTTACGAATCAGATACCGAAGCTTGCAACAAGATTCTTAAACTCTGTGGAACTTGTAAAGCCGTTGAATACCTGCTCTCTTGTCCAGCCGCTGTTCATTCTTGCTGTCCAGTTTGCCTTGCCCTTAGCATCGGGGGCACGGTTGAAGAAGGTAGCATACATTGTATTGATGAAAGCATCGTTGCTCAGATTGCGGTTCTTGAATTCTGTGGAGAATATGAAATCGTGAGCGATGCCCTTTGCATCCTTTGTTCCTGCTATATATCTGCCTGTATGGTTGTTAAGACCATTGATATCGTACGTTCTGTTCAGTGCCTTTGTGTACATACGGGAAACGTAAGCAGTAAGCTTCTCGTTATTGTCACGGTTTTCGGGAGATACATATGTACCTCTGTTTATGCCATAGCTCTGACAGAGCTTTGTAAACTCTGCAGATGTTGAGAAGCCCTGGAGAACATAGCCGTAGGAGCAGCCGTTGTCAAGTGCTGTCGCCCAATGATTAAGTCCCGATGCATCAGGATTTCTGTCAAGCATTGTTACATACATTCTTCTTACAAACTCTCTGTTTGTGAGCTTCTTGTTTTTCAGCTCGGAGCTTGTTACGAATATCTTGGCGATATCCGATGCGGACTGACCGTCCTTAAGTCTCTGAACGTGGTTTGCCATTCCCTTGGCATCGGAGGCACGTCCCAGAAGCTGAGTATACATACGCTCAACGAAGCCCTTGATCTCCTTGTCGGGGTCATCTTCTGTCAGAGCGGGAATTGTCTCTGTGCTGAGAACATATCCGCATACCGAACATTTATATGTTCTGACGCCTGTGGATGATGTTGTGGGCTGAACAGTTATCGTTCCGCTGTCCGATGTATGTGCTGCCCAGTCGGCTGTACTGCCGCAGGAGCATTCATGCCAGTGATAGCTGCTGTCAGTTGTCCATTCGGAGCTGTATGCATGAGTATGGGTTACCGGTATGATCTCTGTACTGAGAACACAGCCGCATACCGAGCAGGAATATGTCTTTAAGCCGGTAGTTGTGGAGGTAGCTTCAACCGTTACCTTGCCTCCATCTGATGTATGTGCTGCCCAGTCGGCTGTACTGCCGCAGGAGCATGTATGCCAATGACCGCTTGCATCACTTGTCCAGCCTGTGTAGGAATGAGTATGTGACGCTTCAAGCATGGGAAGAGTTTCACGGCTTAACTCACGGTTGCAGACTGTGCAGGAATATACCTTAACGCCCGTAGATGTCTGCGTTGCGGGAACTTCAATTTTTCCTCCGTCGGAAACGTGCTCGGTCTTATTAAGAACTTCTCCGCAGGAGCATACCTGCCAGTGATGTGTTCCGTCGCTTTCCCAGCTTGATGAAGCAGGTGAATGGGAGTGCAGCATAGGGATAGTTTCGGTTTTGATAACATAGCTGCATACCGAGCATGAATAAGTTCTTACGCCGGTAGATGTGGTGGTAGGATCGGTAGTTACCTTGCCTCCGTCTGATGTATGTGCTGCAAAATCAGACTTATCACCGCAGGAGCAGGCATGCCAATGACCGGTTGAATCGTTTGTCCATGCAGAGCTGTAGGAGTGAGTGTGATCCTCTTCTAATGTTACTTTGACGGGTGAAATACCTGTAGTAACAGTCGTGTTGCCCACACCAAGCTGACCGTTAATGTTTTTTCCCCATGTGTAAAGCTCGCCGCTGTTGGTGACAGCTGCACCGTGATAATACTGCTGACTGACAGACTTTACATTGGTGAGCACGCCTTCTTCAGTGGTATAATATTGGGCTAAACCGTATTTTGCGAGTTTGAAATATCCCCAGATCTTAAGGTTTGAATTCCTTACCATAGCAAAATTTTCATAACCTGTGCAGACCATGGACGCATTTTCAAGGCTTTCTATGTAAGATGCAAGATATATATAGGAATCCAACTCCGGATCAAGCTCACTATTATTGTTGGCACCCCATGCGAAAACCTCATTGTTATCGGCAATATACAATCCGTTATTTATTCCAAGGCTGCAGGATACTGCATTCATAGCAACACTATTTGGAACTGTAGTATCATTGCTGATATTTCCCTTACCTATAAGCTCCATTTTTCCCCATGCATAGAGGGATTTATCTGCTAAAACAGCCGCCGCATTGTATAGTGATACTGCCATTGACTCAACATTGCTGAGACCTACCTCAACAGGTGAGCTGCTGTTGGTCGTTGTTCCGTTTCCAAGCTGTCCTTCACCGTTATATCCGAAGGTGTACATCTTGCCGCTGTTGAGCAGTACGGCGGATGTATCTCCGCCGAGAGCTATTGCCTTGACATCTGTGCCGAAGGATGAAAGCTTCTTAGGCGTACTGCTTGATGTTGTTGTACCGTCACCAAGCTGACCGCAGGAGTTATTGCCCCAGAAATACACCTCGCCGTTTGTTGTGATCGCTGCGGAATGCTTTGAACCCAAGGCAACTGCCTTGACCTTTTCATTGTTGCCTACAGTGATCTTTACGGGCTTTGAGCTGGTTGTGGTCGTTCCGTCGCCAAGCTGACCTTTATCGTTAAGTCCCCAGAGATAAAGGTCGCCGGATTCGGTTATTGCTGCGGTATGCTCCTCGCCCACCGCAACCTGTGTGAATTTTACAGCTGCCTGTTTTTCTCCCGAATATATTTCCTCATCTTCAACGATCTCCCAGAGGTCAGCCGATACACCGAAAGAAAAAACAGATACTGCCATTGCCGCTGCTATTACCGCAGACAATACCCTTTTTATTTTCCTCATATCAATTCTCCCTTTATGATCAGATTCCGAAGCCTGCTACAAGGGTCTTGAACTCGGCGGAGCTTGTGAAGCCGTTAAATACCTGCTCTCTTGTCCAGCCACTGTTCATTCTTGCTGTCCAGTTTGCCTTGCCCTTTGCATCGGGGTCACGGTCGAAGAATGCTGCATACATAGTGTTGATGAATTCATCGTTGCTCAGATTACGGTTCTTGAACTCTGTGGAGAAGATGAAGTCATGAGCAATGCTCTTTGCATCTCTTGTTCCTGCGAGATATCTTCCTGTATGGTTGTTAAGGCCATTTATATCGTACTTTCTGTTCAGTGCCTTTGTATACATGCGGGAAACGTATGCAGTAAGCTTTTCGTTCTGGTCACGATTTTCGGAGCATACATATGTACCTCTTGTAACTCCGTAGCTCTGACAAAGATTGGTAAACTCTGCGGATGTGCAGAAGCCTGCAAGAACATAGCTGTAGGAGCAGCCGTTGTCAAGTGCTGTTGACCAGTGGTTAAGACCGTTTGCATCGGGATTTCTGTCAAGCATTGTTACATACATTCTTCTTACAAACTCTCTGTTTGTGAGCTTCTTGTTCCTAAGCTCGGGGCTGGTTACAAATATTTTTGCGATATCGGCAGCAGATGTACCGTTATTGATCCTTGTAATGTGATTCTGCTTTCCTGTGGGATCGGATGCTCGTCCCAGGAGCTGTGTGTAAAGTCTTTCAACGAAATCAGCTACCTTATCGGGATCGGGGATAGGAGCAGGCTCGGGATCGGGATCCGGATCGGAATCGGAGTCGGAACCGGAGTCGGAGTCGGAACCGGAATCGGAACCGGAATCGGAATCGGAATCGGAATCGGAATCGGAATCGGAATCGGAATCGGAATCGGAATC
>JBJERX010000139.1:0-26600 GCA_051882495.1 Huintestinicola sp. | reverse complement strand
GGAGTCGGAGTCGGAATCGGAATCGGAATCGGAGTCGGAGTCAGATGTGCTCATGGGAGTAACTACTACTCTGTAAGCGTCGCATCCGGATACAGAACAGCATATCTTCTTAAGTCCTTTGGTTGTAGTGCTTGCGGGGAGAGTAACTGTTTCTGTGCCGTTGTAATTGTGAGTATGTGCTGTGCCCTTAGGCAAGTAAACACGTGTTACTGTAAGTGAAGTACCCCTCGCACCGATGTAGACCTTGTTAAGTCCGTCGAAGGAGCCGCCGAAAGCACTGATAAGTGACTCATATGACCATATTGCAACTCCGTTTGTGAAGCTGTCAGCATCTACACCTATCCATCTCTCGGGTGAGAACTGCTGGAGGATAAACTGAGGCTTTTCGCTGCTGCTGCATTTTGCGTAGAGCTTATCGCCTGCCTTCATTGAAAGAAGCCATGTGAAGCTGTCAAAGGAAACAGCCTGTCCCCAGCTATCGCAGCTTGATGAGCCTGTAAAGATGACCTCTTCACTTTCCTGCTTTGTTTCGTAATCGGGGTCGCCATTATATGCATCTACAAGTGCTGTCGCAATTTCGTCATATGTAAATGACAGAGCCGCTCTGTTAAAGATACCGAAGTTTTCCTCACCGACATCGAATGCATTGTTATCCCACCATACACAGGGAATGCTCTGCTCGGCGAACTGTCTTGCAAGAGAAATATAGGCATCTGCATATTTTACTCTTTCCGAAGTATTGCTCTTATTGCACGCACCGAATTCACCCATGACAACAGGGATGCCCTTGCTTATAAATGCGGCATTAAGGGACTGGAATACTCCGTTCAGGGATGAAAGATCAGCTGCTGTCCAGTCTGAATGTCCGCTGCCCTCAAAAGCAAAATCAAAGGGAAGATATGCATGGATGGAAGCTGCGATCATGTTATCGCTTGAGTTTTTCTGCCATGCAGAGATCTTTGCGGAATCGGAGGAAGCACAATAGGTAGGCATCATTATAAGACGCTTTGCATTGTTGCCGCCTGTAGCTCTGATAGCTGCACGTCCTGCTTCGTTCATGATATTTACGCAGTTGTAGAAGCCTGAGTTTCCGCCCCAGTCTTCGCCGCATCTCGGCTCATTGATTACCTCAAAAATGAGCTTGTCGCCGTAATTCTTGAAATGATTGCCCACCTGAGTCCAGATAGCCTTGATCTCATTGCATATCCTTGTCTGAGTTGAGGAATCTGTGGAAACCATCGACTGGATAGCATTGTGATGGATGTTGATGATAACATACATATCGTTATCCAGACCGTAATTTACGACCTCTTCAACTCTTTTCAGGTAGTTGGTGTCGATAGTGTAGGATGAAGAATCCGTATAATGAGTGTCCCAGCGAACAGGAACTCTCAATGTTTTGAAACCCTTTGCTGCGATCTTATCGATCATTGACTTTGTTGTCTTGGGATTTCCCCAGTCTGTTTCGGTACCGCCGTTTGTTTCAAGGGAATTGCCCAGATTCCAGCCTGCACCCATATCGGATACGATCTGAAAAGCGGAAAGTCCTCTCATTGTTCCAACGGCATCCTTTTCAATGACCGTTGATTCACTGCCAAGGATTTCAAATCCATCCTCGGCAAATACGCTGAATCCCGCAGTAAGCATGCTCATTGAAACTGCTGCTGCGGAGACTGCTGCAAGTAATCTTTTTAACCTCATAATACCTATCCTTTCATATTAATATTAACAACGCATCTCATACTAATAACCATTTGTTCTATGGATAAAGACGGTGGATAGAATGCGTCCTATCAAGGGAGTTTGACGCAGAGAGGACGCATTATAGCCGCCGTATTTTTTCATAGGTTAAATGGTTATTAGTATAAGTTGTTAATTCAAACAATTATTTATAATTATACCACTATTTTTTATTCTTTTCAACCAAAATTTGCCTGTTCATATTTTTTTTACAATTTTGCTGTAATACAAATCAAAAAACGGGCTGATGTTCTGTTTCAAACACCGGCCCGCACATGAGTTACTATGTAAAAATCACTTAACTTCAGTTCCGCCAATGGGACGCATATACAGTTTGTAGCAGCTTCCCTCACCAAAAACCTTTTCCATTCCGCTGCTGTACTCATCAAGCATATCATTAGGAACAAACGCCTGAATGGTTCCTGCAAATCCACCGCCGTGAACTCTTGTTGCACCTCGTCCCGAAAGAAGCATTTCGGACATATAAAGTCCCATTACCATTCCCTGCTCTTCAGGACTTTTTACTGCAAAAATGTTCTGGAGATACTTGAAGGAGCTGTTTCCGCTGGCTGTTACCTGTGCAAGGAACGCATCCACATCTCCTGCCTTAAGTGCAGCCGCTTCCTTTGCAACTCTTTCATTTTCATCAAAGAAATGAAGTGCTCTCGCTGCAGCTCTGTCGCCGCAGGCATTTCTCACCTCTGAAATGCTGTCAAGAAGCACCTGCTTTGTGATATCACGAAGCTCCTGCTTTCCGAAGAAGCCTGCAACAGATTTCATCTCAGCGGGGATCGCAGCATACTCGGGAGTAAGATCTGCATGATTTCCCTTTGTATCAACTATGCAGAGGCTGTAGCCCGATGACGCGAAATCGTAGGAAATAGCGTCTATAACAGGTGTTTCTGTATCCTTGAAATCAATGGTGATGAATCCGCCCACGGATGATGCCATCTGGTCCATAAGTCCGGAGGGCTTGCCAAAGAAAACATTTTCCGCATACTGAGCCACCTGAGCAATTTTTACGGCTGATACACTGCCTTCATTATATAAATGGGACAATATCGTTCCGATAAGAACCTCATATGCAGCGGAGGATGAAAGTCCGCTTCCCTTAAGTACATTGGAGGTCACATAAGCCTTGAATCCGCCGATATTGAACCCGCTGCTGCTGAATCCCGCAGCTACGCCTCTGATAAGGGAGGCTGAGGAATTCTTCTCATCCTCATGAACTGTGAGGTCGGAAACATCTACTGTGTCCATGGGATAACCCTCGGATTTAACAGTAATTACGCTGTCATCTGTGGGAGAAACTACAGCTATTACATCCAGTCCTACAGCAGCTGCGAGAACACAGCCTCTGTTATGGTCGGTATGATTGCCGCCTACCTCTGTTCTTCCGGGAGCAGAGAAAAGGCGGAGGTTATCAGCCTTGCCGAAAATAGATTCAAAGCTTTCAAATGCTTTTGCGTATCTTTCCTGCTGGTATGCTGCAGCATTGTCACCGTAAAGTCTTGCAAGAACTTTTTCACTGATGTTCATAATAATTCTCCTTATTAAAGGTATTTTTCAACGTCAATAGTCTCCTCCTTCGTGTTGAGGAGCAGATTCAGGATACCGCTGTAAGCACCCTCAGGATTGGAGCGTATACGCTCTGCAATAAGCTCCGCCTGTTCACGATCTGGTGCGTAAAATGTCATATTAATGAGGTCAAATTCCTTATCCTTTATAACAAACCGGACATTGCAGCCCATTTGAAGCTCAGAGACCTCAACTATGAAGTTATCCCTCCGTTTGATTTTCAGGAAATATGAGAACGCCGACTGCAGCAGCTTTTTCCGAAACACAAGGGGTATTGACATATTGAAATAATCTGAACCCAATCTTCCCTTTTCGTTAAGAGAAATGATCCTGCTTCCGCTGTCATCTGTTTTTGCAGAGACTGAGCCGTTTGATACAAGCTCGTCCAATGCATCTGAAAAAAAGAAATAATTAATTACTCCGCTTTCATCGGAGATCTGCCTCAGCTGTTCCTCGGTGATCTCGCTGCATACGGAGCTGAGTCTGTCAAGAACATAGCAAAGAAGTATCTTAACGCTGTGAACTGAATTAAGTTCAGGTTCTGCATTAACGGACATCTTTATTCCTTATCCTCCTTAGACTCCTTATCCTTGTCTGTCTTATCCTCACCGGACTGACCCTTGCCCTTTCAGAAGTTGGGGTAGTCCAGCATATGGGATAGAATAGCAATATTTGCAGCCGCCTCAACAACGGGCACTGCTCTTACAACAACACAGGGGTCATGTCTGCCCTTGATCTCGATAACATCATTGCGGAGGTCGGAGTAATCTATTGTACCCTGAGGCTGAGCAATGGATGGAGTAGGCTTGAAAGCAGTACGGAAGATGATAGGCATTCCGCTGGATATGCCTCCCAGAATTCCTCCGTGGTTGTTGGTCTTGGTCTTTACGTAGCCGTGGTCGTCAACATAGAATTCATCATTGTTCTGACTTCCCAGCATCTTAGTTGTGTTGAAGCCTGCACCGAACTCAATTCCCTTTACAGCGGGGATTCCGAATACCAGCTGTGCTATTGTATTCTCAAGTCCCTCGAACATAGGAGAACCGATACCGGCGGGAACATTGGTAACAGCACATTCCACGATCCCTCCCAGACTGTCAAGGCATTCTCTCGCCTTAGCGATATCGTTGTACATTGCCTGACCCTTCTTGTCGTTGATAACAGGCATTTTCTTATGTCTCAGCTCAATAATAGCATCTCTGTCAATATTGCAGGGGTCAAAGGGAGTGTCCTTGATATTGTGTATCTGTGCGATATGAGCACCTGTGTAAATGCTTCTGCGTTCAAGTATCTGACCGCAGATAGCTCCTGCAAACACCAGAGGAGCAGTAAGTCTGCCGGAGAAATGTCCTCCGCCTCTTACATCATTAAAGCCTCTGTACCTTACAGCTCCCGTATAATCCGCATGACCGGGACGTGCAAGGTGCGAAACGTTGCCGTAATCCTTTGAATGCTGGTCATTGTTGGGAATGAGAGCCATAAGAGGAGTGCCTGTTGTCCTGTTATTGAGCACACCGGACATGATGCTGGGAATATCGGTCTCCTTTCGGTGTGTGGAAACAGCATCGTTTCTCGGTGCTCTTCTTGCCATGAATTCACGGAGCTGCTCCAGATCAATGTATTCCCCCGGAGGGAGATTGTCGATAGTCACACCGATAGCTGGGCCGTGGGACTCTCCGAAAATAGAAATGCTTATGTTATGATTCCAGAATGATGACATGATATATTATCAACCTTTCTATTGGGATATGCAAATATTATATCTCTTCGACGATACCGCCAAGTGCACGAAAATCCTCGAAGAATCCGGGATAGCTTTTCTTAACCGCTTCTGCTCCCCTGATAATAACTGGTGATTCAGAGCAGGTTGCTGCAATAGCGGCTGCCATTACGATGCGGTGATCGTTATGGGAATCCACCGCACCTCCCTTGAAGCCGGTGACGGGGTGTATGGTGATGGAATCCTCACTGCCCTCCACTTTTCCTCCGATGGAATTAAGTGCGTCTGCGATAGCTGCGATACGGTCGCTTTCCTTTATTCTGAGACGAGCGGCGTTCACTATGCGGGAATCGCCATTTGTAAAGCAGCCAAGGACCGTAAGTATAGGCACAAGATCGGGAATATCCCCTACGTCAACGGTAAAGGGCTTGTGTTCATCCCCGGATTTATTAATGATATCAACTATCGCCTTGTCACCCTGAACGGAGTCGGGGACAAGATTCTTTACATTCACCTCAGAACCCAGAGCATTTGCCGTAAAGAAAAATGCTGCCTGAGAATAATCTCCCTCAACGCTGCAGGAATGGGGCTTGTACTTCTGATTTCCCTTTATTAGATAAAGAGGAAGCCCGTTCATGGTTGTCTCATGAATGCTTATGCCAAACAGCTTAAGAGCAGCTATGGTCATATCCGCATAGGGCTTGGACTGGAGAGGGGAAGTAAGACGGATAACGGAATCCTCGCTGCAAAGAGGAAGTGCAAATAGCAGACCCGTTATGTACTGAGATGAGATATCCCCTTCAAGGAGAAATTCACCTGCTTCAAGCCTGCCGGACATTTTCAGGGGCAGTCCGCCTTCACGGTCGAAGGTAATACCCTTCTTTGTGAATTCTCTGATATAAGCGGTGATGGGTCTTTCGGGCAGCTTTCCGTGACCTGTAAAGGTACTTTCAGCACCGAGAGCTGCTGCAATGGGAATAATGAATCTAAGCGTAGAACCGCTTTCACCGCAGTCGATATCGGCTGATGCGGAAGGAGTCCTTATTCCTCTTACCGTGTACACCGAGCCGTCGGCAATGATATTTGCACCAAGTGCCTCAAGAGCACCGACTGTAACGGCGATATCGTTTGAATCTGTGATGTTTGATATTTCCGAAACGCCGTCAGCAAGAGCTGCGGCGATAAGCATTCTGTGAGAATAGCTTTTTGATGAAGGAGCATTTACGCTGCCTATCAGCTTTGATGGGGTAATTTTCACGTCCATTTCAGTTATCCTTTCAGCAGGAAATAAACTGCATAAATTCATCAATATGCATCTTAACGGCGGAGGATACGCCTACATCGGAGCATATTACGATGCTTATACCCGAGCCTGCACGCTTTTTATCGTTAAGGCATGCTTCACCCAGCTCAGAGGTCTTAGGCTCAACGGAAATATGAAGCTCATACTTTTTAAGGCACTCACAAAGCTTAGCGGAGAGGTCTGCCTTGCACATACCCTTCCTTGCGGCAAGCTCTGTTATCATTTCCATGCCCACAGCAACTGCTCTGCCGTGGCTGATTCCTGTATAATGATAATACTGCTCGATGGAATGAGCCAGGGTGTGTCCGAAGTTAAGGAGCATTCTCTCTCCCTTGTCAAATTCATCTGCTTCCACAACGTCACGCTTGATGGATACGCAGCGGAAGATAACATCCTCCATAACATCCCATATTGACTTTATATCATGAGCCATAAGAATATCAAACAGCTCGGCTGATTTTATCATGCCGTACTTTACGACCTCGCCCATGCCGTCAATAAGGTAATCCTCCGGAAGACTTTTCAGAGCGTCAATGTCGCAGAGGACAAGCTTAGGCTGCTTGAATGCACCTACGAGATTTTTGCCCTCGGGGATATCAACGGCAGTTTTTCCTCCAACGGAGGAATCCACCTGTGCAAGCAGTGAAGTAGGTATCTGAACGAAATCCATTCCGCGGAGATATGTAGCCGCACAATAGCCTGTGATATCCCCTGTCACGCCTCCGCCCAGAGCTGCAAGAGCGTCTGTTCTGGAAAAATGCTGTGACGCAAGGAATGAATACATATTGATAAGAGTCTCATGGCTCTTGGAAAGCTCACCGTGAGGGAACACGAAACGGCATACCTCAAAGCCTGCAGCTTCAAGGGACTTTGCCGCTGTATCGCCGTAGAGAGCATCAACGCTATCATCGGAGATAAGTGCGATCTTTTCAGCCTTTGTGACCTTTCTGATATATTCGCCGCATCCTTCAAGCAGACCGTTTCCGATAATAACATCATATTTCCGGGAGGCATTTACTGTAACCGTTCTCATGGCAGGGATTCCTTTCCTTTATAGTTCTTATCAAAAATAAGTGACCTCGCAAATATCCATTAACGAAGTCACATAATCATTGTTTGTCAGAAGGTAATAACACAGTTCGGAAGGTTTTCGATAAGCTTATCCTTCTCGCTGAAATCATTGGTTGACTTTAACGGAATACCCTCTATCCAAAGCTTTTTCAGAGCAGTGAGGTCATAAAGAGGCGAGATATCATCAATAGGATTGTTTGATATCTTGAGCCAGCCAAGAGTTTTAAGCTCGGCAAGCAGAGTGATATCCGTAACCTGATTGTTCTCGATATATATTTCCGTAAGATTTTCCATTCTCCAGAGAGGAGTAACGTCTGTGATCTGATTATTCTGAAGATGAACTCTGTCCATAAGAGTCATATTCTCCAGAGCATTTATACTTGTTATCTCATTGTCATTAAGCTTAAGCAGACGCATTCCCGACATTTCCGAAAGAGCGGAAATGTCCCTGATATGATTATCGGAAAGGTCAAGATTAGTGATATTCACAAGATTTTTCAGTGGTGAGATATCTGTGATATCATTGCTTCTGAGGTAAAGAGTCTGCAGATCGGTAAGCCCTGCGAGGGGCTTAAGATCGGAAATGTCATTCTTGAAAAGGGACAGCGTCTGGAGCTTTGTCAGTCCCTTAAGAGGAGAAATATCGCTGATATTGTTCTGATAAATATGAAGCTCCTTAAGATTAATCATGTATTTGAGAGGTTCAATATCCTCATTGGTAAGACCCATGTTGCTGAGTGTAAGAGAAGTAAGGCTTGTTGGGTACTCAGTTCCCTTGATGGTGATAGTCTCAGGCATATCAGCCATAGCCTCTTCTTTAGCGGAGACAGCCATACTTACCTCGGGAAGATCGGAACCGTTCAGATAATCAAGCTTTGATTTAGGGATAAGCGTTGGTGCAGCTTCCGTCTGCATAGAAGCAAGCTGACTTTCAAGTGCATCCACCTTTGAAACAAGCTCATCACGGGAAAGCTCGTTGTTTCCTGCAGAGGAATCTGCCGAAACATCCTGGCTGCAGCCCGACAAAAGAACTGCGGAGATCACGCATGCACATACGGCACCGATGCTAAAAGCACGAGCAAGGAATCCACGCATATGTATCAGCCGCCTTTCTGTAAAGAATCATCATTATGGACCGGTTTAAAAGCATCCGAAAATCACGATCAACTTATATCTGCAACACCAACAGCCAAAACATCGTATATCAGAATCATGGCATATGTTTTCCGTTTTGTGCTGTTAGCAAGTACATTTTTATACAGTATTATTATACTTTATTTCTTAGGATATGTCAAGAGCATTCAAAAAATATTTATAAGGTCGTTTCTAAAAAACATAGCACTTCAGATGCACAGTCAGATTTTTTCGTCAGATTGTACAGAAATTTTGCAGACTGGCTGTCGCTTTTCAAGATATTTCTGTGCAATATGTTGAAAAATATGCGGACATATATGGTTCTATGGCTTTTACGTCGTTTTTTGAGGTGACCGGATAACAAAATTTAAACAAAAGTTTCCAAAAAGCTATTGGCAAGAGCGAAAAATTATGATATAATAATCTGAGTAACATCAAAACCTATGTTAAATCTTATATTGAGGTGATATCACATGAACGAAAAGGAACTCTACAGTCTCTGGTGTGAAAAGGCTACAGATGACCCCGATCTCCAGACTGAGCTTAAGTCAATCGAAGGTGACGAAGAGGCTATAAAGGATCGATTCTACCGTGATCTTGAATTCGGTACAGGAGGACTCAGAGGCGTTATCGGTGCAGGCTCCTACAGAATGAACATCTACACTATCAGACGTGCAACACAGGGTCTTGCCGACTATGTGAACAAGGCATTCACCAATCCTTCGGTTGCTATTTCATTCGACAGCAGGATCAAGTCTGACGTTTTTGCAAAGGCTGCAGCTTCCGTTCTTGCAGCAAACGGTATCAAGGCATACATTTACACTGAGCTTATGCCTACTCCCATGCTTTCCTACGCTGTAAGAAAGCTGGGATGCAACGCAGGTATCATGGTAACAGCTTCCCACAACCCCGCTAAGTACAACGGATACAAGGTTTACGGCGAGGACGGCTGCCAGCTCACACTTGGTGCAGCTGAGATCGTTCTTAACAACATCAACAACGTTCCTATGTTCGGCGGTGCAAAGCTCATGTCCTTTGAGGACGGTCTTGCACAGGGCATGATACAGCATATCGGTCAGGACGTTATCGACAGCTACCTTGACGAAGTGCTGAAGCAGGGTATCCACACCGATCTGGTAAAGACAAGCGGTCTTAAGGTTGTTTACACTCCTCTTAACGGTACAGGCAACAAGCCCGTACGTGCTATTCTCAAGAAGATCGGCATTGAGGACGTAACTGTAGTACCCGAGCAGGAATATCCCGACGGAAACTTCCCCACCTGTCCGTTCCCTAACCCCGAGATCAAGGAAGCTCTTGCTTACGGTCTTAAGCTCTGTGAGACAGTTAAGCCCGATCTCCTTCTCGCAACCGATCCCGACGCTGACCGTGTTGGTATCGCAGTTCCCTCTGACAGCGGCTACGTTCTCTTTACAGGAAACGAAGTTGGTGCTATGCTCCTTGAATACATCTGTGCCGAGCGTACAAAGGCAGGAACAATGCCCGAGGATCCCGTTGCAGTAAAGACGATCGTTACAACCGACATTGCAGCTAAGATCGCTGAGGAATACAATGTTAAGCTCATTGATGTTCTCACAGGCTTCAAGTTCATCGGCGAGCAGATCGGCTTCCTGGAGAACAAGGGTCAGGAAAACCGCTACATCTTCGGTTTTGAAGAGAGCTACGGCTACCTTGCAGGCTCCTATGTAAGAGATAAGGACGCAGTTGTTGCTTCCATGCTCATCTGTGAAATGGCTGCATTCTACCGCACTAAGGGAATTTCCCTTATCCAGGCAAGAGAGAATATGTACAAGAAGTACGGCGTATATGTTCATACACAGTCATCCTTCGTTTGCGAGGGTGCAACAGGTATGCAGCGTATGAAGGAGATCATGGAGGATCTCAGAACAAATACTCCTGCCGAGATCGGCGGACTTAAGGTTCTCCGTTTCGAGGACTACGTTGCAGGCACATCCATTGATACAGCAACAGGCGAAAAGACAATGCTCACACTTCCTAAGTCCGATGTTCTTACATTCAAGCTTGAAAGCGGTGCAAGCGTAGTTATCAGACCTTCCGGCACAGAGCCAAAGATCAAGGCATACTACACAACAACAGGCGAAACAAGAGAAGCAGCAGCTGAAATGGAAAAGACAATTTCCGCTGATTTTGCAAAGAAGCTCGGCTTCTGATCTCTGCACAAGTACATAATACTTTGATATCATCCGCTGTACAGCTATTGTGCAGCGGATTTTCATACCGGAGGATAATACATTGAAAAGAACGGTCATAGGAATACTTGCACACGTTGACTCGGGAAAAACTACTCTGTCTGAAGCAATGCTGTACCTTTCGGGTGAGATACGCAAGCAGGGACGTGTTGACAAGGGCAGCTCATATCTGGATAATCATGAGCTGGAACGGAAAAGAGGCATTACTATATTCTCAAAGCAGGCAGTAATGCATCTCGGCGATTCCACATTCACTCTCCTTGACACTCCGGGGCACGTAGATTTCTCTGCGGAAGCCGAACGTGTTTTGTCGGTTCTTGATATGGCTATCCTTGTTATCAGCGGCACAGACGGAGTTCAGAGCCACACTGAGACACTATGGCGGCTGCTGATGCGGTACAGCGTACCGGTCATCATCTGCGTAAATAAAATGGATATATCCGAGCTTGGCACCGAATATCTCATGGACGATCTGCGGAGCCGCCTTGACGGAAAATGCGTTAATTTCTCCTGTGACAGGACAAGCGAGGAATTCTGCGAGCTTGCGGGGCTTTGCAGTGAGAATATGATGAATGAATTTCTCGGCAGCGGCAAAATATCCGACAGTTCCATAGCAGAAGCAATAGCATCACGGGAGCTGTTCCCCTGCTTCTTTCTTTCCGCACTTAAGCTTGATGGAGTAGAGGATATGCTTCGCTGTCTGGACAGATACACGGTCGAAAAACAGTACGGCTCTGAGTTCGGAGCAAGGGTATTCAAGCTTGGAGAGGACGAGCATGGCGGCAGACTGACATACATGAAGATAACGGGAGGAAAGCTGTCGGTAAAGGACGTTATCCAATTCGGTGACAGGAGCGAAAAGGTCAATCAGATACGCATCTATTCCGGGGGTAAATATGCGGCGGCTGACACCGTTTTTCCCGGAACAGTCTGTGCAGTTACCGGGCTTACAATACCGCGGGCGGGCGACGGTATCGGTGAGGAAGGTGCATCCCTTTCTGCCGTTCTGGAGCCTGTGCTGACTTACAAGGTGCTGCTCCCTCAGGGCGAGGATGTACATCATGCTCTGGAAAATTTCAGAAAGCTTGAAGCCGAAGATCCCCAGCTTCATGTTGTGTGGAACGAGCACACGGGAGATATAAATATCCGTCTCATGGGTGAGATACAGCTGGAGGTCTTGTCTGCAGTTTATGCACACAGGTTCGGCACGGAGGTCAGCTTCGGACAGGGAAGCATCGCCTATAAGGAAACTATTTCCGATACAGTTGAGGGTGTTGGTCATTATGAACCGCTCCGTCACTACGCCGAGGTCCACCTTATACTTGAACCATTGCCTGCAGGCAGCGGTGTGGTAATAGAATCATCCTGCCGTGAAGATGACCTTGACCGCAACTGGCAAAGGCTTATCATGGGGAACATTGCCGAAAAAACTCATATAGGTGTTCTCACAGGCTCGCCTATCACGGATATAAAGATAACACTTGCAGCAGGAAAGGCACATCAGAAGCACACTGAGGGCGGAGATTTCCGCCAGGCGTCATGGAGAGCTGTCCGTCAGGGGCTGATGCAGGCATCCTCCGTTCTCCTTGAACCGTGGTATGAATTCATCCTTGAAGTTCCTGCCGAAAATATCGGACGGGCTATTACAGACATACAGACTATGGGCGGCGAATTCGATCCTCCCGAATCCGCAGGTGAAATGCAGCTGCTGACAGGCTCCGCTCCTGTTTCTGAGATGCAGGATTATGCAGGCAGCGTAGCATCCTACACACGGGGACGAGGACGGCTCAGCTGCTCGGTCAAGGGATATTTCCCCTGCCACAACGCAGAAAAGGTCATTGCGGAGTTCGGATATGAGCCTGAAAGCGATACGGACAATTCCGCTGATTCCATCTTCTGCTCTCACGGTGCGGGACACCTTGTAAAGTGGGACGATGTTTTCGATAATATGCACATTCCCTCAGTGCTGTCCCCCGAAGAGGATGAGGAGGAGTACATCCCTGTCAGAATAAATGAATACCGCCGGAAGCTTGCCTCCGACAAGGAGCTTATGGAGATTTTTGAGCGAACATACGGCAAGATAAACCGTGAGCCACGCTCTGCAATGCGTACTCCCAAGGAATCAACGATACGCACAAAGCCTCGTCCTCTCCCCAAGGGACCCGAATACCTGCTGGTTGACGGCTACAACATCATCTTCGCATGGGAAGAACTGAATGCTGCCGCAAAGGATAATCTTGACCTTGCAAGAAGCATGCTTATCAACAGGCTCTGCAATTACAGAGGCTTCAGAAGCTGCGAACTTATTCTTGTATTTGATGCATACAGGGTCAAGGGTGCTCACCGTGAGATTGAAAAATACTGCGGCATAAATATCATCTATACTAAAGAAGCTGAAACTGCCGATATGTACATTGAAAAGGCAACCCATGAGCTAAGCAGAGAGCATCGTGTACGTGTTGCAACCTCCGATAATCTGGAGCAGATAATTATTCTGGGAAACGGTGCATACCGTGTATCCGCTTCGGAATTTCACAAAGAAGTGGAAGCCGCCGAAAAGGCTATACGGGATTATCTCACATAACATAAAGGAAAATAAGAAGGACTGCTGCAGCGTATTGCTGAGCAGTCCTTTGTTTTATGCTGATAATCCATGATAAAATTACCAGTAGTAAATGCGACTAAGCCGATAAGCCGGGTTTTGTCGTGTGCGGAAATCTATCTGAGCGAATCGTCGCCGAAACGCTTTAGCCGTCATTACGGCACGCCTGCCGAGCAGACATTGACGTGACCGTACCAATAGACGTTGCATCGGATAGGGTTTACCTGGCAGTGCAGTCTCCTACACTCCGGTGAGCTCTTACCTCGCCATTCCACCCTTACTCACAAGGTGAGCGGTATATTTCTGTGCACTATCCCTAAGGTCGCCCTCGGCTGCCGTTAGCAGCTATCCTGCTCTGTGATGCCCGGACTTTCCTAACGCCGCAAGGGCGTTCAACCGCATAGCTTACTCGCAAAAATACTATACCACATTTATCCCTGATTGTCAAGAGAAATACCGAAACGTGAAAGATCGGGAGCTTCAAAGGGAACTGTCTGAATCTGACGTGCTTTCAGCTTTCTCCGTTTGTTCTGCTCCTTGATTACCTTCATACGGGAGAATTCCTCACGTTCCTTTTCTTCCAAACTGTTTTCGATGAACTTGACAGTTGTCTCGTATCGTGGAATAACAATATTTTTCAGAGCATTTGCTCTGGTCTGCGTCTTCTTGATAGCATTTGCAAGGCGGAAGACACTGTTGTCTACCTCTGCAAGCATGGCTGTCATCTGCTTAACACGTTCAAAGCAGATATATGCAAGATCGACGTTGCCGTCGGTGTTCTCAAATCCGTAGCTCTGATAATGTGATGAGCTTTTTACCGATACCTTGGGCAGTTCACAGCCCATAACGCTCCGGTAAGTTACGGAAACGGATTTTTCCACAGGCATGGACTCAGCTGTACGGCTGATAAGACCCATGGTAATGTTAGCTCTCTGCAGTGCCGCATATGCCTCTTTGTAGGTGTCTGAAATGGAGTTCCGCAGTGCCTTTGCGGCATCAACCATCATCATCAGCTCCCTGATAAGCACGTTTCGCTTACGGTCAAGAAGCTCATAACCTACCTTGGCAAGAAAAAGGGATTTCTTTACATTAAGCAGATTACCCTTGGTTGGAAAAACCTGATCTGCCAAATCTGTCAGCTCCTTTCGTTATCAGAGAATATCATACAAATCTCTGTGCTGCAGCAGGATCGTACTTCTCATCAAGCAGCTTTTCATTTACACGGTCAAGAGCCGATCTGGGAAGCAGCGAAAGCAGATCCCAGCCCAGATCAAGAGTTTCCTCAATAGAGCGGTTTTCATCAGCACGCTGAGAAATGAAGTATTTCTCAAACATCTTACCGAAAAGCAGATAGGATTTATCAAGTGCCGAAAGCTCATCTTCACCGATTACCGATGCAAGGGAACGTGCATCCTGCACCTTTGCATAGGCTGCGAAAAGCTGGTTTGCACAGTCGGAGTGATCTCCCCGTGTATAGCCCTCGCCGATGCCATCCTTCATGAGACGTGAAAGTGAGGGCAGAACTGAGATCGGAGGATATACACCGCTCTGCTCCAGCCCTCTGTCCAGAGCGATCTGCCCTTCGGTGATATATCCGGTAAGGTCAGGCAGAGGATGAGTGATATCATCATTAGGCATGGTAAGGATGGGTATCTGCGTAACGGAACCGTCAGAGCCTTCTACAACTCCCGCTCTCTCATAAATTGATGCAAGATCTGAATAGAGATATCCGGGATAACCCTTTCTTGCGGGGATCTCACCCTTTGATGAAGAAAACTCTCGGAGTGCCTCCGCATATGAAGTCATATCCGTAAGGATTACAAGGATATGCATATTCTTCTCGAAAGCAAGATATTCCGCAGCGGTGAGTGCACACTTAGGAGTAAGGATACGCTCAATGATCGGGTCGTTTGATGTATTAAGATACATAACAACCCTCTGCAGAACACCGCTTTCCTCAAAGCTCTTGCGGAAGTAATCCGCAACGTCGTTTGTAACGCCCATTGCAGCAAATACAACAGCGAAATCCTGTCCGCTCTCATCTGCTATCTTTGCCTGACGAACGATCTGCACCGCAAGCTTGTTGTGTGACAGACCTGATCCTGAAAAAATAGGCAGCTTCTGACCTCTGATAAGGGTCATAAGTGCATCAATTGACGAAATTCCCGTATTGATGTAGTTGCGGGGATAGGAACGGGCAACGGGATTAAGAGGCTTACCGTTGATATCGGCATACTTCTCGGCATATATCTCCCCAAGTCCGTCAATAGGACGGCCTGCACCGCTGAACACTCTTCCCAGAAGCTCCTCGGATAGAGGTATCTCCATGGGCTTGCCGGAAAAGCTTGTACGGGTATTTTTCAGTGAAAGTCCCTTTGTTCCCTCAAACACCTGCAGAACGGCTCTTGTGCCGTCTATCTGAACAACTCGTCCCGTTCTCACGGAGCCGTCATCAAGATGTATCTCGGCAACCTCGTCATAAGATATTCCCGTAACATTTTCAAGGGCAACAAGAGGGCCGTTTATCTCTTTAAGTCCCAGATACTGTACACTCATAAAGCAGCCTCCTCTGTATTTTTCCTGATAACATTCTTGATGGTCTGCTCGATCTCAACATTAAGCTCACGGAACATCTCGGGCTTATCATTAGGGATATCATACTTCATCTTTATGACCTTCTCAAATATTCCCGAAGCAATTACTCTGCTGAAGGGAACAGCCTTCTGAACTGCCTTAAGAGAACAATCGTACAGCTTTAGTATGGAACCCATCATCAAAAACTGCTTTTTCAGGGGAACATAGGTGTCCTCCTTATGATACGCATTCTGCTGAAGGAAGCCTACACGGATAACCCGAGCAGTCTCGATAATAAGCTTCTGATCGTCGGGAAGAACGTCTGCACCGATAAGCTTAACTATCTCCATAAGCTGGTTTTCATCAATGAGAATTGAGGAGATACGCTGACGGTATTCCAGGAAGTCCTTGTCAACATTATGATAATAATAGTCGCTGAGATCATCGGTATATTCGGAATAGCTGTTGTTCCAGTTGATAGCAGGATAATGTCTTGCATAAGCAAGAGCCTTGTCAAGTGCCCAGAAGCAGCGTACGAAACGCTTTGTATTCTGGGTAACAGGCTCGGAGAAGTCTGAACCCTGGGGAGAAACTGCTCCGATAATAGTAACAGAGCCTTCGCTTCCGTTGAGATTTTCCGTATATCCTGCACGCTCGTAAAATTCGGAAAGCCTTGAGGGCAGGTATGCGGGGAAGCCTTCCTCGGCAGGCATCTCCTCCAGACGTCCGCTCAGCTCACGTAGTGCCTCTGCCCATCTTGATGTGGAATCTGCCATGATAGCAATGTGGTATCCCATATCACGGTAATACTCGGCAAGAGTGATACCTGTATATATGGATGCCTCGCGGGCAGAAACCGGCATGTTGGAGGTATTTGCAATAAGTACAGTCCTGTCGGTAAGGGGGCGGCCGTTCTTAGGGTCGACCAGTCCGGAAAATTCCTCCAGGACCTGTGTCATTTCATTTCCTCGCTCGCCGCAGCCGATGTAGACTATAATGTCCGCATCGCACCACTTTGCAAGCTGATGCTGGGTCATTGTCTTGCCCGTGCCGAAGCCTCCGGGCACAGCGGCAGTTCCGCCCTTGGCAATAGGAAGGATAGTGTCGATTACACGCTGACCTGTAATAAGTGGTCTGTCTATAGGGAGACGCCTTGTAAAAGGTCTCTGATGCTTGATAGGCCACTTCTGGCAGAGGGTAAGTTCATGCTCTTTTCCGTCATCTGACTTTATACGGCACACAACATCATTTATGCAGTAATCGCCGTCAGCCGCTGCAAAGGTGACTTCACCGCTCATATTCGGAGGGATCATACAGCGGTGCTCGATAACAGCAGTCTCGGGACAAACAGCATAGATATCTCCTGCTGATAATCTGTCACCCACAGCTGCTTTCACAGTGACGCTCCACTTACGCTCCTCATCAAGGCTGGGAACGTTGGCACCAACACCTATATATGTTCCGCAAAGCTCCTCGATCTTTCTTAAGGGACGCTGGATGCCGTCGAAAATATTTGATATTATACCGGGTCCCAGTGTGGCACAGACGGGGGCACCTGTTCCCGTTACAGGCTCGCCCGGACGAAGACCTGTTGTGCTCTCATATACCTGTATGGTCGTTTCCTCGGAATTAACTGAAATTACCTCTCCGATAAGATGCTTTACGCCCACGTAAACCATTTCCAGCATGGAAAAGTCAGACGTATTCCTGACCTTTACAACGGGGCCGTTGATCGAAAATACTGTATTCAAAATCAGCCATCCTTTCAGTTTTCCGCCGTCATTACGTTACGTGAAGAAAACAAGCTTCTCTGTTCCCTGATTATGCAGTCGAATGTCTTATCCGTGATAGTTCCGCTGCCGTCGGGATTTCTGCGGAGAATAAAGAATCCTCCCAGACGAATACTGTTGTCGGGATTTATCTCAATGCTGCCCTTATTTATAGCTTTTCTGATGATATCCGCATACTTGATATCCTCGGGACTTACGCAGATCACTGCACCCTCGTCAAGCTCCTCTGCTGAAAGCTGCTTAATAATAAGAGCTGTGTAGCTGTCTGTATCCTTGAATTCGGCAATTTTCTTTTCTACATTGGCAAAAAGCTCTGCCGTAAGCTTTTCGCGGCATACGAGGACCTCCTTCTTCATATCAAGCTCAGCCTTTGATACCATGCGGACATATTTTCCGGCTGACATCTTCTTGCTGTCACCGATATGACGGTCTCTCGCTTCTTCGGCTGCTTTTGCAGCTTCGCTGAGAATTCTTTCCTTCTCAGACTCAGCCTCAGCCAATATCTCATTGACCCTTTTATCCGTTTCGGAATTTACCGCACTGATAAAACGATCAAGCTTTTTCTGATCCTGTTCCACGATGATCCTCCATTTCATTTCATTATTGATCTGCACGCATATCAATAATGAAAAACGTCAGATTTTTATTCCTATGGCCTCCTGAACATACCGTGAGATGGACGATGTTACATCCACTGATGCATGTCTGTCGGGTATCTCAGCAATGATAGGAGACGGTCTGTTCTGCTTATAGTCGTTCACAACGTCCTCGATAAGCTCTGTCAGCTTGCCTGTCATAAGAATAATAGCAACTGACTTGTCATCCATTGCATCGTCAAGGGCTTTGATGGTCTCCTCCCGCTCATGGACAACAACGCCTTCAATGCCTGCAAGACGCATACCGATGACTGTATCGATATTATCGCTTATAAGGAAAAATTTCATGATCTCCGACCCTCTTCTGATTTTTAGCCAACGTTAGAGATTATCATCATGGCAATAAGGAAGCCGTAAAGTGCTACACCTTCGCCAAGAGCAACGAAGATCATTGCCTTACCGAAGCACTTGGGATCCTCACTTACAGCACCGATAGCGGCAGGAGCGGCATTTGCAACTGCAATACCGCATCCGATGGAACCAAGACCAACTGCAAGAGCTGCGGCTATGTAAGCCAGTCCGTCAGATGATACAGCTGCAGCAGCACCCTCAGCAGCTGCTGCGGTCTCAGCGGAAACAAGTCCGCCCACAGGCAGAGCAGCAGCAAGAAGCAGAACTGCAAAGAATGAGCAGATATTGACGATTATTGTGTTCTTAGCCTTTCTTCCGTCCTCATAGTGCTTGAAACGATAAACCATGGGAGCTGTAAGCAGTGCAGTGATAGCAAGGGGCAGTAAAAGAATATACATTTTGATTTCCTCCATTTTTTACTTATATTGAATTTTTGATTACCCTGTATTATTCGATGATCTCGTCATAATTAACGCTGACGGGAGTGAATGCCTTTCCTCCGCCTGTGTAAAAACGGGAGAACATTTCGTAGAATTCAAGTCTAAGTACCTGAATGCCTACCAGCAGACCCTCAAGACCCATTACGAAGATATTACCTATTATCATAACGATGGGTGAAGCTCCGCTTGACATTTCCGCAAGTGCGAGAACTACAGTCATCATACCTGCGTGTGAAAGAACAAATCCTCCGACTCTTACGAATGAAAGCGTATTTGTAGCATAGCCAAGCAGGAATTCAAAGCACTCAAAGAAGTTTGCCGCAATGAATTCACCGATGCTTTCGTGGATCTTGAAGCCCTTGCCCTTGCAGAGATCGCCCAGAGGCTCTCTGAAGAACATTATCAGCAGCGGGATAACGATAAGTCCAACGATGAATATCGGTCCGCCGACGTCAAGTCCCATAAGCAGCTTTCCTATAACCAGATAAAGGAGAGCACCGAAGAACACAAGTCCTGCAATTCCGTTGTTTGCAAACACCGCTCGGGTGTAGTCCTTTTCCTTGAAGCCCATTATTATGTTGATTATAATGGAAATAAGGATAATGACAATACCGAAGCCGATGGCTCCGAAAAGAACTGTTGTTATATTGTCCATTGCCTTGAAGGGCAGGAACTCTATGCCCAGCTTTTCGTAGACCGGGTCAAGGAGCTCTTCATAGCCGAACACGCTTCCGTACAGGGTGCCGAATATCATTGATGAAACACCCAATCGCTGCATTATCCGCCCCAGGGTCATCTTTTTCGTTTTCCACAGGAGAATACCCAGAAGCAGAACGCAGAAGCCCTGTCCCAGATCTCCGAACATTATTCCGAACATCAGCGTGTAGGTTATTGCCACCAGCATGGTCGGGTTAATGTCATTATATGCAGGGAGACCGTATAGCTCAACAAACATTGTGAACGGTTCTGAGAATTTGTTGTTTTTAAGCTTTACAGGTGTTTCCAGCTCGCTTTCTGTGCAGGGCTTGATGATGACCGATACAGTTTTCAGGCCCTCAAAATACTTCTTGAATCTCTCACAGTCAGCCTCGGGAACAAATCCCACGATGTAAAACTTGTCACGTATCATCATGACCTTTTCACGAAGCTCAAAGGTATCATGCATTGCCTTGAATTTCGAGAAATACTTGTTCATAAGCTCTGCTTTATCCCTGCAGAAATCCTCCAGCCGCTTTTTCTTTTCCTCAATGGCAGCCTTATCCTTTTCCATATCGGAATTGAGCTGCTCCATAGCCTGATCAGCGTCGCCGTGAACGAAATCAGGAAGGCTTACACGCTCAAAATACAGGCTCTGGAAAATCTTGTCCGTCTCCTCCGCTTCCGTTACAGGAACGAAATAGAATCCCCAGCAGTAATCCTTGTCCCGTCCGTAGGGAAGGAAATAGAACGCCTTATCATCGTAATACGGCAGCTTTTCATAGCTTGCCTCGGGAAGTCTTCCGTATTCTACCTTAATGTGCTTGCACGAGAAGATCTTCTCCAGATCGACGGTAAGCTTTTCGCTGGACTGGGGACCTGTAATGTGATCCAACTGCTCAAACGCTGTCTGGTGAGCGGCGAGCATTTCCTCTGCCTTACGCACCTCAGCCTTTAGCTTCTGGACACGGTTCCTTGTGGATGCGATCTCATCACGTATTCTGTCTGCATCATAGTCATGGATGTCTGAGCAGTCAGTCTTCTCCAGCTTCATTCCGCTGAGGACCGCTATCTCGGAGATCATCTTGACTACAGCTGTGTAGGGATTTTCACGTCTTGCTCCGCCCTTGTCGCCCGAACCTCTGCGGGTCACGGCGGCATTTTCCATGTGGAAGCATCCGCAGCTGCTGATAATGTCGAGCACTTCGTCAAGATCGCTGTCAAGTCCTGCAATATCCGCAAACATCATCTTTTCTATCGACATATCTGTGACCGTCCTTTCTTAGCCTTGAATGTCAAGGTTGATTTATATTGCTGTATAGCTTCTCCATTCTGAATTTCAGCATTGAGAAGCTATCATGAAATAAGCAGTGCACTTATCTCCTTTGCGGGGAGAGAATATCTGATGCCCTCGATTATCCTGATAATATTCTTTACCTCTGTTTCCATGAGCATGTTAAAGGTAAAGAAGCATTCGGGGGCTGTTACTGAGCGGCTGAACGCACGCTTTGTCTGCTTATATCTCAGTCTGACCAGAGCCGATTCCGGGTCGGACATATCAAATCCAAGCTCTGCGGCACTTCTTCCATACCCTGTCTGGGAAAAACGCTTTACAAATTCATCGCTGTCCGATGCCTTGTAAAGCTCATCAAGAGTACGTTCGGCGTAGTGCTTGTGGATAGGTATCATTCTGGGCTTGATAACATTTTCGTCCGCACTGAAATACTTGGTCATACGGTAAGAATTGATAATATTTATCATGTCAATCTGGGTCCCGATATATTCCGTAAGACGCTTGCGTGTGTCCTTGTCAAATGCATTCAGGGAATCAAGGACACGATTATAGTAATATGATCTCAGCTTAAGCTCACATGCGGGATAATCTATGCTTCCATCGGAACCGTCCTCCTCAGCGGCGGGACGCATATCCTTCAGCAGCCCGTAATATGGTGTTTTTTCAAGGAGATACATAAGCTCCGAAAAGCTTCTTACCTTGGCAAGCTCCAGAAGATCAAATGATGTATACCTGTCCATGTATATGGGAAGTGTGTTGATATGATCCTCCGAGCCTGCATTCAGGTGCTGTATGCAGATGAGTATCTCGTCTATCTCTGTCTTGATGATAAGATAATTATAGAACTCGCTTCCGCTTATCTTTTCAAAGCCGATTATACGAAAATAATTCTCGTAAACGCTTCGGTGCAGGATATCCTCAAGCATTCCTCGGTGGATAGTATTTGTGTCGATACCCTCAAGAATTTTTGCATAATGTGTATTATGCTTCAGATATGTGGCTGCTTCTGTTACCGATGTGCATCCCATCAGTGCGGAATAATCATCCTGACTGAGCCGTTTGCCGTATACTGCATGGATCTTGGCAACAGTAGCATGCAGCCCGGAGCTGACTTTATCTTTCTTGCTGCCGATCATTCTGATTCGCCTCCTTTCGGACTGAAAATTCCTTTATGATTATGCTACTGGGATATGACTGCCTTAAAGATCTCGCTGCTCCATTTTTCGCTGTTCTTGGTAAAAGCAGTGTTCATGGCAGATATCTTACTGTTCTTTTCAGCCTCAAGAGCTGCAATTTTTTCATTGGCTTCCGAAAGCTGCTTTGCCTCAGCTGCTTCCAGCTCCTTTTTTGCATTTTCCACAGCCTCACGAACAATGCGTTCTTCTTCAGCCTTTGCGTCGGATATGATCTTCAGCTTCTGCTTTTCAGCTTCCCGGATCCTTACCTCCGCACTGCTGTCGATATCTATGATGGAGCTGATTATCTCATTCATGTTATCCTCCTTTCCGTACCCTTGAAGGGGCACAAAGCATACGTGAAAATACGGGGAAAGCACCGCAGCATGCGGCAGACTGCCCCCGTAAATAGAAATATCAGTTTTTCAAGCTGTGAAGAGGAGCGGGTATCTGTCCTCCTCGGTTGATAAACTTTGCAGGAGAGAACTTGTTGACATTCATAACAGGACCTCTGCCGAACAGACCGCCCCAGTCAAGAACCTCGCCCTCCTTGCAGCCGATAGCAGGGATAACTCTTACAGCAGTTGTCTTGGAGTTTACCATGCCTATAGCTGCTTCATCAGCGATAATGCCCGAAATGACCTCGGCAGATGTATCACCGGGGATAACGATCATGTCAAGACCAACAGAGCAAACGGCTGTCATAGCTTCAAGCTTTTCAATAAGGAGCGAACCGCTTTCGGCAGCTGCGATCATTCCTGCATCCTCGGAAACAGGGATAAACGCACCGGAAAGTCCGCCGATACGTGAGCAAGCCATTACGCCGCCCTTCTTAACTGCGTCATTAAGCATAGCAAGACAGGCTGTTGTACCTGCACATCCGCATTTCTCAAGCCCCATTTCCTCAAGAATATAAGCAACACTGTCTCCTACTGCGGGAGTGGGAGCAAGTGAAAGGTCAACAATGCCAAAGGGAACGCCCAACTTTTCGGAGGCTCTTACACCTACCAGCTGACCTACTCTTGTGATCTTATAAGCTGTTTTCTTGATAATATCCGCAAGCTCGTTGATATCCGCATCGGGATACTTGGCAAGAGCGGAACGGACAACGCCGGGTCCCGAAACGCCGACATTTATGATGCAGTCAGGCTCGCCCACACCGTGAAAGGCACCTGCCATAAAGGGGTTGTCATCAACAGCATTGCAGAACACAACAAGCTTTGCAGCACCGAAACACTGCTGGTCAACAGTAAGCTCTGCAGCCTGACGGACGATGCCGCCCATAAGCTTTACAGCATCCATATTGATACCTGTCTTTGTGGAACCGATATTTACAGAGGAGCAGACGCATGATGTTGAAGCCAGAGCCTCGGGGATAGATCTTATCAGTCTGTCATCTCCGGCGGAGAAGCCCTTCTGAACAAGTGCGGAATATCCGCCGATAAGGTTCACCCCTACTGCCTTAGCTGCCTTTTCCATGGTCAGTGCGAACTTAACGGGACTTGCATTGCAGGCAGCCGAAACAATAGCGATGGGCGTTACGGAAAGACGCTTATTTATAATGGGAATACCATATTCCTTTTCAATGCTTTCACCGACTCTTACAAGATCCTTTGAGCAGCGTGTGATCTTGTCATATACCTTCTCACATGCACGGTCAATATCGCTGTCGATGCAGTCCATGAGGGAAATACCCATAGTAATAGTACGTATGTCGAGGCATTCATCCTGGATCATACGGATAGTTTCAAGAATATCATAAACATTAAGCATAATTCAAGCTAACTCCTATAACGGTCATATTCTGTGCATGGTATTGAAAATATCCTCGTGCATCGTATGTATTTTAAGACCGAGCTTATCACCGAGGGCTGTAAGTTCATCCTGAAGATCAACGAAATCCTTGCTGAGATTAGTTATATCAACAAGCATTATCATAGCGAACATTTCCTGCATTACGCTCTGAGTCACTTCGATGACATTAGCCTTGCTCTCTGCACAGATGCCGCTTACCTTGGCGAGAATGCCTACAGCATCCTTACCGATAACTGTTATAACCGCTTTCATAAACAAAACCTCCGAATTCCCTTTGGGGAATAAATATATGTTCACTACAGCATATTATGCCGAAAAAGTGAACCCATTTGTCAGGCTCTTATGACAAATGTTCAAATACACTTATTAAGTATACCACATTATTATATAAAATGCAAGCAATTTTCTTAAATAATTGAAAATAAATACATCTTGAAATTGAAAAAAGAATATGCTATAATCAGTTTTATCTTAATTTTGGAAAGGATATCAGAATATGCTGACAGAAATCATAATATGTTTTATCGCCGGAATCGGAGCAGGTCTGGGCACAGGCTTTGCGGGAATGAGTGCCGCAGCGGTCGTTGCTCCCATGCTGATAACTTTTCTCGGTATTCCTGCATACCATGCAGTGGGAATCGCACTGGCATCGGACGTGCTTGCAAGTGCTGTAAGTGCATATACATACGGGAAAAGCAAGAATCTTGACATTAAAAACGGTCTTGTCATGATGGCTGCTGTGCTGATATTCACTATGGTGGGAAGCTACATTGCTTCTCTCGTTCCGAATACGACAATGGGCAATTTCTCAATGTTCATGACCTTCATGCTTGGCATAAAATTCATAATAAAGCCTGTAATGACTACAAAGGAAGCAATGGAAAACGTATCTCCCCGCAAGCGGTTCATTCAGTCTCTGATATGCGGCACTTTTATAGGCATGATATGCGGATTTGTAGGTGCAGGCGGCGGAATGATGATGCTCCTTATACTTACATCAGTTCTTGGCTATGAGCTGAAAACAGCAGTGGGAACAAGCGTATTCATTATGGCATTCACTGCTCTTACAGGCTCGGTATCACATTTTGTGATCGGCGGTGTTCCCGATATATCCGTACTCATACTCTGCGTCGTATTCACATTCATATGGGCAAGGATCGCAGCTGTTTTTGCAAATAAGGCTTCACCCATAGTTCTCAACAGAACGGTAGGCGTTATACTTACAATTCTCGGACTCAGCATTATGATCGTTAATTTCGTTAAGTGAAAAAAGCCTTTGCGGAAATCCTCACGCAAAGGCTTTTTTTATTCGCTTCTTTTGTGTGCCTTGCAGCAGCGGATTATCATGTCTGCAGCTTCCTCAGGAGTGATAAGAGAGCTGTTGAAACACAGATCATAGGTGTCGGCAGAGCCCCATCTGGATTCTGTAAGAGTATTATAATACGCTGCTCTGGACTTATCCACACGCTTTACCTTTTGTGCAGCTTCCTTTTCTGTTATGCTCTCACGCTGTGCAACGGTCCTGATACGCACCTCTGCAGGTGCGGTAATAAACACGCTGAACACGTCGTAATCGTCCCTCAGGATGTAATCCGCTCCCCTGCCTACGATAACACAGCTTCCTCCCGCAGCAACCGAACGCACTGCATCGAACTGAGCCTCATATGCCATCAGCTCAACCGGCTTTGTAAAACCATACAATCCGTTCTGACCGTTCATGACCAGAGAATACAGCAGACTGTTTGTTGGTCTTTCATCAAGTGACTCCACAAATTTGTCGCAGAGTCCGCTTTTCTTTGCTGCCTCGGTCATTATCTCCTTATCAAAGAAAGATATGCCCATTTTATCGGCAACGATCCTTCCGATAACACGGCCTCCGCTTCCGAATTTTCTGCCGATAGTTATAATAGTTCCATCATGTTTCTTGTTATTTTCCATAAAACGATCCTCCATTCATAGCAAGCTTTTGTATCTTTATTATAACATCATTCGTCCGAAATGTCAAATAAAAAAAATCAGGAACTGCTGAATTTTTTTGTTTTCAGCAGTTCCTTTACTTCATTATTTCATTAAGTCTAACAGTCATACCGTCTGACCTACAAAGCTTTCAGCAAGCTTTACAGCCTCGTCATAGGGCATCGGCTTGCCCCAGATATATCCCTGGATAAAATCACAGTTCTTTTCCTTGAGAATATTCAGCTGCTCCTCTGTCTCAACGCCCTCGGAAATTACATGACAGTCATGCAGATGACCGATAGAGATCACCGCACTGATAAAATCGTCGCTTTTCTTTGTACCGGTCTCGTCAACGAAGCTTTTGTCAATCTTGAGCAGGTCAATAGACAGTTTGGAAAGATATGACAGAGATGCATATCCTGTTCCGAAGTCATCCAGAGCGATCTGAACACCCCGTTTTTTCATAAGACTGATATT
>JBJERX010000138.1:16029-27661 GCA_051882495.1 Huintestinicola sp. | reverse complement strand
TTACTATATGCTTTCGACAGCGGTTCTTCGCATAAAACTTCATCAGTTAATCGGGGAAGCAATATCTTTCCAATGGGCGAAAAAAATGACACCTTTGCGGAATACTTCAATGGTCAAAGCTGGCTCAATATGCTCACCACCGAAAGCGTTGCGATCGGAAACGTGACCTTTGAGCCGAAATGCCGCAACAATTGGCATATCCATCACAAGGGAGGACAGATTTTACTCTGCACAGCAGGACGGGGATATTATCGGGAATGGGGCAAGTCTGCAAGAGAGCTTCATCCGGGCGATGTTGTTCAGATAACTCCCGAGGTCAAGCATTGGCATTCCGCATGGCAAAAGAGGTTTATGCAGAATAATAACGATATATTATAAGGAAAGGAATATTGTCATTATGAACAGTAAGAATGTTATGCTTTGGACGGGAACAGGACAAATCGGAATGGCTATTGCCCGACGAATGGGATATGGGATGAAAATCGTTGCTGCAGATAAGAGCTTAGAAAATGCACAGGCTGCCGCAAAAATAATGAATGAAGCAGGATTTGACGTAGTACCCGTCGAAATGGATATATCCTCAAAAGAGTCGATACTTGCCATGATTTCAGAGGGACAGAAATACGGCGATATAGAAATGCTTGTAAATTCCGCAGGAGTATCTCCCAGTCAGGCTTCGGTTGAAACTATTTTAAAGGTGGATCTTTACGGCACGGCGGTACTTCTTGAGGAGGTAGGAAAAATAATCTGCAAGGGTGGAGTCGGCGTAACCATTTCCAGCCAGTCCGGATTTCGTATGGCTGCACTTACAGCCGAACAGGACGAGCAGCTTGCCTGCACACCTGTCAATGAGCTTTTGAGCCTTGATATCCTACAGCCACAAAACGTCAAAGATACGCTTCACGCTTATCAGCTTGCAAAGCGCTGCAATGAGAAGCGTGTGATGGCACAGGCTGTGGAATGGGGAAAGCGTGGAGCAAGATTGAATGCTATAGCTCCGGGCATAATTGTAACTCCCCTGGCGAATGACGAGTTTAACGGACCAAGAGGTGAATTCTACAAGAATATGTTTGCAAAATGTCCTGCAGGACGCCCGGGAACAGCAGACGAGGTTGCAAATGTTGCAGAACTGCTTATGAGCAATAAAGGAGCATTTATTACAGGTTCAACATTTTTAATGGATGGCGGTGCAACAGCAGCTTATTTTTACGGAGAATTGAAACCGACTGAATAAAGAGAGAAAATTTATATGAAGAAAAATTATCTTTGGTTCTTGCATCTGTGCTCCTATTCGGGAAACGCTGATTAAATCTTCCCAACAAGCGAGAAATATGGTATAGTTGAAATAGAGGAAAAACCAACGTCAAACGGGAGGAAAAATCATGAGCCGGACAACATTCAGCGATATAGAATACGGAAACAGAAAGCGTACAACCAAGCGAGAAGAATTTCTCGACATAATGGAAGAAATATTTCCCCGGGACGAATGGGTGGAATATGTACGCCCATACTACCCCGCCGGCAATCGAGGCAGGCCGGCAAAGGGAATATAAAAATGCTGAGAATGTATCTGCTTCAGACATGGTTCAATCTCTCCGATGTAGGCGTTGAAGATGCAATTTATGACAGCTATGCGTTCAGAAAGTTTATGAAAATAGACTTCTGAACGAGCAAGTCCCCGATGCCACAACACTTCTGAAATATTGTTATATAATCGAAAAGAACCATCTTGGAAAAGAATCTTTCAAAGCGATAAACCGTGTAATGGAAGCCACAGGACACATAATGCACGGCGGAACAATAATTGACGCAACTATCATAAATGCACCCAGCTCCACAAAGAATGCGGATTACAGAAGCACAAAAACTGATGCGAAAATATGACGAGGTAGTTTACGGGGATAACGAAACGTGATATAATAAATCTATAAAATAATTTGACGGGTTTCATTCGATTTTTTCTTAAATGAGCAGATTTGTTATGATAGATATTTTGATACTCCCCTTGACTATATTTATAATTTGGGGTATAATGGAATAAATCGGGCAGATAAACTGCCCGACATACCGGATTTATTAGGAGAATGTGCTCTTATGAAAAAGATTATCATCGGAATAGCATACAGCATTTTTAGTGTGTTCTGGCTATTCTTTTCTATCTTATTCACATCAGCATTATGGCTTGAAAAGCCGGGCACAAAAGAATGGGCAGAAGATTCAATGTTTATTCCGATGGGTATCGCTATGCTTATCATTTGGGCAAGCAGTCTTATTGCAATAGTATTCAGATTAGTAAAATCAACTGATGCAGATTCCGATATATCTTAACTGCAAAATTTTCATTTATCGGGGCGTGTGAGCAAAAACTCACGCTCCTTTTTTATTACTACAACCATTGCACCTGTGCGTGCAAACATCGTACAAATACAGATAATGATGAGGATAAGGAAACATATATTGTCGGTACTCCTTCCGATATTAAGGCTTGGACATACGGCGGTTGTCCTATAAAAGCTCCAAAGGGCTTATGCGGCATAGCAATAAGTAATGCAGACCAATATAATCAGCGGAAGAAATATTTCTAATGAGGAAAGTATCACATATATTGCAGGCAGATCATATTCTCCGTTATCAGAAAGCTCGGTCAGATATCCGCCCACGTCTACAGCAGCATTATCGCCTGAGTGATAAAGCGAGAATAAAAACCGGTAGAAATCATCGGGGTATCATCGGAAGCTGCTATATCTCGGACTGTGTACATCTTGTTCACTCCTGTTTTTTTGAAATACTCTTTATTCAAAAATAATGACAGATACGGTGAAAACTCCGTTGTCGGGAATGAATGTGCAGTTACCGCCGTATCTTTTCACTATGCTCTGGACGGAAGCTATGCCGATACCGTTTCCTGTATGCTTTGAAGATAAGAAAACGCCGTTTTCGTTAACGTGCGGTTCAATATTGTAGCTGTTTTTTACAATGAGCGAAAAATGTGCGGGGTTGTCTGTTTCCCGCGTATATTCACCGCATACAGAAATTGAAGGTGCATTTTGAACAAGCCTGCAGGCTTCAACGGCATTTTCAAGGATATTTCCCAGCATGACCGAAAGGTCGGGCTTGCCGATAAAGCAGTCTTTTGATATATTCGCCTCAGCGGAAAAGTTTATATTGCAGTTCAGACAGATATCCGAATAATAAACAAGAATGGCATTTACTGTATCATGCTGACAGAATCTGAAGGGCTGATCGTTCAGTATGGGAGCGGGATATGATTCAATAAGCTTGTCAATTTGTGACAGCTCACCTGTCTGCCTTATCTGTCTGAGCAGAACAACATGGTGACGCAGATCGTGGCGTGTTTTTCGCATATCCTCCATACGCTGTTCCATAATATCATACTGCATTTTTTGTAATTGCAGTTCATGATTGTCCTCCTGCAAACGTGCATTTCTGTCGTACAAAGATGAAAGCTTCACCACAGTACGGTATATAAGCACAGAGCCCAGATCTATAAGCAGCAGATAGCCTGTGCTTAACGGATCAAGAGCATTTTCAAGAGCAGATTTTCCGGTGGAATAGAAATGCTGTGTCCATATAAGATAGAATACAGCGGGGATAAGCCACAGGTATCTCCAGGCAAGTCTTGAACTCTGTTCAAAAATATTGTCATTTGTGATACATCGGAATATGAGAAAATACACAGCAGGCAGTATAACAGCCAGTACGGGGAGCATTACAAGGGAATATGTGAAATGATACCGCAAAAGTGCCGCATTGTAGAAGAATATTCCCTCGATACACTTTGAGGTGACGATCACAAGATTTCCCAGATCCATCAGCACAAGAACGGTAAAAACAAGCTTTCCGAACCTGTCATTTATGGCTAAAAAGATGAACCCTACATATATTGAGGATATTATCAGGTCAAATACAGGATTCTGTACCTGAGGAGAAAAAAGGCGGTATGTATTAAGTGTTACCTGTGAAAGGGCAGCGGCAGCAAGGAGGAGCATTGTGATCCTTTTGCTGAATCTGAATCGTTTCCTGAATGAGATCAGAACAAGTATCATATATGGTACGGAATTAAGAAAAGAGAATAATACAGCTTCCCATACCGCAAAATCAGTATCCATAATTGCATATCCTTTTTTAGTGAAATTTGAACAAAGTTATTATATCATACAAATTCACCAATTTCAAGATAAATTTTCGACTGTTTTGTATCCTGCATTTGATATATTATTGATATAAAGTTACCCAATGCTAACGCTAAAAACTGTGCAGATATACAAATATATTAAAACCGCTTGACAAAATCCAAAATATGGAGTATTATGATTATGGTTAGTAAAAGCTAACCATAATCAATGTGCATAAGTTAGTTGTGTCTAACGAATGCGAAGGAGTGAATAAACGATGCCGCTTACACTCGCAAATACAGGTGAGGAAAATATCATCAAGAAGGTCGGAGGAGATCCCGATACAAGGAAATTCCTTGAAAACTTAGGCTTTGTGGCAGGCGGAACGGTAACGATCGTCAGCGAGATCGCCGGAAATGTTATCGTGAATATCAAGGATTCCAGAGTTGCTGTTTCAAAGGAAATGGCTTGCAGGATCATGGTTTAAGGAGTGAATCAATATGATAAGTGTGGGGACAGCAACAATTGAAACTGAAAGACTTATACTGAGAAGATTTGCATTTTCCGATAGTGCCGATATGCTGAAATACTGGATAAGCGATGAAAAGATTCAGCTTTCCTACGGCGAGCCTGTTTATTCAACAGAAGCAGAGGTATCGGCACTTCTGGAAAAATATATATCGTCATACAGCAGCCCGGATTATTACCGCTGGGCAGTCATAGAAAAAAACAGTGGTCATTGTATCGGTCAGATAGCATTTTTTCTTGTGGACTGCAAAAACCATTTTGCCGAGATAGAATACTGTATAGGCACTGATTTTCAGAGGATCGGATATGCAACGGAAGCTGCAAAAGCAGTCATTCGGTTCGGATTTGAAGAAGCGGAATTCCACAAGATACAGATATGTCACAGGTCTAATAATCTGCCGTCAAAGCGTGTGATCGAAAAATGCGGATTCACATTTGAGGGTGCACTTCGTGATTATTTTTACATTGACGGGCAGTATTATGACAGGCTGTATTATTCAATTCTGAGCGACGAATATTTCAATGGAGGGATAAAAAATGTCAACGCTTAAAGAAGCAAAGATCGGCTCAACCGTTACGGTGAAAAAACTGAGCGGAGAGGGTGCAGTCAAACGCAGAATTATGGATATGGGGATCACAAAAGGCACAGAAATATATGTCCGTAAGGTGGCTCCTCTGGGAGATCCTATTGAGGTAACAGTCAGAGGCTACGAGCTTTCTCTGAGAAAAGCCGATGCGGAAATGATCGAAGTAGGCTGATATTTTTTTACATATAAGTTAGCGGCGGCTAATATAGTTAGTTTAATCTAACATATAGAAAGGAATAAATAATATGGAGATCAGAATTGCACTTGCGGGAAATCCCAACGCAGGCAAAACAACGCTTTTTAATGCTCTTACGGGGTCTAATCAGTTTGTGGGAAACTGGCCGGGCGTTACTGTTGAGAAAAAAGAGGGTAAGCTGAAGGGGCACAAGGATGTTATCATTACCGACCTGCCGGGAATTTACTCCCTTTCGCCCTACACGCTTGAAGAGGTAGTTGCGAGAAATTATCTTATTGGTGAGCGCCCCGACGCTATCCTCAACATCATCGACGGAACGAATCTTGAACGAAATCTCTACCTCACCACGCAGCTTGTTGAGCTTGGGATCCCTGTTGTATGTGCCGTAAACATGATGGATGTTGTCAGCAAGAACGGCGACAAGATAAACATTGAGCAGCTTTCAAAGGAGCTTGGCTGTCGGGTAGTGGAAATTTCCGCATTAAAGTGTACGGGCATAAACGAAGCTGCAAATGCGGCAGTTGATGCGGCAAGGTCGGGAGTAAAAACAGTTCCTCAGCATAAATTTTGCGGTTGTGTTGAGCACGCTATCGCACATATTGAAGAATGCGTCCTCCACGATATTCCTGAGGAGCAGCAGCGTTGGTATGCCATAAAGCTTTTCGAGCGTGACGAAAAGGTTTATGAAACGCTGAACATTTCCGACAGCAAAAAATCCCATATTGAAGGTGACATCGCTGCTGCCGAAAAGGAAATGGACGACGACAGCGAAAGCATTATCACTAACGAAAGATATATTTACATAGCCTCTATCATTAAAGGCTGTCTTAAAAAGAAAAACAAAGGCGGCATGACTGTTTCGGATAAGATTGACAGGGTAGTAACTAACCGTTTTCTTGCACTGCCAATATTTGCGGTTGTAATGTTTGTAGTATACTTTGTTTCCGTGACTACCGTGGGAACTTGGGTAACAGACTGGACTAATGACGGACTTTTCGGTGACGGCTTCCACCTGTTCGGTATCGGCTCTTCCGAGTATGAAGAAGCAGCCGCTGCGTACGCAGAGGAAAACATCTTCACCGACGAGCTGCTTGCAATGGCACAGTCTGCCGCAGATGCGGGAGTTATAGGTGCTGAGGATATCCTCGGTGCAGTGGAAGAGGCAGATCTGGGCGGCTTTGACGAAGCTCTCGGCTCTTATGGCGACAGTCTTGCGGAAGCGGGCTATGACGTAAATGCTCTGGTTGAAGAACCAATGGAAGGACTTCCCGCAGCAGAGGATTACGGCATATGGGTTCCCGGTGTTCCCGTTGTCGTTGAAAGCGGACTTGACGCTGTTGGCTGTGCTGAATGGTTAAAGAGCCTTATCCTTGACGGTATTGTTGGCGGTGTCGGCGCAGTTCTGGGATTTGTTCCTCAGATGCTTGTGCTTTTCATCTTCCTTGCATTTCTTGAATCCTGCGGATATATGGCAAGAATTGCATTCGTTATGGACAGAATTTTCAGAAAGTTCGGTCTTTCCGGTAAATCCTTTATTCCAATGCTCATAGGCACAGGCTGCGGTGTTCCGGGCGTTATGGCTTCGAGAACTATCGAGAACGAACGTGACCGCAGAATGACAATTATGACTACAACATTCATTCCCTGCGGTGCAAAAATGCCTATCATCGCACTTATCGCAGGTGCACTTTTCGGAAATGCATGGTGGGTTGCACCCAGCGCATATTTCATCGGAGTTGCGGCTATCATCATTTCGGGAATTATGCTCAAAAAGACAAAAATGTTCGCAGGCGACCCTGCTCCTTTCGTAATGGAATTGCCTGCATACCACTGGCCCACAGTAAGCAACGTTCTCCGTTCAATGTGGGAGCGTGGCTGGTCGTTTATCAAGAAGGCAGGAACGATTATTCTTCTTTCCTCCGTTATTATATGGGCAGGCTCGGTATTCGGAACACTTCCCGACGGTACATTCGGATTCAGTGCAGATATGGAACTGAGTGACAGCGTTCTCGGCGTTGTCGGAAATGCTATCTGCTGGATATTCGCACCTCTCGGCTTCGGTGAAGCAACAGCAGCTATCGCAACTATCATGGGACTTGTTGCAAAGGAAGAAGTTGTAGGCGTATTCGGTGTTCTGGACTTCATGGGCATGACTCCTCTTGCAGGATATTCCTTCCTTGTGTTTAATCTTCTCTGCGCACCCTGCTTTGCAGCGATCGGTGCTATCAAACGTGAGATGAACAACGGCAAGTGGACAGCATTTGCAGTTGCATATCAGTGCTTCTTCGCATATGCGGTTTCACTTATCATCTATCAGTTCGGACTTCTGTTCACAGGTGCTGTAAATGTTATCGGTCTTATCTTTGCTGTGGCAGTGCTTGTGTTTATGATCTATATGCTCGCAAGGCCTTACACGGAAAGCAATAAGCTTACAAAGAATGTTAAGGTAAAAGCATAATCAGTGGTCTGCGTTTCCGGGAGTGATTTCGGAAACGCAGACGTAAATTTACGGAAAGGTCGTGACGATGTGGGTACTGTAATTATTGGTCTTATAGTGGCATTTATACTATTTCTTGCAGGACGTCAGCTTTACAAGGATAAGAAGCAGGGTAAATCACTTTGCGGCGGAAAATGCTCAAGCTGTCCCAACGGCTGCACTTGTCTCAATGACTGTAATGCTCTGCGGAAGCGGCACTGATGCGGCAAACTCTGTCTTCACAAGCTGCATCATCACTCGGAAACCTTTTTAATACTAATAACCATTTATCCATAGGTTAAATGGTTATTAGTATAAATCCTGTTATCAGAACCTGTCCGCATAGGATAGACGTGCGTTTATGTCTATGCGGACAGGTTTTTTAGGATGTGTTGACACTATCCGAAATGCTCGGATCGCAAACAGATTTGCCGTATTTCAAGGCAGTTTTACGCAGTAATACTTTCGTATTGCAAGGAAAATCAATGCAGGAATAAGGTATATATGGCTTGCAAGACGGGCGTTGAGCGGTAGTGTCATCACACCCTAATACAGGATAGAGTATCGCCGATTTAGTTTTTGTGAATTTCTTTCCTCGTATATTTTTCCCCCGAAAAGCAATCAAAAAAGACTAAAGAACTGTGCAGGAAAGGGGAAAACAGGCAGAAAAAATTTGAAAGAGCAATATAAGCTCCAATGTATAATGTAAAGGAACCACAAAAGTTGCACATTGCACTATGAACAATTACCACACTTAGCATCAATTTGAAAAGGGGAATTTTCGGGAAACTTAAAACTAAAAAATATTGACAAGTTCATAAATATGTGCTAAAATCAAAGTGTATGATTTTGTAAAATTAACATATTATGCGGGGTCAAAGTACTGTGCATAATATAATAAAAGGAGTAATAATCATGAACAAGAATCTCAGAAAAGCAATTATCGCAGGCAACTGGAAGATGAACAAGACCCGCCCCGAGGCTAAGGAGCTTCTCGAAGCGATCAAGCCACTGGTTGCAAATGCAGAGGGCAAGGTTGAGGTCATCGCATGCGTACCCTTCACAAACCTTGAAACAGCTATCAACACTGTTGCAGGTTCCAACGTAAAGATCGGTGCAGAGAACGTTCACTTTGAGAAGTCCGGTGCATTCACAGGCGAGATATCCGCTGATATGCTCGTTGAAGTAGGTGCAGAGTACGTTGTTGTAGGTCACTCCGAGAGACGTCAGTATTTCGGTGAGACAGACGAGACAGTAAACCTCAGAACAAAGGCTGCTCTTGCTGCAGGTCTCAAGCCCATCGTATGTGTAGGTGAACTTCTTTCCGAGCGTGAGGCTAACATTACAGAGGAGGTCATCTCCCGTCAGATCAAGCTCGATCTCGCAGGTATCTCTGCTGATGACGTAAAGAAGACAGTTATCGCTTACGAGCCTGTATGGGCTATCGGTACTGGCAAGACCGCTACAGCTGACCAGGCTGAGGAGGTTTGTGCTTTTATCAGAGCTTCTCTTGCTAAGCTCTACAGTGCAGATGTTGCCGATGCTGTTACAATTCAGTACGGCGGTTCTATGAACGCTAAGAATTGTGCTGAGCTTCTTTCCAAGCCCAACGTTGACGGCGGACTTATCGGCGGTGCATCCCTTAAGGCTGACGACTTCAACACTATCGTACAGGCTGCTGTAAACGGCTGAGTTAAATAAAATTCGGGTGAATCTTCATGGACGGTGCATCTGACGGAAAAAGGCATATACGACCCACAGAAGCGGTGCTTGCGGTGCTGGCTGTGCTCCTTACGGTATTCGTTGCCACGGATACTGTACGGACAAAGCTCTATGGCACAGACCCTCTGTTCTGCGTAAAAGCGGTGGAGTATTCTGACGGTGTCAGTGCGGATTTTTACGGGCTGGGCTATAAGATATGGCGTGACTATGACCCCTTTGAGGATTCCACCGAGTATTATATCAGTCTCTGGATACTACCAAAAACTATAAATATTTAATACGTTCATACACGAAAGGACGATAAAATTATGAGCAAGAAACCCGTAGCTCTTATTATCATGGATGGCTATGGCATCAATAAGGATGATTACGGCAACGCTATCTCTGCCGCAAAGAAGCCTAACCTTGATAAGTATTTTGCAGAGTGCCCCAACACAACTATCGGTGCATCGGGACTTGATGTAGGTCTCCCTGACGGACAGATGGGCAACTCCGAGGTAGGTCACACAAATATCGGTGCAGGCCGTATCGTATATCAGATGCTGGTCAAGATATCCAAGTCCATTAAGGACGGCGATTTCTTCAGCAATCCTGCTCTTGTCGATGCAGTTGAGAACTGCAGGGAAAAGGGAAGTGCACTTCATCTTATGGGTCTCCTTTCTCCCGGAGGCGTTCACAGCCACATGGAGCATCTCTACGGTCTCCTGGAAATGGCTAAGAAGAACGGCATTGAAAAGGTATATGTTCATGCATTCCTTGACGGACGTGACGTTCCTCCTTCATCCGCTGCTGAGTACATGGAAGAAGCAGCTGCTGAGATGAAGAAGATCGGCGTCGGCTCCGTTGCGACCATTTCAGGCAGATTCTACGCTATGGACCGTGATAATGCATGGGACAGAGTAGTTAAGGCTTACGATGCAATGGTCAAGGGCGAGGGCGTTGAGGAAACCGACCCCGTTCAGGCTATAAAGAATTCCTACGCTAACGGCGTAACAGACGAGTTCATGCTACCCACGGTTGTGGATAAGAACGGTACTATCAATGCTGATGACAGCGTAGTATTCTTCAACTTCCGTCCCGACAGAGCAAGACAGCTCACAAGAGCATTCGTTGACCCCGATTTCACAGGCTTTGAAAGATGCAAGGGATATTTCCCCGTAAAGTTCGTATGTATGGCTCAGTATGATGCTGAGATGCCTAACGTTTCCGTTGCATTCCCTCCCGAATCTCTTACTATGACATTCGGCGAATACATGGCAAAGTGCGGCAAGACACAGCTCAGAATTGCTGAGACACAGAAGTATGCTCATGTAACATTCTTCTTCAACGGCGGCGAAGAGAAGCAGTTCGAGGGCGAGGACAGGATACTCATCAAGTCTCCCGATGTTGCTACCTTCGATATGAAGCCCGAAATGAGTGCATATGAGGTAACGGATGCAGTTGTTGAGGCTATCAACGCCGACAAGTATGATACTATCATTCTCAACTTCGCAAACTGCGACATGGTTGGTCATACAGGCATTATGGAAGCAGCTGTCAAGGCAGTTGAGTCCGTTGACGAGTGTGTAGGCAGAATGGTTGATGCTGTTCTTGCAAAGGGCGGTGCAGCTCTTATCACAGCCGATCACGGCAATGCGGACAAGCTTATGGAGGCTGACGGTTCACCCTTCACAGCTCACACAACAAATCCCGTTCCCCTTATTGTTGTGGGTTATGACTGTGAACTGAGAGAGGGCGGAGTTCTTGCAGATCTCGTTCCCACAATGCTTCAGATCATGGAGCTTCCTCAGCCCGCTGAGATGACAGGTAAGTCACTTATCAAGTGATCCTTCTATATGTTTTAGCTCCGCACAGGTTTTCCGTCTGTGCGGAGTCGTTTTTTTGCAGGGTGTCCCTGCACCCGGACGTTTCATACTTTTGATTGCTGCTAAAAATAGTGGCTCGGTAACGGCAGGGTGTCCCTGCACCCACTCGCTCCGGTACTTTC
>JBJERX010000138.1:0-15929 GCA_051882495.1 Huintestinicola sp. | reverse complement strand
GATTGATTCGACTATTTGTGGCTCGGTAACGGCAGGGTGTCCCTGCACCCACTCGCTCCGGTACTTTCGATTGATTCGACTATTTGTGGCTCGGTAACGGCAGGGTGTCCCTGCACCCACTCGTTTCGATGCTTTCGATTGGTTCGACTATTTGTGGCTCGGTAACGATACAATAATACTTGCAATAATTCTTTCAGAAAGGCGAAAGAACAGTGAAAAAACGACCCAAACCAAAGAATATAATTATTGCATTATGGATTATTTTGGCAATATGGGGATTATACTGCTTTATTCATTTTGCATATGTTTCGGCAGGCTGAGGCAGGCTGAGTCTGCACCCGTTCGGTATCAATTGTATATTTTGTATAAACCTTACAAATGTCGTAGATAAAAACTGTCTATCTTCGGGATATTTTCCTAAATGGTTGCAATAAAGAAAAAAATGTGTTATAATATTAATTATTGTTATGCATATTTATTTCTGAAAGGATTGGATTTTAAAAATGAATAAGAACGAATTTCTTGCGAAGATCAATGAAAACCTCAGGGTAGACGGACGTACCGATATTGCCCATGCAACTCCCGCACAGCTTCACAATGCTGTTTCAAGAGCTGCTATGAGCGATATTATCCCCCTTTGGGACGAAACAGAAAAGCGTCACGGCTCAAAGAGAAGAGCATATTATCTGTCCGCTGAGTTCCTTATGGGACGTGCTGTTTACAACAATCTCTACTGTGCAGGTCTCCTTGACAGTGCAAAGGAGATCTTCAGCGAAAACGGTGTTGACATTGCCTGCCTTGAGGAGATCGAGGACGCAGCTCTGGGAAACGGCGGTCTGGGCAGACTGGCTGCATGCTTCCTTGATTCTGCCGCTGCATGCGATATCCCCCTTAACGGCTACGGTATCCGCTACAGATACGGCTTGTTCAAGCAGTCCATCGGCAACGGCTTCCAGCAGGAAAGTGCTGACAGCTGGCTTGATTACGGCGATGCATGGAGCGTAAGAAACGACAGCGAAGCTGTTGTTGTTGAATTTGCAGATCAGGCTGTAAAGGCTGTTCCCTATGATGTGCCTATCATCGGCTTTGACAGAAAGGCTGTAAACACTCTCCGTCTCTGGCAGGCTGAATCCCTCAAGGGCTTCGATTTCGGTGCCTTCGATAATCAGGAATACATAAAGGCATCCGAGAATACTATTCTTGCCGAAGCAATCAGCAACGTACTCTATCCCAACGACAACACAGAAAAGGGTCTCAGACTGAGACTGAAGCAGCAGTATTTCTTCGTATCTGCATCTGTACAGGACGTTATCAGAAGATATAAGGCTGTTTACGGAGACGATTTCTCTCATTTCTCCGAGATGTACGCTCTCCAGCTTAACGATACACATCCTACAGTTGCTATCCCCGAGATCATCAGAATACTCATGTTCAAGGAGGGCATGGCATTCAAGGATGCATTCGATATCGCACAGAAAACCTGCAATTATACCAATCACACGGTTATGGGCGAGGCTCTTGAAAAGTGGAACATCGATCTCTTCAAGAGTGTTATTCCTACAGTTTACGAGATCATTCTCCTTATCAATGAGTATGAGAAGAAGTACCTGAAGTCCATCGGTCAGTCCGAGGAGCAGATCAACTCCAAGCTTATCGTTGACGGCAGCAGGATCCATATGGCGAGAATGGCTATATTTGCATCCTCTCATACAAACGGCGTTGCTGCCCTCCACACTGAGATACTCAAGAATGACGTTCTTAAGGATTGGTATGAGATATTCCCCGAGAGATTCCAGAACAAGACAAACGGCATCACTCCCAGACGCTGGATAGGTCTCTGCAACCCCGAACTTTCTTCACTTATCACAGAGAAGATCGGCTCCGGATGGGAAACCGACCTTGACAGACTCCAGGGTCTTAAGAATTTTGTGGACGATACAAATACTATTGACCGTTTCATGGCCATCAAGCGTGAAAAGAAGGTTCAGCTCTGCGAATATATCCGTAAGCATGAGGGTATCGAGCTTAACCCCGACTGGGCATTTGATATCCAGGTTAAGCGTCTCCACGAATACAAGAGACAGCTCCTTAATGCATTCTCCATCATGGACCTGTATTTCCAGATCAAGGAGCATAAGCTCAATGACCTTCAGCCTACATGCTTTATCTTCGGTGCAAAGGCTGCTCCCGCATACCGCCGTGCAAAGGGAATCATCAAGTATATCAACGAGATCGCAAAGCTTGTTAACAACGATCCCGATACAAAGGATAAGCTGAGAGTTGTATTCGTTCAGAACTACAACGTATCCTACGCTGAGAAGCTTATTCCCGCAGCAGATATCTCCGAGCAGATCTCTACAGCAGGTCTGGAGGCTTCCGGTACAGGCAACATGAAGTTCATGCTCAACGGTGCAGTTACTCTGGGTACATACGATGGTGCTAACGTTGAGATCGTTGAGGAAGCAGGCTGGGAGAACGAGTACATCTTCGGTGCAAGAGTCGAGGAGCTTGATGCTATCCGTCCCACATACAACCCAAGGGAGAAAATCTACTACAAGAATGAGCGTGTTAAGCGTGTAGTTAATACATTGGTTGACGGTACCTTCAATGACGGCGATACAGGAATGTTCGGCGAGCTGTTCAACTCTCTTATCAACGGTGCAAGCTGGCACAAGCCCGATAACTACTTCCTCCTCACAGACCTTGAAGGCTATGTTGATACAAAGCTCAGAGCACTTTATGATTACAAGAACAGAAATATGTTCTCCAAGAAGTGCTGGATGAACATTGCCACATCCGGCAAGTTCTCCTCCGACAGAACTGTTAAGCAGTATGCAGAAGAGCTTTGGGAGCTGTAATAATACAGTACCGGAGGAAGAATAAGAATGAGAATTAAAAAGCTTGCAGCCATTCTCTCTGCCGCAGTTATGGGAATGTGCTGCATCACAGGCTGCGGAAAGGGACAGGATAATACACCCTCGGACAGCTCCCATGCTCCCGAGGAGTCCGTTTCCGCTGAGATGCCTGTTCACGAGCATCAGGAGATACGTGATATCACATCCATGGAGCTGGTCTCGGAGATGAAGATCGGCTGGTGTCTGGGAAATACTCTTGATTCCACAAAGGAGCATCCAACAGGTGAGGAAACTCCCGCCGACTGGGAGACAGCATGGGGCAATCCCGTCACCACAAAGGCAATGATCGACATGGTGAAAAATCAGGGCTTCAACGTGCTCCGTGTTCCCGTTACATGGGAGGGCAAATTCGGCGAGGGCCCCGATTATACGGTTGACCCCGCATGGATGGCACGTGTCGGGGAGGTCGTGGATTACGGCATTGACAACGATATGTTCGTTATCTTGAATATGCACCACGAGGACTGGCACATGCCCACAAAGGAAAATGAAGCTCAGGCGGAGGAGATACTCCGTGCGGTATGGACTCAGATAGCCGAAAATTTCGAGGGCTATGATGAGCACCTTATCTTTGAGGGGCTTAACGAGCCTCGTCTTAAGGGAATGCCTAACGAATGGAACGGCGGAGACAAGGATGCCCGTGAGGTCATCAATCATTGGAACGCAGCCTTTGTTGAAACCGTGCGTGCAACAGGGGGAAATAATACCCTTCGTCATCTTATGGTGCCCACCTATGCAGCGTCATCAGGGGACAATGTTCTCAATGACTTCGTTATCCCCGATGATGACAAGGTGATAGTGTCCATTCACGCATATCTGCCTTACACCTTTGCACTTGCGGATAACGGCGTTACCGAGTGGAGTGCGGATAATCCCGACGATACAAGGGATATTGAATATCTCTGTCTCAATCTTAAGGACAGATATATCGACAAGGGACAGGCTGTTATTATCGGTGAATTCGGCACAAGGAACCGTCTGATAAATACCGAGGCGAGAGCTGAATGTGCAAGATATTATGTTTCCAAGGCAAAGGAAGTTGGAATCCCCTGTTTATGGTGGGATAATAATGCATTTGTCGGACAGGGTGAGAACTTCGGTCTCCTGGACAGAAAGACCTTTGAATGGAGATTCCCTGCCATCAATGATGCACTTATGGAGGCTGCCGGAGTAAGGTGATATATGAATCAGGGGATAAGCTTCGCTTCCATGATGCAAAAAGCTTTGTTCTGGCAGGAAATAAGCTTACGGGCGGCATTGGTACGGAGTCCGAGGGAACAGTACATGCAGTGCTGAAAAACTATTTCGAACCGTCGATCGACAGTCAGGAGCAAAAGCTTGGCGGCTATATCGCAGACATAATCGGAGAAAACGGCATTATCGAGATACAGACCTGTGCTTTCGGCAATCTGAAAGAAAAGCTCCGTGCATTTCTGCCGCTGGCTCACGTGACAGTAGTTTATCCCGTTTATGTGAAAAAGACTATTGTTACTCTTGAGGTCGAAACAGGGGAGATAAAAAGCCGGAGAAAATCGCCTCTGAAAGGCTCACCATATGAAATCTTCGGGGAGATATTTCCTATTGCGGAATTTCTTACAGACCCCAATCTCAGCCTTGTGATAATGCTCCTTGAAGCAGAAGAATACCGCATCCCTCCCGAAAGCATCGGACGGAAAAAACGCAGACGGAACAGACTGTCCGTGTGTGAGCGTATCCCCACAGAATTAGTGGGCGAGGTTCGTATTGACAATGCATCCGACTGGGAAAAGCTGATACCCTGCTTATGGGAGGAAAGCTTTACCACAAGAAGTCTGGCGGCTGCCGCAGGGATATCCGAGGACACCGCAAGGCTGGCATTATCCGCACTTTACCGTGGGAAGGTCGTTGACCGCATCGGCAAGGACGGACGAATGTACGCATATAAGGCTGCTATAAAATAACACAAAAAGGGACTGCTGCATCATTAGAGTGCAGCAGTCCTTTATAATTATGCACAGATCCCGGACAAAGGGAATTTCGCTTTCTGCGGAGAGCGACAAGGGCACTGTCCCTTGAACCCGCAGCCTTGAAAGGCCGGCGAGCTTTTTGCAGTCTGCCGGGAAATGATAGTATTATCTTTTCTCGTTCACGCTTCCTTGCGTACGATGGAATTCTTCGGGAAATCTATCCCGCAGGGATTCGCCATGGAAAATTTCATTGCCGCATGACAGGTATTGTCAATCATTTCACCCTCAGCGTTCATCAGCTCTGTGACCTTAAGCTTAACAGGCTCTTTGCCCGGAGCAAGTATCTCAACGGTATCTCCCTCAAAGAATTTGTTCCTCTGTTCGCAGTATATCCTGCCGTCCTCACAGCTGTCCACAACAGCTGCAACATCATAGCTGCGGATATAACCGCTGTCCTCGTAATACTGACGGCAGTCCGAGGGGTGTCCGTAGAAAAAGCCTGTGCAGTAGTCACGGTGACTGACCTTGAAAACTTCATTGCGTACCCATTCGGGAAGTCTGTAATTCTGCGGGTCAGCCTTGAAAAGATCAACAGCCATCCTGTATGCGTTGGTAATAACGGAAACATAATATGCGGACTTGGCACGCCCTTCGATTTTCAGACTCATGACTCCCGCTTCTGCAAGCTCCCTGATGTGGTCGATCATGCACATATCCTTGGAGTTAAGGATGTATGTGCCCTTTTCGTCCTCGAAAACAGGGAAGAACTGACCGTCTCGCTTTTCCTCCATGAGGTGATAGCCCCAGCGGCAGGGCTGAGCACATTCACCTCTGTTGGCGTCACGGTTCACAAGGTATGAGGACAGCAGGCATCGTCCCGAGAATGATACGCACATTGCTCCGTGAACAAATACTTCTATGTCCATATCCTTAGGAGTCTTTGCACGTATCTCGGTGATCTCCTCCATGGAAAGCTCTCTGGCAAGGACTACACGCTTTGCACCCATATTGTAAAGCTCGTTAGCGGTAACATAGTTTACTATTCCCGTCTGGGTAGACATATGTATCTCCATGTCGGGAGCATATTTTTTTACAAGAGAAAGCAGTCCAAGATCGGCAACTATAGCAGCGTCTATGCCGATCTCGTCTGCGTATTTAATGAAATGCTCAAAGCCGTCTATCTCACTGTTCCGGGGGAGGGTGTTGCAGGTCAGATATACCTTTACCCCTCTTGCGTGGCAGCTTTCAACTGCCTCACGAAGCCCATCCTCGTCAAAGTTCTTAGGACCCTGTCTCATACCGTAGGTCTTTCCGCCCAGGTAAACTGCATCGGCTCCGAAATCAAGAGCCGCACGGAGCCGCTCCCCGTCACCTGCGGGAGCAAGAACCTCTAAATAATCATACGCCATCTTATAATATCCTTTCGGTTTAGGTCACCTCTAAAAACCATAGTGCCTCATCTGCAAGCAGATGAGGTGCTAAGGCTTTAGCCGGTGGTTTTAGAGGTGACCTTTAGTGGTTTACAATAACAAAATCAACATTTCCGCCTGAAATGTCAGCCTTTACGCACTTGACCCTGACCTTCTGACCAACCGAATAAACGGGCTTTCCGTTCATGGAGATGCTGAAATGTCCGTCATAATCATACTGACCGTCGGGGAGAGTTTCTATCTTAACAAGTCCCTCAACAGTGTTAGGAAGCTCAACGTACATGCCGTAATCCGTAACGGAGCATATCACGCCGTCAAATTCCTCCCCAAGATGTCCGGACATATATTCCGCAATATAGCAGTCCTCGCATTCACGCTCAACACGCATAGCAGTCAGTTCACACTGGGATGACTGGATAGCTGCTTCATGTGCGAATTTGCCGAAACGCTTGCCTATCATTCTGGGCGGTATCTTGTTGTAGCAAAGCTCCGTAAGTATCCTGTGGATAGCAAGGTCGGGATAACGTCTGATAGGTGAGGTGAAATGTGCGTAATCGGAAAGTACGAGACCGAAGTGACCGAGAGGTTCATCGCTGTACTTAGCCTTTGCCATTGAACGGAGCACCATGCTGTTAATAACCACAGAAAGATCGGTGTCCTTGGCTTTTTCAAGAAGCTGTGCCAGATGAACGGGCTTTACGTTTGTGAAATCCTGAAGAGGGATATTCAGACGTGATGCAACATCACGAAGCTCCTCAATTTTTTCCGGAGCGGGATCCTCATGTATACGGTAAACGAAGGGGATATCATGCTCCTTTGCTGTCCGTGCAGCGGATTCATTAGCCATAAGCATGAATTCCTCGATAATAAGCTCGGAATTGCCCCGTTCACGGCGTTTTACATCTGTGCAGACCTCATTCTCGTCAATGATAAGCTTGCATTCGGGAGTGTCTATCTGAGGAGCACCCCGTCTTATCTTGTTTGCAGTGAGTATTTCCGCAAGCTCAGCCATAGTGAATATGGTATCTGTAAGTCCCGCATATTTCTCGGCGATAGCAGGGTCAAGAGAGGACATATCATCCTTTGCCGCAAGTATCTGATTTATCTCGGAATAAACGCCCTTTACCCGTGATCGAATGACTGTTTTGCTGAATTTGTACTTTTCAAGCTTACCCTCGGGAGAAACCTCCATAAGGCATGAGAAGGCCAGCCTGTCCTCCTGAGGATTCAGCGAGCAGATGCCGTTTGAAAGCTCCTTGGGGAGCATGGGAATTACCTTGTTTGCATAATAGATGGATGTTCCTCTTAGGAAAGCGTCCTTGTCAAGCTCTGAATCAGGCTTGACATAATGGGATACGTCGGCAATATGGACACCGAGACGATAACCCTTTTCCGTTTTTTCTATTGAAACAGCGTCGTCAATATCCTTTGTGTCCGCACCGTCAATGGTAAAAATGATGCTGTCCCTGAGGTCAAGACGGGCATCTATATCCCTTTGTGAAATGCCTGCATGAGCAAGATGACGTGCTTCATCCTGAACGGCAACGGGGAATTCAGTTTCCACATCATTCATATACAGCACCGCAAGAGCACTGCTGTAAGCACGTTCCGAGCTTCCGAAAATACCTGTAACGGTGCAGCGGTGGTCGGCATGACGCTTGCCTCGGAAGGATATCTCGGCAAGGACCTTGTCACCCTCCTCCGCCTTGATCTCGGAGCGGCTTATTTCGATAAGATCACGGCAGAAGCTGTCGGGTCGGACAAATAACCGTCCGTTTTCCTTTTCCACAGTGCCTGTGAATTCGGAAAAACCGGGGTTGGCAATGGAAACCACCTCAGCCTCGGGGGAGCTTCCTCTTGGCGGTATGAGACGTGCAACTACCGTATCTCCGGGCATTGCACCCATAAGAAACTTGCCGGGAACGAATATTTCAACACCGTCCTCACGGCGGATAAAGCCGAAGGTCTTGTTGATACGTGCGACCTCAGCCTTGAAGCATCCGCAGGCGGAAGTAAGCTCCCAGCCCTTTTTGCTCTCGACAATATCACCGCTTGCCTTCAAAGCTTCAAGGGACGCACGGAACATTTTATCCGTGATCTTCTTGCCCTTCACTCTTTTAAAAAGCTGCTTTGTAGGCTGAGGCTTCTTTATGCTCTGTTCGAGAACGTTAAGGATGCGTGTTGTGCATATGTTCTGGTAATCTGTCATAATATTGCTCCCCCAATTAACTAATGAATTTACTGCTTGCCCCGCTGATGAAACCCGCCGTCAGAAAACCTTGCAATATCCGCATATTCCTGCGGTTTTATTCCGAGGGAATCACTGAATAAATCAAGCCTTCAGGCGTGATCTGTTCAGTGGTTCCCTATGTTTTCATCAGCGGTTCTTACCACTGAATTACATCAGTTGATTGGCGGAGCAATATAGTTCTCCTTATTGGTTTCGGAACTGCCGCAAAGTAAAAAGTCCTGCACCACACAAGTATGATGCAGGATCACGATTCAGCTTTGCCGCAGTTACTTAGCGAGTGCGGAAATGATGTTTACAGCAATGGTAACAATGAAGAAGATACCTGCCATGATCTTGGTGAGTCTCTCAAGAGCCTTTTCCTTGGTATTGGCACTGTTCTTGCTGTAGAAGCTGTCATTATTTGAGCCGGAAATAGCCGAAGTCATTCCCTGCTGCTTCGTTGTCTGCATAAGTGTTACAACTACGATAAATACGCTTGCGATAAGCAGCAGGATGCCGCTTACGATCTCTATAGTCTGCATTATATTATTCCTCCGTAAAAACATAATAACTCATATTGAATATATTATATCACAATAACTTTTGTTTTGCAAGGGGGTATTAAAACTTTTTTTGAAAAAATATTTACGGTAAATACAGCAAAATGTCGTGTATTTGCATAAATTAGGAGTGCTTGTCACTTGACGAAATCGTATTTTGTGGTATAATATAATATGAGTAACTTTTTATTGTATGAGTAACATTATATTGAGAGGATGTCCTATGGAAAATTTACGTCTGATAGTAATAGACGGACTTGACGGTTCGGGCAAATCAACGCAGTTCGGCATAATGGCAGAAAGACTTGCGGCAAAGGGGATCAAGGTAAAGGCAATAAGCTTTCCCGACTATGATATGCCCTCATCCACACTTGTAAAAATGTATCTGAACGGCGAATTTTCGCAGAATGCATCCGATGTTAATGCATATGCGGCATCTACATTCTATGCTGCCGACAGATACGCAAGCTACAAGCTTTGCTGGGAAAAGAATTATCTTGACGGCGAGCTTATTCTTGCAAGCAGATATGTAAGCTCCAATGCTATCCACCAGATGGTAAAGCTGCCCGAAGAACAATGGGACGGCTTTCTGGAATGGCTCTGCGACTATGAATATAACAGACTGGGGCTTCCCAGACCCGATAAGGTGATCTTTCTTGATATGCCCGTGGAGGTCTCCCAGAAGCTTCTTTCGGGAAGATATAAGGGCGACGAAAGCAAAAAGGATATCCACGAAAGCAATGTGAAATATCTTTCGGACTGCCGCAGAAGCGCACTTTATGCTGCGGAGAAAATGGGCTGGAGCGTAATACCCTGTGCCGATGCAACGGGCGGATCGCCGCTCTCCGTTGAGGAGATAAGTGAGAAGCTTGCCGCTGAGATAGATAATCTGATCTTTGGTTCTAAGGAGAATTAGTTTTATATGCTGGATTTTTCAGTTATCAGTCTTTCCGATAAGCCGTGGATAGATGATCTGCTGGCGAGATCGGATTTCAGGAGCTGCGAATACTGCTTTGCAAACAATTTTGCTTGGCAGCGGTATTATCAGACAAAGATAACGAGGTACAAGGATTTTTACATCTCCTGTACCGAACGCAGCGGTCTGACATTCACATTTCCCGCAGGTGCGGGGGACTATGGCGATGTGCTGAGGGAAATGCAGAAATATTCGGAAAGTAAGGGACAGAGGCTTTGCGTGACCTCCGTTCTGCCCGATCAGATGAGCATTTTTACCGAGGTTTTCGGAGGGGACAGCTTTGAATACACCACCGATGAAGCCGACTGGGACTACGTTTATAATGTGTCCGATCTTGTAGAGCTCAGCGGGAAAAAGTATCACGGCAAACGCAACCACCTAAAAAAGATAAATAACTACGACTGGGATTTCCGTCTCATTACCGAGGCGGATTTTGACGACTGTATCACCTTTGCCGCAAGATCATATACCGACGGCGACAAGTACGATGACGAATCCGCTGTGGCGGAACAGTATGCAATAAACCTGTTTTTCAATCACTATAACGAGCTTGGTCTTAAGGGCGGCATACTCCGCATAAACGGCGAAACAGCCGCATTTACCCTTGGTGAGCGTATCAATTCCGATACTCTTGGGGTCCATATCGAAAAGGCAAGAGGAGATATTGAGGGTGCATATCCTGCTATCAATAATATGTTCCTGAAAGCGGAAACTGAAAAGGGCGGATATCTGTACGTCAACCGTGAGGAGGACCTTGGCATCGAGGGCTTAAGACGTGCAAAGCGTTCCTATTACCCCGCATTCATGATAGAAAAGCAGAGGGTCACACTGAAAGGGTAGCTCCGTAAAGATAATATGTACGAAAGGATGTTATATATGATATATGTATTTCTTGCAGAGGGATTTGAGGAATCTGAGGCTATCACGCCTATCGACATGCTGAGAAGAGCGGGAAAAGAGGTCATTACCGTGGGTGTAACGGGCAGCACCGTAACAAGCTCCCACAGGATTCCCGTTGTCTGTGATACAGTTATCGGCGATATCACAAGCTTTGACGGAATTGAAATGATAATGCTTCCCGGAGGAATGCCCGGCACAAAAAATCTTGAAGCGAGCAGTGCTGTGCAGGACTGCATAACATATTGTGCCGAAAACAATATCCTCATCGGTGCTATCTGTGCAGCTCCCTCCATACTTGGTCACAGGGGACTGCTTAAGGGCAGGAAGGCTGTCTGCTACCCCGGCTTTGAGGACGCTCTTGAGGGAGCAGAGGTGCTCACTGTTCCTGCTGTGCGTGACGGCAATATTATTACAGCAAGAGGAGCGGGTGCAGCTCTGGAATTTTCATATGAGCTTATCAGGGCACTGGATTCTCCCGAAAAGGCTGATAAGATCATGGAGATGATCGTCCGTCAGTGATCCCGGAATTATGAACAAAGGGAAGTGTCATAAAGATGAATCCAAACGCAGGGAATCTGCCGTTCAATGATATCAGAGAATATAAAAAATCTCTGAGAGCCAGATTCAAGGAAATCCGCCGAAGCATGACCCCGGAGGAAAAAGAGGACAGGGACAGGAAAATATTTCAGCGTATCACAGGCTCCGCCGCATACCGTGAAGCATCCATAATACTGACATACGTATCCACGGATATCGAGGTAGATACCAGAATGCTGATAGATAAGGCACTTGCGGATAACAAGCGTGTAGCTGTACCCAGATGCATCAGCGGAACGAGGGATATGGATTTCTATTTTATAAAGTCAACAGACGATCTTGAATCGGGAACCTTTTCGGTTCTTGAGCCTGTTCCCGAAAAATGCGTCAAGGCATATGCCTTTGAGAATGCACTGTGCATTGTTCCGGGACTGTCCTTTGATATGCAGGGCTATCGTCTCGGCTATGGAGGCGGATATTATGACCGTTTCCTCTCAGCACATCCCAGACTGTATAAAATGGGAGTGTGCTACTGCAGCTGTACGGTAAACGAGCTATATCACGGAAGATATGATATCCGTGCAGATGCACTTATAACAGAAAAATACAACCGCCGTTTCAGCTCAGCGGCTGACATCAAATAAATAATACGAAAGGAAAGGTCAGGGAAAATGGACGAAAAAGATCTGAACCCTTCTCCGCAGACGGCGGATGATGTAAATAGCGATGCTCCTGTTCTCCCATCGGAGGAAAATGAGAACGGCGGGGCTGCAATGCCCATAGATGAAAATGCTTCCGCATCAGGGGAGGAAGCTCCCGAAGAGGAGCTTCCCGAAGCTCTCTCCGAAGGCAGTGAGGACGGGTACGAGGAAAACTCGGCAGAATACGATGAGGAAGAGGGATCCGAGGATTATTCCGAGGAAGAATACTCGGATGATGAGGCTGACGAGGACGATTACGACGAGGATCTTGAACGTGAACGTCTCCGTGAGATACGCAAAAAGAAAAAACGCAGAAAGAAAACACACGGCAGACTGGTCTTTGCCCTTGTTATGACTACTGTAATCATTTCCGCATCTATCCTATGTGCAGCAGGAGTGATCACCGTTGCAAAGGAGATACTTGGACTGGGCCGTGCTGATACGGAGCTTGCTGTTGAGATACCCGAAAATGCGTCTACAGAGGAAATTGCGGAAATACTCCTGGAGGAAGGCGTTATCGGAAATGCAAAGATCTTCCGTGTAGTATCCAAGATCAGAGGCGGCGACGGCTTCTACATGGCAGGAAGCCATAAGCTGACCCAGAATATGCCCTATTCCGATATTATCGAGGAGCTTTGCTCCGAGGCGATCAATGACAGAGAGTTTGTCGACATAACATTTCCCGAGGGTATCAGACTCATTGAGGCAGCGGACAAGCTTGAAGAAGCAGGAGTGTGCAGTGCTTCCGATTTTATTTACACCTTTAATTCAAGCGTGTTCGGTTTTGACTTTGAAGAGCATGTTAAGACAAGTTCTATGAAATTCTACAAAATGGAAGGCTATTTCTTCCCCGATACATACCGATTCTACCTTGATGAAGACCCTAAGACCGTAGCGAAAAAGGTATGCAAGAACTTTGAGTACAAGATCACCCCCGACTACTACGGACGTATGGATGACCTTGGTCTGACCCTTGAAGAGACTCTGACCCTTGCGTCCATCGTTCAGCGTGAGGCTTCACATCCCACCGATATGAAGCTTGTAGCTTCCGTTTTCCATAACAGACTTAACAATCCCGATACCTTCCCTCTGCTCCAGTCAGACCCCACATCAGGCTATGTGAGAGATGTTATCAAGCCGAATATCGAGGTAAAGTCACAGAAAATGTTTGATGCGTATGATACGTATGTGGGAGCAGGGCTTCCTCCCGGACCTATCTGCAATCCCGGCATCGACGCTATTGAAGCAGTGCTTTATCCCCGTGAAACTGATTATTTCTTTTTCTGTTCCGATCTGGAAACTGAGGAGTTCTTCTTTGCAAGAACTCTTGAGGAGCATGAAGAAAACCTTGTGAAAGCAAATCTTGCATAAAATTACGGAGCTGACGCAGACAATGCAGCAGCTCCGTTTCCGTAATGAAAGGATATTACAATGCAGTATGATGTTATAATAATCGGCGGAGGAGCAGCAGGTCTTATGGCTGCAGTTACCGCAGCAGACTGCGGCAGGCAGGTCCTGCTTTTTGAGAAAAACAGCCGAGTGGGACGAAAGCTTCTAATCACGGGAAAGGGACGCTGCAACGTTACCAACAACTGCACCCGTGAGGAGTTCATGGATAACGTTCCCTGCAATAACCGCTTCCTTTATTCTGCATATTCGGCATTTGACAGCAGTGATGTAATGGATTTTTTTGAAGCTCTGGGAGTTCCCTTAAAGACCGAGCGTGGAAACCGTGTTTTTCCCGTAAGCGATAAGGCGGAGGATATCGTCCGTGCATTTGAAAGAGCACTTTCCCAACGCACCGGTATGATAACCGTGAAAAATGCCGCAGTTACCCGTGTTGTTCGTGAAGGGGGAGCGGTCACGGGCGTAATTTCCGATAAAATGATGTACTCCGCACCCTCCGTGATAATTGCCTGCGGAGGACGCTCATATCCGAAAACAGGTTCCGACGGTGACGGCTTCCGCTTTGCAAAGGAGCTGGGACATACGGTAGTGCCCCTTCGTCCCTCCCTTGTTCCCATGATATCCGAGGAGAGCTATTGTGGTGAAATGATGGGTCTTTCCCTGAAAAATGTTACCCTTACACTAAAAGATACAAAGGAGAATAAGGTGATGTTTTCGGAAATGGGGGAGATGCTGTTCACTCATTTCGGAGTGTCGGGTCCTCTGGTGCTCTCGGCATCGGGACATATCCGCAAAATGGAGCGGGGGAGATACAAGCTGTTCATTGACCTTAAGCCCGCTCTTGACGAAAAAACGCTGGATGCACGCATTCAGCGTGATTTTGCTGAAAATGCAAACCGTGACTTCGCAAACAGTCTCGGAAAGCTTCTTCCTGCCAAGCTTATCCCTGTTGCAGTCCGTCTCTCGGGTATAGACGGAGGGAAAAAGGTGAACCAGATAAGCCGTAAGGAACGTATGGACTTCATGCAGCTGCTGAAAAGCTTCCCCGTAACTATAAAGGATTTCCGCTCAATTGATGAAGCAATAGTAACGGGAGGGGGTGTGGCTGTCTCCGAGATAAACCCCAAGACCATGGAATCAAAGCTTGTTTCCGGACTGTATTTTGCAGGTGAGGTCATTGACGTTGACGCTTACACAGGGGGATTCAACCTCCAGATAGCATTCTCCACCGGTCATGCCGCAGGCTTGTCTGTCTGATTGTCAATGATCCTGCCGATAAGATCGGCAATGAAGAAACGGACTTCATAATCCTCTTCCTCAGCCATCATTATAAGCTCCTCCTCGGTCAGTTCTCTGCCGTATTTTTCCATTATCTCTTCATTGGTCATGTTCACAGCTGCACAGGGAACACACAGGGGAGGGTACATTACACACCACCAGTTATGTCCGCTGCCGCTGCCGATTGTCACACGCAGAGCAGTGTATGTCCCTGCAGGAACGGTGAACTCATCATAAATCCTGGTATCAAATTCCATCTCGGTCATCTCTGCTGCAACAGGCAGACTGCATCCGTTCTCTCTGAGGGTGTTTTCGGCAATGGCGGTTATTTTGTCAAGATGAGCTGCAAGCTCAGCTTCCGCTTCCGCCTTTGTGGAGTATGGAGCAAACAGCTCATCCGATTCTGCGAGGATAGCGTCTCTGACCTTGATTTTCAGAGCCTGGTCTTCCTCGGAGTCGGACTCGGCAAGAATGTGCAGGCGAACAAGTCCCTGTTCAACGCCGTTTCGTGCAGTCACGGCCGATATCATCCCTGCGGAAAACAGTGAGAATATCATCACTGCACACAGAATATTCTGTTCGGAGGATAATATCCGTTCCATAAGGCCTCTGAGGATACTGACAACAGATATGTAAAGCTTTTTCATGAATTTCATCCTTTCATTTTATAGGGTTCCGTGCTGAGATTATCGGCTTGTAAGGGGGGATTTATTCAGATATATTTAAAAAATATATTTTTTTTGGAAAAAAGGCTTGACAAAACAGATTAATAATGATATAATAAATAAGCTGATTGAAGCGTTGCTAGCTCAGCTGGATAGAGTGACTGGCTACGAACCAGTAGGTCAGGGGTTCGAGTCCCTTGCAGCGCACCAAGAGCAAAACCGCATGGAGTATTCCGTGCGGTTTTTTTGTGTCTGCATGATAAAATTCTAATCTTCAATCAACCTATAGACAGATCCTCGGTTTTGTCTATAGAACGATTAAAGAATAGTATTATACTAATAACCATTTAACCTATGGATAAAATACGGCGGCTATAATGCGTC
>JBJERX010000137.1:0-6828 GCA_051882495.1 Huintestinicola sp. | reverse complement strand
GAGAAAAATTCTGTCCTCGGCAACAATTCCGGAAACAGCAGAAATGGCTACGGTACTGAATGATAAGAAACTCTTTCAAATTGTGAGTATCTGATGTTATGCTGACAAATTCTGCTTCAAATCCTCTGCTTTTCTGAATAGCTTTATAATTTCTGCAATCAATACAGATATCTGTTCCATACACTTTCATTTTTATGACCATTCCTTTCTGAGAGTTTTGTGTTTTGCAAAGCAAATCGAGGCGACAGCCGAAGAAACAAAACTCGGTTTAAAAATCTTTGATTTTCAAACGTTCTTCTTATCTTCAGCGACACGCTGAGCCGCATTCGGAAAGAATGCTTGTTATGAAAACATACTTTCCAAGATCATTAATCCTTGCTCCACGCTTGTCCCTAATACTTCCTGTGTCTTTTTAAAACATTAGATCTCATGCAGCTTGTCATGAGCCCGGAAGAACTTATCTTTTCCGTATTTCCTGATAAACATAGCCTGTGCCTTACATGCATTTGCTCCATCATTGTCCGGATGATAGAACCCCTTGGAGCACTCATCTAAATCCTCACATTCATAACAACCGTCAATGCCCTTCTCCTGACAGCATGCTATGTTGGGACATTTGCCCTTTTCAAAGAGTGTTCCATAGGAACAGCAGTTAAATACGGAGCGGCATCCTCCGCACCATTCTCCAAGAAAACAATGATCACACGAAAATCCGCGATATGCGGTCATATCCACACCTTTTCTTGCTTCTTTAACGATCTCAGACTTCCATTTACTGCCGTTTTCAATTCGTCTGTCCTTGTCCGGTCCGTCTGCTGCAAGTGTCTTACGGTATACACGGGAATCCTCGCCGCCTATGTCCTTATCCATTTTAAAGAATTCATACCCATATTTCTCATATAAGCCGGTATGATTTGTGGAAATATATATGTATCCCTTTCCCATAATTGTAGCAATACTTTCCGCATAGTCTAATAACAGTCCCAAATAACGATGACCTCTATACTGTGGAAATGTATATGCAAAACCGATCCATGGAGACAGATCCGTAGGTTGAATGTCATCCAGTGGGGCTAATGTGCAAAATGCAATCAGTTTGTCCTCATCCACAAGCATCGGAACAAGTGCGGTTTCACCGAGAATGCTTTTTAAACTGTTTTCTTTAAGGAGCTGATACAAGTATTTTCCGGCTTCCCAATCAGATTTTTTTATTTCATTCAGCCAATATTCTTTTTTCTCTGTTGTAAAGTATTCAATGATCTGCATATCTTTTTTCTCCTTTTCCGAATGATTCAGTTTGCAGGTGGGACCTTCAGCAAGATGCATTTTTGTATTGTGAGGACCTGCTTGTTTTTTCGCCGTGACAGGTAGTTTTGTTTCAGCTTGATTGGCTTAACACAAAGTGTTATCTATGTACTCGATAAGAGGTTTTCTGTTTACCTTGTCCTTATTGTTGATGTACCAAGCATAGGATTCTTCCAGACCCTGTTTTAACGATTTCACGTTTCCCATTAGTTCATACTGCAAGGAAACATCCAAGCAATACTCATAATCATAGAAACTGAAATAATTCCTTTGCTCAATATCTTGATGAACACTTACAAATGTGGCTTGTTTTCCGACAACATTGTAGCATAGTTCTGCCCACTTACGAATTGAAACAACCTCTTTATTTCCTACATTAAAGATATGCCGGGACGGTTTTACTTTCAACAGGACATCAATGAACCTGCATAAATCATGGACATGGAAGAATTGCAGCTTCATATCACCATCTTTAGGTAAATAGAACTTTCGGTCAGCCAATGCACAATCAAAAACAAAAGCTTCTCTGTATACATTGTTCATAGGACCATATAAGTATGGGGGTCTAAGAATATATGCGTTGGGATTTCGTTTCAGCAAAGCAGTTTCTGCCTCTATTTTATTCGTTCCATACTTGCCCCAATACTTGTTGATAGAGAGAGGAGCATCTTCCTTGAATGGTTGTGGAACATATTCAGGATATACAGCACTTGAACTGATAAGAATATAGTTTTCATGATCTTCCAAAGCGTTAAGCAACAGTTCTACATCATCGGAAGTATATCCTGTATCTATTACGGTATCAAAGCGATATTCACGAAGGGTTTCACCAAGATCATGCCTATCAGCTTCGATAAGTGTTACACCCTTGGACTGTTCTTTAGTGTTTCGGTTAAGCACATATACATCGCAGCCTTTAGCAACATAATACTCTGCAATATATCGGCTAACAAATACAGTGCCACCTGTTACAAGCATCTTTTTCATATCTGCATTCCCCGTCAAATTTCTATTTTTTAATCTGCAGTTTTCCGGTCATAGCATTGTACCGTTACCGAGCCGCAAATTAAGGCACATATCAATAGCACCGAAACGAGCGGATGCAGGCTCAGCCTGCCAAACTGCAATTTGCTGCTGTCATAATGGTTACTTGACTGCTATAATTACAGAAAATTTATGATAAGAATAGATACATTTGACTTCCGAAAATCCACATCTGTTAAGCATTTGTATTTCTGCTTCGACGGAACACTCCTTATCTAATTTTCTGCGTTCTTTCCATAATTCGATATCTCTTTCAGTCAATCCACCGGAATACAACTGGCTCTCCCAATATGTATTAAACCAATTATTCATTACAGGTGTATCAGCACAAAACTGATCATAATTCACTAATATTCCATCCTCCGGCAACATATCATAAAGCTTTATAAATAAATTTTCTTTTTTAACATCATCCAAATGGTGAATGGATAATGCTGATATAATAGCATCAAAATCATCTTCCGGAAGCACCTCGGTATAATCCATTATTCTATGCTGAACATTATTCAATCCCGAAAACCTTTTTCTCGATACATCAAGCATTTCATCAGCTATATCAACCAACATATATTTCGCTGACGGGCATTGTACATACCAATAATAGGACAGTAAACCTGTTCCGGCTCCTAAATCCAATACACTTTTTGGTTTATTAATACTTGAAAGTATAAATTTGGTTGAATTTTCATAGTAATCATCAAAACATGGAATAAACTTTCTGCGATTACAATCATATTCTTTAGCTATTAAGTTAAATTGTGTTTCTATATTCATAATGGTACTCCCTCCGACGAATTCCGGGTTTATTGCTTTCCCTCCGGATATAGAGTCTTATATACCATCTGTCTCCAAAAGCAAAGCTAACGTTCGTTTTTTTTAAATCATAATAACATACTTGTTACCTCTTGTCAAGAAAAATGACCGAATCGTTCAGCATATTTATTTCGCTCCTGACAAAGCAATAATATAATATGTTAAGAAAACTCACGTTAGATCGCATAAGGAGAAATATATCATAGATAAAATACCGACCAAATACAAGATACAAAATTTGGCATTTACTCTGTTGCCGAAAAAGACTATGACTGTGTAGGAGTTGACCTTATTGCAGAAAATGAAGGGTAATATGCTCTTGCGATAAGCAGGTCGAACCAATATTTTTTGTCAGACATATTGACATTATCAAAAAATAGCGTATGATACATATTAAGCAATAAATATTATACGTTATTTGAAAGAGGATGAAACAAATGGCTCCGAGAAATAATTTTACAAGAGATGAAATGATTGAAGCGGCAGTACGTGTGGTTCGAGAGAAGGGGATCGATGCACTGACGGCAAAAGCATTGGCAGGTGAGCTTGGCGTTTCTTCACAGCCTGTATTATACTATCGAAGAAGCAAAGAGTGAGGTGCGTGCTGCTGCAGAGCGTGTGTATGACAGGTATGTGCAGGAGGGCCTTCGTATGAAGATACCATTTCTGGGCGTAGGCATACAATATATTCATTTTGCAAAAGAAGAACCTAAGCTGTATCGGCTGCTGTTTCTGACCGTGAATGAGGAAGAAAGCGGCAGTGCAATAAATGCTCTTCATCATTCACAGGAGCTTGTAAGAGGATCCATATGCAATCAGCCTGTATGAAAAAAGTGAATACGTAAGGTGTGGATATGCAGATTGGCGAAAAGGGCGATCTTGGTTGATGGAAAAGAATGACTGAAAGCCAAAATCGACAAGAGTACATAAAACAAGTCGTACACCTTACCGTTATGGTATGATGTACGCCTTGCTCTGCATCATGGGGAATTATTCTGCATTAGTTTTACCGCCACAATATCTGATTTAGTCATTGTAATTTTATATTACTTCTTTTCCTGTATATCACCATAGAAAAATCTGAGTTTTGCGAAAAAGTCCTCAAGAATAAACCGGCTGTCAATATCCTGATAAACACGGATCTTGTTTTCGTTAAAGCCGATATATGCACCGCTTTCATCGGCAATAGGTGAATTCAGATACTCAAATCTTCCAATGCAAAAATCGATCGCCAGACCGGTGCAGGGAGAGTCACCCAGCGACCAGCTTTCGCCTAATGTCCAGTCTGCTTTCTCCGAATTGCCATATTCCTGCATTTCATCAAAAAGATATTTTCCTATTTTACCGCAGGGACGCACCTTTTCCTGAAGCTCCGCATAGCTTACTCTCATTTTTGAGTAGCAATTGTTGGGAACCTGCCACAGGTCTGTTCCCGACGCAAAAAGCACATTCGCTCCCTTAAAATCGTTCTGAAGATTAAATTCTCCGCCGCCGCCCGGATACGCACCGCCGAGAATACTTATGACCGTCATACGCTTTGCAATATCGGGATTTTTCAGCAGTGCACAGGCTACATTAGTGACTGCACCCTGACAGAATACGAACAGAGGATATTTGCTTTCGGTCATAGCTTCTTTTATTATAAAATCTGCCGCTTCGGATAAAGGCGGATTTGCCGTATCTTCAATAGGACCGTAAGCACCATGATAAACGGGAACATCCTCACGATCCATATTTTCCAGTACACGCTTGATCTCCTCATAGCAAAGCTGTTCCGAATCGTGAATTTTGAAATGCTCTGCACAGATACCCTTGACAATAAACTTCTGCGTCATAAGAGCGTGGGCTATGGCGTACTGGTCATCGGCTTCGCAGGCGGCATCGGTGTCAATTATTACGCGGATCTTTTTGTTGTCCGCAACCTTGTAGTATTCTTTCATTGTTAAATCCTCCTTAATTATCGTCCTTAACATTCATCCACACCCTCATCTCATTTTCACCACGGTTTCCCCAGGTATAATAGGGGACAGCAACCGCGTCGCAGGGCGTGGATTCTTCCGGCTCGCTGCTGTAAATATCCTCGCAGTCCGAAATGCGGCAGGCTTTGGCGGTCAGCTTTACCGTACCGCCGAGAAGGTGTGGACAAAATTTGCTTACTTCGGGAGTAACGCTCCTGTCTAACCGCAGTTCTCTGACGCTGCCGTTGTCGGCTCCCTCAAAGCAGTAAACCAGCGGTCCGCGCATAAGTGCAGTCATTCCGGTAAGACGCGGCACCTTGCAGGAGGCTCTGACGTAAACAGGAGTGCCGTCAAGAAGCAGCTCTATCTCAGTTTTTTCCTTTATGTCGATATACACATAGCCCTTTTCGAGTCCAGCTGAAATCTCCCGGCCGTCCTGTTTAATTGTAAAACTTTTGCTCCATTTCGGTATGCGAACAGCAAGTCTGCCTTTTCCCGAAACAGTATATTTTACGGTAATATCATAAGGATAATCGGTCGTGCAATTAAGCGTAATTCCATTGGAAAAGATAACATTTCCAGCCGCAAACAGGTGACAATATGCGGTATCATGGCTTTCTCCGTAAGCATATTTACCGATAGAACCTATGAGCCTTGCCACATTCGGAGGACAGCAGGCACAGGCATACCACCCGGGACGGGAGGGCAGAACGTGAGAATGGGTGCAGGCTTTTCCCGAAATACCCGGGTCAACCTCAAGGGGATTAACATAGAAGAACCGCTTTCCGTCAAGCTGCATTCCTGCAAGAACGGTATTGTAGAAAGCAAGCTCCATAACGTCCGCATATTCGCTGTTGATCTCGTTTTCAAGCATTCTGCTACCGAAGAACATCAGTCCGATAGCGGCACAGGTTTCAGAATAGGCGGTGTCGGGGGGCAGATCGTAGTCAACCGTAAACGCTTCACCATTACAGGTAGAACCGATGCCCCCAGTTATATACATCTTTTTGTGGATAATATTTTTCCATAAGCGGCGGCAGGCTTCGAGAAGTTCTTCGTCCTCCGATTCTGCGGCAAGGTCAGCCATACCTGTGTAAAGATATACCGCACGGACAGCGTGTCCCACAGCTTCTGACTGCTGACGGACAGGCTTTCCGCTCTGACGGTAATCATTACTCCACGGGTCGCTGCCCCAGACTGTCCACTCTCTTTTTTCCGCTTCCTTTGCGAAAAAAGCGGGATCTGCACCTCTCTCGTCAGTAAACAGCTTTGCAAGCTCAAGGAAATGGTTGTTGCCCGTCAGACGATAAAGCTTCATAAGGGCAAGCTCGATTTCGGGGTGTCCCGGTATGCCCTTTATCTTTTTCGTGACAAATCTGTCGTATATACATTCCGCATTTTTGATAGCAATATCAAGAAGTGTTCTTTTTCCGGTAGCTTCAAAATAAGCACAGGCGGCTTCAATCATGTGTCCCGAGCAGTAAAGCTCGTGACCCTCAAGGAGATTTGTCCAGCGCTTTTCCCTGTCCTTTATGGTGAAATAGGTGTTGAGATAGCCGTCCTCGTCCTGTGCGGCGGCAATAAGGTCGATAAGCTCATCAGCCTGCTTTTCAAGAGTGCTGTCGGCCTTGTTTGCGAGTGCATAAGCCACCGCTTCAAGCCACTTGTAAGCGTCGCTGTCCTGAAACACCATTCCGTAAAAGCCATC
>JBJERX010000136.1:0-6879 GCA_051882495.1 Huintestinicola sp. | reverse complement strand
GATTGCCTGACAGGGTTTGTCGCATTTTTAGGACTATTTATTCAGCGTTTCCTTAACTTACTTGCTTCCGCTGCCATTAAAAGAGCGATTCAAAAATACGGGTACGGTAATACTTCCTTTATTCTTGTGCTGCCGTATATAAAAGCCGAATACCGTAACAACGAACAGAGCTATCTTGAATACTATGATGAAATTGAGATATGTGCGGAGTCTGCCGAAGCTCATTACAAATCAGCGATCCAAATGCGAAACAGAAAACTCGTTGACCGATCAAACCTTGTAGTATGTTATATTCAGCATAAAAGTGGCGGAGCATACAAAACGATACAGTATGCCGAGAAACAGGACAAAAAGATACTCAACTTAGCAAGTGAAAACTGAATATAGTTTCTCAAAAAAATAATAGCAATTATAATCAATTTCTGTTTTTATCTTGACCCCACTGCCAAATAAATGCTATAATATTAATAAATCAACAGCCGGAGGATAGATATGTCTGAGTGTACACTACAAGTCGGTCTTATTGACACTATTACAATAAAACTGTCAATAGCAAATCTTAACAGAATTGAATCCACTTGTTCAATGGAGCTTAAAGAACTTAACGAGTGGTACAAACAAAATGAACGTATTTACAATAAATACAAGAATAAACTTGAGATCTATAAAATCAAAAAAGATGAGATACGTTATCCTTCAAATACCGAAAAATTCTTTTATGCATATCTGTATGCTGAAAAGTTCAAGGCAGAGCTCATAACTAAACGATTTAAGGAATTCTCTGCTGTCCTCATAAAAGAGCTTGATAACTACAAAACTATGCCCATAAGCAGCATTCCTACTGTAAACGCACATATAAATGCCATTGGGTCTTCTATTCATTTCATTCTTAGCTCAGAATCCAATTCCTCCGTAGCAGAAGATGCGTCTATAATAAGAAAAAAGATCTCCGAAATGCAGCCATGGATCGAATACCGTACCGATGAGGTGAGAGCAAGAAATATTGCTTCCGGATTTTCTACCGATGCACAAAAGTATTCAACAGAACTTGATGCTCTGCCTGAAAAATGCGAACATACAAAAGAATACGATAAATGGCTTGAGGGAATAAAAGAATTTATTGATGATGCAGATTTCCTTATATTCTTTACAGAAAAATATAAGATCAGTAAGTATGATATAATCTATAAAGCAGTTGAAAGTGCCCGGGAAATTAAGGAAAGAATCGAAGATGTACGAGAGATAATTTCCATAGGAGCGACCGAATACAAGTGCCGCCGTGAAGAAATAATACGACTTGTTCAGCCTGTTGAAGGTCGAATGCTCGATGCCCAGCAGATAGACAGCATTATCTGCAATCGTGAAAATCAGCTTATACTTGCTGGTGCGGGAACAGGCAAAACTACAACAATAATAGGTAAGGTAAAATACCTGCTCAAAACTCAAAGCTGCTGTCCGGAGGATATTCTTCTTCTCTCCTTCACTAACAAATCCGCTTCTGAAATGCGTGAGCGTGTTAAAGCTGAAACAGGATATGACCTGGATGTAATGACATTTCATAAACTCGGACTTAACATTATTTCGGGAGTTGAAGGCAAAAAGCCGACAATATACTCAAAATCCATTCAGGAGTTTACACGTGAGAATATCAAGCGGCATATCAACGAACCATTATTCCGCAAAAATCTTCTTGTATACTGTTTCTACTCAAACGCAAAATACAAAACAGAATTTGATTTTACCTCTAAAAGAGAGTATGATGATTACATTGATGCCAATCCGCCGGTTACCTTTAAAAACGAAAGGGTTAAAAGCTATTGCGAAATGGAGATCGCAAATTTTCTATTCAGCAACAATGTAAACTATTCATACGAAAAGCCCTATGAATATGACACCGCTGATACTGAATACACAGGATATCATCCTGATTTTTATCTTGATAATTATGGAATATACATTGAATTTTATGCTGTAGATAATAACGGAAATGTTCCCGAATTCTTCACAGGCACTCATGGCGAAAGCGGACAAAGTGAATATCTGAAAGGCATAGAATGGAAACGCAAAACTCATCAAGAGAATAACACAAAGCTGGTCGAACTTTACTATTCAGATAAACAGGCAGGAAACCTGTTCGAAAAACTCCAAAAGGAATTAATGACTTATGGTGTTGAGCTTAAGCCGATGACGGACGAGGAATTATGGGATTGTGTTACTGAAGAAAATACACATATAGTTTCTGCTGTCTGTGATGTTATAGGAACTGTTATTACACTTGCTAAATCCAACGGATATGATATGCAGAAACTCAGAAGCATATCTCCCAATGGAAACACGCCCCTGCTATCGTTGATTGAGCCTATATTTGCAGATTATTCGTATATGCTCAGCAGCACAAATCAGATAGATTTTAACGATATGATTTTCAATGCCTCTGAATATGTGCGATCAGGAAAAGTGAGTCACAATTATAAATACGTTATCGTAGATGAATACCAGGATATATCCAAAGCGCGATACACTCTGCTGAATGAGCTGCGACTCCGCTCCCCCTTCAAATTATTCTGCGTCGGTGATGACTGGCAGAGCATATACAGATTTGCGGGAAGTGATATAGGATACATACTCAGATTTTCCGATTACTGGGGAATGACAAGGCTTTCAAGGATAGAAACCACATATCGCTTTTCAGCACAACTAATATCATTGACCGGGAGATTTATAATGAAGAATCCCAATCAAGTTCAGAAATCGCTCAAATCAAATAATGATGATAATTCTTTTCCTCTTGGTATCATCAAAGCATATAATGACAAATACCTTGTAAAATTCATGGCAAATAAAATAAATGAACTTGAGAAGAATGCAACCGTATTCCTGATCGGCAGATACACATTTGACAAGGAAATGCTGAATGGCGATGATTTTGCGGTAAAATACAATAATACCACAGGAACATATGATGTAAAGTTCTCACGCCGCCCTGATTTGAGAATTGAATTTATCACTGCACACAAATCAAAGGGTTTGCAGGCGGATTATGTATTCATACTGAACAATAAGAATAAAAGCATGGGTTTCCCCAGCAAAATACAGGATGATCCGCTTATCGGTCTTTTACTTGACGGCAGTGATCAATATCCATTCTCAGAAGAACGCCGTCTTTTTTACGTAGCAATGACAAGAGCCAAGAAAAAAGTCTGGCTCCTTGTTCAGCAAGATAATCCGTCTTGCTTTGCCAGCGAACTTATAGAAGAATATGGCAAACAGATCAAAACTGCTGAATGGACCTGTCCTCTCTGTGGCGGAAGACTGGTTAAACGAAACGGCAAAAACGGGGAATTTTTTGGTTGTTCCAATTTTGCAAAGACAGGATGCAGATATACGGTATCCGCCAACCAATCCCCCAATACACCAAAAAAGGAGCCGGACAAAACATCCGACTCCAAGCAAATACCGGCAACTCCAACCAACTACAAGTCCAAGTAACTCCAAACAACTCCTATTCCTGAATTTCATCATAAACAGCCCTGCAATAATCCGGCAAAGAATCACTCCAGGGCAGCAGCGGAATAAGCGACTCCTCGGAAGGATCTTTTCCCAATGCAGGCAGAGCAGTCAGAAGGTACAGCAGATAACCGTAAACATCAAGCCCGTTTCTCTTAGCCGTTTCAATTATGGTCATAGCTGCAGCACTTGCCTCAGCACCCTTTTCGGTATCGGAAAACAAGAAATTCTTACGGTCAATAACAAACGGCTTGACCGTCCGTTCAGCAAGATTATTGGTCATCTCCACCTCGGGATGCTCAAGAAATACCAACAGTTCCTTTTTCTGATTCAGGGCATAGGTGACCGCCTTGTAAAGATGCGAGCCTTTGCTCGGACTTAACGAGTTGACCAGTTCATAAAATTCATTGATGATAGGCTTTACCTGATTTTCACGCATTTCCATAAGCCGTTCATCATCATATTTTTTCTCTCTCGCCACCCTTTCAAGCTCCATAGCCTTGTCAATAAGCCTGACAGCAACCGCTGCCTTGCATTTCTTGTTCTTTGGTGGTATGGAATCCCAGAATTTCCTCCGGCAGTCGGACCAGCACCCCGCATTTATGTAGTCCCCATCACCATATGCAACATATCCGTCTGACTGAACGATGCCGTCATATCCTGCAAGCATTGCTTCAGCTGTCGATTTCTTTCTGTCGGTACGGAAATTGTATATGGCGATTTTCTTTGATGCCTTTGCACCTGTGGCACATATCCACATCTGACATTTCTTTTCCGAGGCTTTTCCATCAATTTTAAGCACCCTGAGTCCGGTTTCGTCCATATTGATAACAGGCTCCTTTAAAGAATATTTCCAAAGGAGATCTACCATTGGAGCAAGCCTTTTACCTGCATCTATCACCCAGTTTGCCATTGATGTCCTGTTGATGTATATACCCTGAGCTTCCCAGTATTTTTCCTGACGATAAAGGGGCACTCCAAGCTGAAACTTTCTTTGCATAATATCAGCAACAAGCGATGCGTCCGCAAGTCCCTTGTTCGTTACAGGTGCGGGTGTACCGTTTGGAGCAGCAACAATGACAGCTTTATCAGCTTTCTTGTCGCATTCGGGGCACATGTATTTCATGCGGTTGTATTCGACCATATATGCTTTCCCGGGAATAACCGCAAGCCTGCTTGTGATGTGTTCGGGAGCAAGCTCATGAAGCTTTCCATTACACCTCGGACAGTTACACTTATCCTCATCAAGCTTAAAAGTTATTACTTTTTTAGGCAGATCATTATGCAATGTTCTGCCTCTGTGTGAATGGCTTTTCTTTGGATTTTCAGTAACTGTTTCGGCATCGGGCTCAGCTGCATTTTCATCGGACTGCACCTCGGCTTCATTAACAAGAAAGCTCTCGTCAAATGCGATCTGACCGTCAACATTCAGATACTTTGAACGTTCGCTTTTTATTCCGAACAGCATCTGATTACGCTTTAAAAGCTACTCGGTAAGGTTTTCAATTTCAAGGTTCTTATCTTGAATTATCTGCTTATTATTTTCAATTTCTTTCTCAAGTTCAGAGCATTTTTCGGACATTTCTTCGTATGCTTTTTTCAGTTCATCGTACGTCATAAAAAGTGCTCCTTTCCTTGATTTTACGGGCTTTTGCGATACTTTTATTATACCACAAACGCCAGGATTTTTCAAGGAAAAGAGCCATTTTTACTGTATGTTTTCTGTAAATATTCTGCTGATTTTTTTCAGCAGATGTCTATCCTGCCGTCAACCTTTTTTATTGCATTCGGCTGGTCGATAGACAGTCCCTGCATCAGCCATGTGAATTCTTCACGTGTAAGATCTCTGACTTCATTTTCATTATTCGGCCATCTGAATCGTCCGTTTTCTACTACCTTGTACAGCAGGATAAAACCATCGTCCTCCCATAAAAGTGCTTTCAGACGGTTTCTTCGGCGTCCGCAGAACAGAAACAGGCTGTCTGAAAAAGATCCAGGTCAAATTGCTCCTGTATTATTGCTGCCAGTCCGTTGATAGATTTTCTCATATCTGTATGACCGCAGACGATGTAGATGTTTGATACTTTTATGTCCTTCAGCATTCTTTCAGTCCCCGAAGCATCACAGTGATGATACTTTCGTCTGCATCACAGGGTATTTCTATTTCAATACCGTTCTTGCGGATGATTATCTTTTCGGTACTCTTTGGCTTATCCGAAGAAGATTTCTCCGGCAGCACTTCACTTTTTTTCGTCAATTCCGTTGAAACACTGACCGGCACTATTTCATGAAGCTTTGGCTGTCGTGAAAGCATTTCTTCACGTACCGCTCTCAACCTGCTGTAGTATGTGCTCGGACTGATCCCCATACCTTTACACCATTCTTTTACCGTCTGACCGCTGTTCTGACATTCCTGTATCTGCTCCGCCCACTCACGATGCCTTACTTCTGTCTTTACTTCTTTTATCGTTGCCATTTTCTTCAGCTCCCTTCGGAGCTTATTTTACCATGGTTCCTTTCCTCCGGCAAGTTGTGAGTGGGGTTGGCGGATACGATATACGAAGAATATTTGTTAAGATATAGCTAAAAAGGTAAAGCACCAATATGATGGTGTTTTACCTTTTGGCATGTAAATATATTGATAATTATATTATTCCCTCAAAAAAATCAGTATCTAACTTTTTTATTTGATAAACTGAGACTGTTGATACACCAAGATCATAATCAATCATAAGTCTTGCAAGTGTAATTCCATCCACAAGCACAACTTTTGTTGTATGCTGCTTTTTAACATAATCTTGTGCCTGTTGTGAGAATTTTGCAGTTGTAATAAACAGTCCTTTTGATGCTCCCTGTCCGGCAAGTGCTCCGACAAATTTCTGTATTTCAGGTCTCCCCACTGATCTGTCAGGATCCCAACGTTTAGCTTGAATATAGATCATATTAAAGCCAAGCTTGTCTTCCTTAATAATTCCGTCAATACCCTCATCGCCTGTTTGCCCTACAATTAGTCCCGGTTCGTCAACCGCACCGCCATATCCCATTTTCTGAAGCAATTCAACTACTAATCTTTCAAAAAAATCCGGTGACTTATTCATTATCTCTGACAGCAGATCTTCAGCTAATGCTTTTGTTATTTCTTTATGTGCGCGATCTAATATATCCTGGGGAGATTCATTATTAGTACTTTGTTAAAACTAAATCTTGTATAAATCAAAAAGATGTGCTATAATAATCATAAGCGATATAAGGGGGTTATTATATGCCATCATTTAAATACATTGTTGAGCTTAGCGACCAGGAAAGGATTGACCTTCTAGGGAAACGCTGAATAAATCTTCCAATTTGCTTCAAAATGTGGTATAATAGAGA
>JBJERX010000135.1:0-28047 GCA_051882495.1 Huintestinicola sp. | reverse complement strand
CATCGTACACAAAGGAAATCGAAAAATCACGCAAACGCATATCGGAGCTTGAATTTCTTTTACAGAAGCTTTATGAGGACAAGGCTTTCGGAGTAATTACCGAGGAGACATATTTCTCACTTTCAAGAAATATGGAAAAGGAGCTTTCCGGGCTTCGGGACAGGGTAAAGAGCTTGACGGAAACTATTGCAGCCAATGCCGAAAAGCTCAAGGGTGCAAAGGATTTCGCAGGACTTGTGAAAAACTATGTTGATATTCAAACTCTCGACTCCGAGCTTGTTCACACATTGATTGAAAAGATCTATGTTCATCAAAAAGAGATCGTTGGCGGAAAGGCTCAGGTCAGAGTGGATATTTATTACAGATTTATCGGCAACGCTTCGGACGATAAAAACACGATTACCGTTAGAGAAAAGAAAAGTTAACACAAGGTGGGCTTTAGGTTTGTATGCACAATAAACCTAAAGCCCATCTTTTTCCCGTCAAGCTCCGCTGACGGCTTGTTAGGGGCTGTCTGCCCCTAAAACCCGGAAATGATATTTTTGTAAAATATCGAAACATAGAATTTTTATGCCAACGTGCAGCTATCGGCTGCGAAAGGACGACCGTCCTTTCTACGCTTGTTGTCCTGCAAGCATAATGCCTATATACCGCTATCCGAAACGAAAACTGTACAGTTTTTCTTCGCTTGCGAGTGTTTCCGAAAAGATACGTATCTTTTCCACGCTTGCGAGCTTTCAGCCCAAAAGTCATATGACTTTTCAACGCTTGCGGATATCTTCATCAGCAATTCTATTCAACCGAGTTGAAACTCATTTCCGCCACTTTTTAACAGGCTCACTTTTACCACTGTCATCGGAAGTAGCAGGGAAGCTCATCATCCATTCTGCATATTCTTCCTCGGTGATATTTTTTTCGCTCAGCTCTTTTCTGCGAAGCTGCCACTCCGAAAGAAATTCATTCAGCAGATGATTGTGGAATTGGAGTGCAGGCAGCGGATTTCCAAGTTCGTCGGGAACAAAGATTATTGAAAAATTGTTTATGTGATGTTTCTTCGATTCCTGCTCAAGATCAAAAAGCAGATGCATGAAAGTTTCCGTATTTTCCAAAGACGGATTTTTCAGAGAATTGATATTTACGTCAAGTACGGCAGCTATCTCCGACAGCAATTCCGATTTTGGCGTTCTTGTGCCGCTTTCATATTGAGCCACACGAACATCGGCAGATTTTTCATCGAAGCCGAGTTTTATTCCCAGTTCTTTCTGAGTAAGTCCACGAAGATTTCTTGCATTTTTGATTTTTTCACCTATCGTCATAATAGCCCTCCCGAAAAATATTCTCAAATAGATTATACCATATTTTTATATTTCACTCAATAGCCTAATCAAAAAAGTTAAAGAAATTTTCTGAAATCTCTTGACAAAAGCAAATTTGTATAGTATAATAATATTAAACATTTAAGATTAGTCAAAATCATCATTGCAATGATTTTCAAAAATTGAATAACGGCGTCCCAAAGGAGCGGGGCGGAACAGCGAAAGAGAGCTAAGAGCAAATCAGCGGATTTGTTTCTTGGCTCTCTTTTTTGTTTAGAAAGAAAGGTGCAACAAAATGAAAAAGAAATATCAGACAACAATTGAGAAGACCTCTGGCGAAAGGATTCCCGACAAGACCAAAGAATATATAATAGGCAATACCATTTTATATCGTAAATTCTTTCTTTGCCGAAAATGGAAAAAATACGGTCAAGGACATTGTCGAACGACTTGCTGTCAGAGAAATAAATAAGAAAATCGCATAAAAACATGGACAACTCAGAATGATTATGATATAATAAGTATAACGTTCTGACTGTCGGAAAGGTAAGGTTAAAAATGATAAGACAGTCAAATAATGATAAAGTAACTGCTCTTTATTGCAGGCTCAGCCACGATGACGAACTGCAAGGTGATTCCAACAGCATTATCAACCAGAAACAGATACTTTCCGATTATGCGGTAAAGCACGGACTTACAAATTATCGCTTTTATGTTGATGACGGTATCAGCGGAACTACTTTTGACAGAGAAGGCTTCAAGAATATGATAGCCGATGTGGAAAGCGGAGAAGTCGGTACAGTAATTGTTAAGGATATGTCCCGTTTTGGCAGAGATTATCTCAAGGTCGGGTACTATACTGAGATAATGTTTGCGGAATATGATGTGCATTTTATCGCTATTAACGATGGTGTGGACAGCGAGCGTGAGGACAACGATTTTACTCCGATACGCAATCTTTTCAACGAGTTTTACGCCAAGGACACATCAAGGAAAATCCGAGCAGTCTGGAAGGCAAAGGGCAATGCAGGAGAGAGAATAGCTTCTGTTCCTGTTTACGGTTACAAGAAGGATCCGCTTGACTCAAAGCACCTTGTCATTGATGAAGAAGCTGCACCTATAGTTAAGCGGATTTATCAGATGTGCTTGTCGGGAATGGGACCGTACCGTATCGCAACTACATTGGAAAGCGAAAAGATACTTTGTCCCTCATATCACATTAACAATATAGGTATGAGCCACCGAACAAATCTCGGCAAAAATCCCTATGGTTGGAACACCTGCTGTATTGCCGATATTCTTGAACGCAAGGATTATCTTGGACACACTACAAACTTTAAATACAGAAGAAAATCGTATAAATCCCATAAGGTAATCAATATTCCTGAAGAGGAACAGGTTATTGTCTACAACACACATGAGCCGATCATCACTCAGGATATGTGGGACTCTGTTCAGAAAATTCGTGCTTCAAAGCGAAGAAAGAACAAGTCGGGAGAAATCAATATTTTTTCAGGTATGCTTTATTGTGCCGACTGCGGTGCAAGGCTGTTCTATCATCACAATAAGAATAAACCGGGACAGTGTCATTTTCAGTGTGGTACATATTCATATCACGTTACCAAAGATGAATGCTCTACGCATTATATCAGAGAAAGCGTTGTTAATGAGATCGTGCTTTCGGAGCTGAATCAAATCATTCGCACCGCTAATTGTGATGAAAGATCACTTGCGGAATTGCTGTCAAAGAACAATGAAACTGCATCACGCAAGCAGGCGGCAAAGCAGAAGAAGGAGCTTGCAGCTGCACAGAAAAGGTATGATGAGCTTGACAGAATGTTCAATCGGATATATGAGGATAACGTAAACGGGAAACTTTCCGATGAACGCTTTGCCAAAATGTCCGCCTCATACGAAGCTGAACAGGCAGCACTTGCCGATACTATCAAGAACATTTCCGATAGCCTTAACAACGAAAAGACCGAGCAGGATAATATCAGACGGTTTGTTGCTGTTGCGAAAAAGTACACCGAATTGACGGAGCTTTCAACGGAGATACTCCATGATTTTATTCAGAAAATCGTTGTTCACGCTTCGGACAGGTCAAGCGGCAGACGTGTTGTTCAGCTTGATATTTACTACAATTTTATAGGCAAAATAAATGATTGAAAAGAAAAATCCGAGCCACTTTGATTTGATGGCTCGGATTGATAAGATGGGTTTGTATCCTTATTGCAGCTGCGTAAATACGTAATTTCTTTCTGTTTGACATAATCTGATGAATAGTTTGCATTTAGATTAAATGGGATAGAAACATGGAAACAAAAAACCATAGGGATAGAAACTTGTTTCTATCCCTATGGTTTTTTGAGGTATGAAGCATATTATTCTTTGTTTTTTCGGCAAATAGTTACTATTATCTTATCAGAAACAAGATTAAATTCCGATTCTGGTACCAGTGTTTGTAATGCATAAATTGATATTTGTGGAGATGTTTCGGACCATGCGGCACTACAACTTTCAAGACTTATGGCTTCGTCAGAACTTGTGTATGATGGCATTCCATACGATTCGGTAAAATACATAGTGTACTCGTTAAATTGCTTTTTCGTCGGCTTATCCTGCAGTTCCGAAATTTTATACTCAACTTCAATTGTATAATCAATCTGAGCTAAAGCATCATCTACAAATAAGTAAGAAAGATACGCTGTTTTACCATCAATATTAATAGCTTCGTTCGAATTGAACTTTTTATATATGTGCTCTTTGGTTACGCCTGATCCGTCTGCGTCATCGGTAAATGTGATGCCGCTTTCGGAAGCCATTACTTCATCTATAGTATCGCCTATATCTACATTTCGATAAAATTTTTCGGGTATAGGCAATTTATCTTCCTCTTTTGCACCGCATGCAGAAAAAAATGATATTGATAATAGTATAAAAATAGTGAGCAAAGCTTTTTTCATATTAACAACTCCTATATAACTTATTCTACTACTTCCGCAATGCCAAGGACTAATCCAAAGCATTTGAATTCCTTATTTAGCAAGGATATATCATCATAATCTGGATTAAGCGAGATCAAATAATCTCCATCAAATTTCTTGATGTAACCTTTACCATCGACATCAAAAATACCGATCTGCCCGATATCAACAGCAGGCTGCTGTCGAACGAGGACAAAATCACCGTCATGAAATTTAGGCTCCATACTATCTCCATCAACAGACAAAATAAAATCGGCTTTTCGGCTCTCTGCAGTTTCTACGACAGAGAGCTTTTGCTTATTTTCGTAATCTTCGAGCTCATCTCCCAATCCTGCAGAAACTTTATTGCTTATATAGGACAGTTCGATAATATTCGCAGTACCTTCCAAGAGAGCTTGTTGCTCTGCAAGCAGTGACGCCCGACCGATGAGCCGCTGCTTCTCCTTAAACGTCAGCATTTTATAATAGTCCAACAGCTCCTGCTCATCTTTCGTCAAATTGTTGGATGAGCTTTTTTCTTTACCTGTAACAAGGAATTCTATTGAAACATTAAAAAAATCCGCAATTATGGATATGTCTTCTGATGAAGGAGCTGAGCCTCGCTTGTTCCATGCTGAAACAGTTGAAGTTGAAATGCCTGTAAACTCTGATAATTCTTTTTGTTTTCGTCCTTGTTGCATTAATAAATAGAATATACGTTGTGAAATTGTCATAAAAATGCCTCCTAAGATATAGGCTAAACGCCCAAAATCCACAAATGCAGATTTTATGCTTGACAAATCTGCATTTGCGGATTATAATTAACATATGGCAAATCCCGAGGGCATAAAAACCCACAATCATTATATCACAGTCAGATAATGGCTGTCAAGAAAGGAAGTCAGAAAAATGTACGATTTAAAGGTATTTAAAAACACCGAATTCGGGGAGCTGGGTGTTATGCTTATTGAAGGAAAAGAATATTTTCCTGCTATTCAGTGTGCCGCAGCTCTTGGATATAAAAATCCCAAGGATGCAATTATAAGGCATTGCAAGGGGGTCGTAAAACACGACCTCCCTACAAACGGAGGCTCTCAAACCGTAAATTACATACCCGAGGGAGATTTATACCGCCTCATAGTAAGCAGTAAGCTTCCTGCAGCGGAAAAATTTGAACGCTGGGTTTTCGATGAAGTACTTCCGAGCATATTATAACAATTATTAGACAAAGCCGAGGATTTGTCTATAATCAGTATTAGTATTATACGCCGATTATTTCAGCATTATCATCTCAAAAACCTCCAGCTTCGGAAGATGTATCCGCAGAGTATCTCCATCAATGATCTCTGTATGAAGCTCAGTTTCCTCCGGAAGAAGATAAGCCTTCTTGTCAGGCTTTTTAACGTCAATGTAAATGTCCGAAAGCGGTGCGATGGGAGATTCCTCCTGTTCATTGATAGCGACAAAGTAATCCACACCGTCCTTGTTCCATTCAATTATCTCTGCATATTTAGGAGCATTTGAGGTAAAGGACGGCGTTCCCCTCAGATAATCTATCATTCCGGCAAACACCTGTCTGCTTATGTAAGGACGGGACATTTCTATAGGTGCAGCTGTCCAGATCACCTGAGAAGTTCCGATCTTTTTTAGTATTGCTGCAGGCTTGTCCGTATATATTCCGGGAGGATTAGAGTGAATAGCGGCAAATTCCCCGGTACCCGTCATAGTGTACGGAAGAGTCTGGGTTGCAAGTACGGTCAGCCCTGTGCTGTCAGTGATCTCGATCTCATACTGATTCATATCAACGGTCATAGGACTGTTTTTTGAGAAGCCCTTAAAGAACCTCATTCCCTCTTCGGTGGGAGACATATAGGTGAAGCTGTGTGCCGTTCTGCCTGTGACCCTGATCCCGAGCAGTCTGCAAAGCCTGTCATTAGCCACAGGACCTGTAATGATAAGGTTTCCCCCACGGTTCAGATAGCCCTCTATCTCATCCATTTCATCATTGCGGATATGGGCTGCATGGGAAATTATCATAACCTTTGCACTTTCGGAAGCTATATTTTTTGTGCCGATCACTTCAAAGGGAATGTTGTTTTCACGGCAGACTCTTACACAGCTGATAGGTGCCGCTGAGTAAAAGCCGGGCCAGAAGATCTTGTCCACAACATTGCAAGGCTGCTCGTTAGGATCGTATTTAGCATGACTTGGGAACCAGATAGCCGCATCATGATAGAATTTTCCGCTGACATACTTCTCATATCTGCTTGTGTTTGCATAGATCTTTTTCATCAGGTCATGATAAACCTCGGGAACAATGCTTCCATCGGGATTTATTGCATCTACTAACAAAAAAGCTCCGTTGTGAACAAGTGCAATTATAACATGTAGAAGCAGCTCCTCCTCGGTCTTTGTGGTGGTGTGATAAACAAGCTCCGGGTCACAGCGTGATGTGTGATAGATAAATGGAAGGTTCGGGGAAACGTTCTTGTAGTATTTATTGATAAAGGACTGCTGAAGCATTCCGCCGTAATAATCGCCGCCGGAATAATCCACAGCGTCTGTAAGCATTTCCGAGCTGCCGTCTATCCAAGGACCTGTAATTCGTGAGAATTGATGTTCAACGGTCACATCCGGTTTTACTGCCTTTATGCAGCCGGTGGAAAACTTTGCAAACTCGTATATCCATTTGTCACGTATCTCAACAAATTCCAGCCAATCGGGATCATTCCAGTTAACCATTGTGGGAAGTTCCTTTGATGCTGCTGCTCTGTATTTTTTGCAGCATTCTTCACAGTAGCAGACTTCGGGAAAGAATGTCATATCCAGAAACATTCCCTCGAAATCGTACAGAGTATTCATCTCGGTAAGGCAATCCTTAACATACTGCCTGTACTGGGGATTATTCGGACAGACTATCCCGTAACGGCCGTTTTTGAAATTGTCACCGCCCCGATAGTCACGCATATGCTTGCCCTCGGCAGTGACAAGACGCCATTCGGGATGAGTTTCATAGGCGTAGTTATCGAAGATCTGACTGAAATATGCAATAACAGCAATGCCGTTTTCATGACACTTCCTGACCATATCTCCGAAGAAATCATAGCCGTTCAGCCCCTTGTGCATTCGTCCGATTTTCGTAGGATAATAGGCAAGTCCTGTGTGAGGCCGTCCCTTGACCATAGCAGCCTGAATGTTCGCATCCTTCAAGGCGTCAATATATTCATCAACGTTAATTCTGCTCAAAAATTCAGGGTTGGAATCGTCAATATGCATATCCATAAGATTGCGTCTGTAATTGTTCTCAAACCACATATTTTTCCCTCCGTGCACTGTATTATTCTGTTATTATTATACATCATAGTTGGACGAACGTCAACGATATGAATGACTTTTTTATATTCCATAGCAGAAAACTCCCCTTATTCCAGTACCCATAGGTTATATGGTTATTAGTATTACACTGTCTTTCTTAACCTGACTTACGCAATTTCCGAACTTTTAAAAAAAATTTATTAAAAAGAGAAAATTTTGTGGACATTTTCAACGAAATATGTTATAATATGTCAGACGTAATCATTCGCTTGATACTAATCCTTAATCCAGAGTGTGTTGACACTACCGCTCAACTCCCGCCTCACAGCAGCTTTTTGTCTTCTGATTTATCAGAACATGTCCACATAGGATTTGCGTGCTGGTTTTTGAGCATAATTTTGATGAAGAAAAGGCAAGAATTTTCAACGCAGTATTCAGCAAAATTTGCCGAAAATACGTGCATACACGCCTATGTAGACTGATTCTCAAGGATTAGTATAAGATCAGGCACATAATATGGAAGTTGCTTGATTAAAAATAAGGAGATCAGATATGTCATACCATTATAATGATAAAAAGAAATCCTTGAGAAAAAAGATATTACATTCATCCATTACAGTGCTGCTTCTTCTTGCTGTAGTAATGGGAACTGTAAGCGTATGGGTTGTTGACAGGCTATCGGATACAAATTCAAAAAAAATAATGACACAGCTTTGTGAAAAAGAAGCATATAAGTTCGACAACAGGATAAATCTCGTCAAGCATTCTGTAGATATTATTAACAAATATGCAAATGAGCTGCAGTATATGAGTGGTATCACCGATATTCTTTCAGATGAGTATATGCAGCATATCAAGGATTTTTCCATTGCAGTTGCAAATGAGACAAATGGTGCTCTGGCTGTATATTTCAGATATTCACCTGAGGTCTCAGGCAGCGGTACAGACGGCTTTTTCTGGACAAGACGCAGTGATTCCGATGAATTCGTGGAAACAGAAATCACAGACATTCTTGCTTATAACTCCAGCGACGTGGGGCATGTTGGCTGGTTCTATATACCTAAGGAAACGGGAGAGCCTTTATGGATGACGCCGTATTATAATGAAAATCTTGATGTGTTTATGATCTCGTATATCATTCCGATGTATCATGACAACGGCGAGTTCATCGGAGTTGTTGGAATGGATATTGACTTTGCGACTATCATCAACGAAACTAAGGATATAGATATTTACGACTCAGCTTCTGTGGCATTTGTGGATCTGAAGGAAAGGATAAGCTATTTCTCGGACGACAGCGGTGCTATTGAGAGCTCAAAGCTTTCAAACGCCCTGTATAACCACATCACAACGATCAATAAATTAAGTGAGCTATTGGAGATAATCAACAATGACGGCAGCATCTCGGTAATATGCTGTGAAAAACTCAGCAATGGTATGATGCTGTATGTTAATGTTCCGAAGAGTGAGATCGACAGTAACCGGAATTTTCTGACGATGCTTTGTGTTGTAATAACAATACTGATATTTGCCGTTTCAATTGTTTTTATCAGAAAACGAACCATGCAGATAGTGTATCCTCTGGAAAAATTAACAGAGATAACAAAACAGTATGCCAATGGCGATTGGTCGGGGCAATACATATCAGAAACGGACGATGAAATAGAAAATTTATCGGAATGTATCTCTCAGATGGCAAAGAACACACAGGTTTACATTGATAAGCTCAACAACCTGGCACGTACCGATGCCACAACAGGAATAGGAAATAAAACAAGCTATCTTGAAATGATAGAAAAGGTCCAGAAGAACAAACACAACGAGTTTACCGAATATGCTGTTGTGGCAATGGACCTGAATCTTCTGAAAAAAACAAATGATACCTACGGTCACGAATGCGGAGATGTTCTGTTGAGAGAGGCTTCAAGGTATATATGCAGGGTTTTTGCAAAAAGCCCTGTTTTCCGGACGGGCGGCGATGAATTTGTGGCTATTCTTTATTCAGACGATTATCGCAGCAGAGAAGAACTTCTTCGAAAGTTTGAAGACGGGATGAACTATCCCGTAGAAGGTATACCGGGAATGGTTTTGTCAATAGCTTTCGGAATGGCAGAGTATTCAGCTGAAAACCCGGATTACGAAAGTGTATTTGAACTCGCTGACGAAAGAATGTACAGAAAAAAAACAGAGATGAAAATGCTGCGGCAGGGCTAAAGGTGATATTATGAAAAGCATCAGAAGGACATTTGTATTGGTTATCGTCACAGTGGTTTTGTGCATGGGCTGCTCCATCGTTCTTACATATAACAAAACTAAAAGTCTTATGCGTGACGAATATGAAAATGAACTGCGTGTTGAATCGGGAATGATATCAGGAGCAATTGAAAATAGCTTCCTTCGTCCTATAACAGTTTCCGAAACAATGTCCAAGGATCTTATCATGTATAAGATCCTTAATGTAAATACCAAAGATGAAGCAAAAGCAGTGGAACAAGAAGCAAGTGAATTTCTGACTTCAATAAGAAACGGCTTCGGATATTCCATGGTTTTTGCAGTCAATGATGCATCAAAGGCGTATTATACCTGCGACGGTATCAGCAAGTATATTGCTCCCGAAACAAATGAACAGGATATCTGGTATAAGGTGTTTATGGAAAGAGATACCGACAAGCCGTATCTGCTGGATGTTGATATTGATGTGGTAAACAACTGGGCATTATCCGTATTTGTCAATACTGCCGTATATGATGATAACGGCAGATATATTGGCTTGTGCGGTGTCGGTGTGGATATGACCGAATTGCAGAAAGTGCTGGAACGCTATGAGAGAATATATGACGTCAAAATAGATCTGATTAATTCGGAGGGGCTTATACAGGTCGACACAGATGCTGCCAGAATTGAAAATGCATACATAAAAATAGATTCTCCCGAGCTATACACAGATGGAGAGTGCTATTATGAAGTAGGCGAAAATGTCAGCAGAACAATTACCTACATTGACGACCTTGGCTGGTATCTGGTTGTGCAGAACAACAGCTCATTAGTCAGCAATGTACATTCCTTGCTTATACCCAGCATAGTATGTATGGCAGCAGGAGTGCTTCTTATATGTGCTGTATTCTTTTTTACGTTTCGCAGGAAAACGGAAGATGCGGACATCAGCAAATAAAAACGAGGGAGAGCTCCGTGGGTAAAATTATAAACCATTTGTTGTGACATAGCCTTAGAGAAAACAACATGAAGGAGTAAGACTATGACAATAAAAAAAGTTATAGCAGCATTTGCTGCTCTGCTGATGTGTGCTTCCCTTGACGAAACCGTTTCTGCCGAACAGTCCGCAGCAAATATCATAGTGTATCCTTCGGAAGAGCATAAGGCTGTATCGCCATACATCTACGGCGTTAACAGCGGCGTTGATCTGAGCAGAGTATCTGCCAAATCATTTCGTTTAGGCGGAAACAGAATGTCCGCTTACAACTGGGAAAATAACATGTCTAACGCAGGTTCTGACTGGCACAATACCACCGATCTGTATCTGATAACCCAAGCTGCACCGGAATTCAGACAGGTTCCGGGAGGAGCAGCTCTCAACGCTTCATATGAAGCCGCAAACGGAAATGTTCCATATACTCTTCTTACACTTCAGATGCTGGGATATGTTGCTTCAAGCAAAAAAGGTCAGCTCAGGGAAGATGCAGCTGCCCCCTCCGAATACTGGAAGGAGGTCTCAAACCGCAAGAACGGAGAGCTGTCCCTTGAACCCGATAAAAAAGACGATTACGTTTATACGGATGAGTACCTGAATTATCTCTTCGACAAGGTGGGAAAATCGGACAGCGAAACAGGCTTCAAGGCGTTTGCCCTTGATAACGAGCCGGGACTCTGGCACTCCACACACAGTCTTGTACAGAAGGAGAAGCTATTATGCTCGGAGCTGATTGAGAAATCCATTGATCTGGCTTCTCTTGTGAAGGAAATGGACAGCGGAGCGGAAGTGTTCGGTCCATCTCTTTTCGGATATTCCGCTTTTGATTCTCTTGCAGGTGCACCCGACTGGACTGAACTGAAATCAGAAAACAGTTATCGCTGGTTTATAGATTATTACCTTGACGAAATGAAAAAGGCAGAACAGCAGAAAGGCACACGCCTGCTGGACGTGCTGGATATCCATTATTATACCGAGGCGAAGGGAATATGCGGAGAACGTTCCTGCAATCATTATGATAACGATGACTGCGTCAAGGCACGTCTTGACAGCGTTCGCTCCCTTTATGATGAAAACTATCACGAGGACAGCTGGATAACCGACACAGGTGCAGAGTTCTTTCCTCTGCTGCCAAATTTGCAGCAGTCTATTGACACATATTATCCCGGAACAAAGATCGCTTTTACCGAGTATAATTTCGGCGGCGGAGATCATATTTCGGGAGCAGTTGCACAGGCTGACACTCTGGGAATATTTGCGGAAAACGGAGTGTATTTTGCATCTATATGGTCATTTGAAGAAAATGAGTATCAGCTTGCTGCCATAAACATGTTTACCGATTATGACGGATCCGGAAACGGCTTCGGAAATACTCTTGTCAGAAGCGAATACAGCAACGATGATATTTCCGTTTATTCCTCGATTGACAATGATGACGAAAGCGTTGTAAAGATAATCATAACAAACAGGTCTGCCCACAAGGAAACTCCCGTTCGCATTGCACTTTCCTCAGATAATGAATACTCCGATGGAGAGGTTTATTCTCTTTACGGTGATTCCGCCGAGATACACAGCCTTGACAGCATTGACAGTATAACTGACAACAGTTTTGAGTACAGCTTAAAGCCGTTATCCGTTACCGAATTCATTGTTCGTAAGAAAGAGAAGAAAATATCCGTTCCGTTCATCGCCGCAACAGCTGCTGCGGCTTCTGCAGTTCTTGCATTAGCAGGTACAGCTGCAAAACGCAAGAAGAATAAATAAATGCAATTATGATCTTATTATGCGTAGGGGAATGACCGTGTTCGCCTGCCTATTGACCGAAATCTCAATGAGGACGGAAACAGTCAGCCCAATAGAATTATATCCGCCCGAAAAAAACTGTTCCGCCCTGTCAGGATACCTGCCTGACAGGGCGGAATTATTCATCTGACCAAAGTGAATTTTGCCACAAGTTTTTTGAGCTTTTCCGCTTCACTTTTCAGTTTCTCACTTATTTCGGCAGCTTTGTCTGCTGAAACCGATGTATTTTCCACAACAGAAGATATCATTTTCATCTTGTCAGATACAACAGCAATGCAGGCTGCCTGTTCTTCTGAGGAAGCTGAAATGTCTGCAATATTCTTTTCTACACGGTCAGTATTCTCATCCACAGTACAGAAAGAACCTGCTACCGTTTCGGCAAGTTTCATTCCATTGCTTATAGAAGCCACTGTACGTTCAATAAGAACAGTTGTGCGTGAAGCCGCTTCGCCGCATTTTGCCGCAAGTGCACCAACCTCGTCCGCAACAACGGAAAAGCCCTTTCCTGCCGCTCCTGCTGACGCTGCTTCAATTGCAGCATTCAGAGCAAGCAGATGTGTCTGAAAAGCAATATCGCTGATAGTATCGTTTATTGATCTTATCTCTTCTGAGGAATCTATCATTTCACGCATTGCCTCAAGCAGCTCATCCATCTGTCCTGTGCTTACCTTTACACCGTCCTTTGTTCCCGAAGCCAGGGTCACTACCGCAGCAGTGTTTTCAGCGTTCATTCTGACGCTCTCCTTCATGACCTCGAAGCTGTCACTTATCTCCTTTATTAGCTCTGTCTCGTGAGTTACGCCCTCGGCAAGACGGAATGACGTATCCACAACCTGTCCGGAAATAGCAGACAATGCTGCAGATGCCTTGTCAATGTCTCCCAGCACAGCTCGAAGAGAGTTCATAATATTGTCAAGTGAAGCTTTTATCGGTTCAAAGTCTCCTCTGAATTTGCCTTCTGTCTCGTGAATGAAATCTCCCTCAGCCATTTTCTCCAAGCTATCGGAAATATGCTTTATCATGCTGTTCAGATGTCTGATGTTTCGTCTTGTAGAATCCACAAGCACTCCCGTTTCATCATTGGCATCAAACGTCTCCATATCCGATCTAAGATCACCCTCGGCTAAAAGCTCCATTCGTTTTGTGCAGCTGCATACCGGCTTCACAATACGAGCAGATGCTTTTAGAATCATAATAATGCTCATTACAATTACAATAACCGAACATATTGCCAGCACTCCTAGACCGATAAGCTGTTTTCTTACAAACTCAAAAAAGCTTACTGTAACCGCAAGCACCCAGCTGCTTCCTTTTTCAATAGGTACATAACAGGCAATACGTCTGATGTTTCCGTCATTGTATATCAGTGAACCTGTCCTGTCCGAAAGCATCTGCGTAATGACATCGGCCTGTGCAGACATGGATGGGTCCTTTTCTGCTTCGGATATGTAGTTAACAAGTCCGCTTGCGTTTGAATAATCATTATGGGCAATGAAGGTTCCCGTACTGTCGATTATGAAATTCATTCCGTTCTCGCCTACAACAACGCTGTCAATAATATCGGTAAACAGCTTTGCATCCGCCGCTCCGTATACTATTCCGCAGAAATCACCGTTCCTTACTATTGGTGCACAGAACAGAACAGATAATGCACCGTTTCCATCCTTTGACGCATACGGATCGGAGGTAACGGGGACAAGATCTTCACGGCAGTCAGTAAAATACTGTCTTTCGGAAAAGTCGCTTCCGTTCTGGTTCACGCCGTTTTCATCGGTATAGCCTATTCTCAGAAAACCGTTTCTATCCTTTACTTCTTCCAGAAAGCTCATTATCTCGTCCGGGGAGGAAGCTTCATTCTGAAACAGATCGTTTGAGGCAGCTTCATTGACTGCTGTTTCGTAAATAACAAGCTGATTTGTAATTGCCTGTGCCGATATCTTTGCAGTCTCATTCATACTGTCTCTCAGAGCAGAGGTTGTATTCATCATTCCACCGATAAGAGCATATCCCAGCAGGATAAGAGCTATCAGAAGCATCGGGATCACTGCAAGCAGTACGATCTTGGTCTGTATTGAATGTGTTTTTTTCATTGGCTTCCCTCCTTCACAAAAAAGGTGCCTCGAAAATAAAGAGTACAACCGATCATTTAAAGCTGCTGCTCAAATGATTTAATGGTCTTCTCTTTATTTTGAAGCACCTTCGCATCCAATATTATAGTTAAATTATACCATTGAAGACTGTTGCAGTCAACAGTTATTTTAGCTGATTTTGTAAATAAATATCGTTATATCTGATACAATAGTAAACAAGGAATAAGAAGTGACGGCAATATTCCTAATGAATATCGCAAAAATAGCAACTGCAAAGATGGTCACATATAACGAAGATTATTACATATGTTTTTTATTTTCTGCCCTGAGCTTTCTTTACAGTTGAAAATGCTAAAACCGGAAGTGCAGCTAAATCAATCACGCCTAACACTCTGACAATAATATCCGGAAGCTCTATAGCGGCAATATTTGCTCCTGCCAGAATAAATGCTGCGATACCAATTACTGCTAAGCTTATTGACCACATTATATTGATAATTTTTGAATTCATTTTTTCACCTCCGAAAATCAGATGTTAAATCAAATAGAATTCTCCTCATAAATAAACCGAGCCACAATATGCTGCACGCAAAATGTGGTTCGGTTTATTTATCCGTGTTTTTTCATTTCCATGATTTTAACCTTCAATGCTTCATATCCTGCATCATTATCATCAATACCGGCAACCGTTTTTTCCATCGGACAAATACCGTCGCCTCTGCGGTTTATGATGCTGTCTGTAAGAACTCCGAAGCTGCATTGAATGCCGTGAGCTTCAAGATAGTCACGCCCTTTGACAGACATGACCTTTCCATAAACCGATATGATGCCCAGCCGCACAAACAGCATTGCCGCCGCTTTTCCCACGATCAGATCAGCTGCGGAAAAGCCTTTTAGCTCCGCATTTTCCTCAATCAGCTTCATAAGCGGAGAAATGCCTCTTCCGTCACAGGAAATGATCTTTCCGCTCTTACAAAAGCATACGGAATGACCTTCAAGCTCCTTGACAGCCTGCTCAATATCAGTCATCTGCACTGTCCCTCATCATAAGCTTTTTAAGACCGATAATAATCAGCGGAACAAGTAAAGCCTGCGTCAGGATACCCGGCAGACCTGTAATGATCTGAGACGAAACGACCGTCAAAGGAAGCCCTGCAGCCTGACCGAACAGTGCAGATGTACCAAGGAATACAGCACGTCCAGCAAGCTGAGCACAGACAACAGCCGCAAAAGCCCATGCTCCCTTTCCGTATATCTTCTTTGAAAATGCTCCCGATACAGCAGCAAAAACTGCCAGCTCTATTATCATAAAGGGCAGTCTTGCCGATGAAGGCATAGACGTACCCGAAGGCAGTGTTATCAGAAAGCTGATCACAGGAGAAAGAATACCGACTGCCATTCCCCAACGTGTTCCCAACAGGCAGCCTGCTGCCAAAACAGGAAGATACATGGGAAGCCATTTAGCTCCTCCCGGCTGACCGGATATAATATGTACAAGCTGGGGAAGAATAACTGCGGCTGCAATAAGTCCTGCAGCAACAAGCGATTTGTATGCTGTCTTTCTTTTAGACGATACATTATTTAGGGTAAGAATATTTTCAAACACAACGACCACTCCATCTTAATTGTTTTGCTGACATATTCCGTCAGACTATTTTTCTGCGATGCTGAGGACAAGCCCATCACCTTTCCGGCTCCTATAAGCAGCCTTGCCTTAAGCCCCCTCTGAGCCTTATCAGCCAGATAAATCATTCCGAATCAGTTATTTTCCAAATTACGGAAAACGCTTGACCTGCCAATTTTTTTGGAAATAGCAGCAAAATAGCCTTATGAAATACTCCTGCGTTATATTTTAACATAGATCAAAAAAATAATCAATACCTATTTATGATATTTGTGTTTCATTTGTTCCCGATACGCAGATACATCAAGCTACGTTATCACAATACCGTATGTTATCCGTTTCAGAATGAGCTTTGGCAGATAGAATCTCCGCAATCAAGGGAGCCTTGACTCAGAGTGACGGAGTTATAGCTGTGGTATCTATAAGAAACAGAATATCAGCAAATCATTCAACTATAGCAAGACACAGAAATAGCCTGACAAAAGGAGGCAAGAGCATAGCTTGAAGAGTTAGGAACGAACCCACAGACAGGCCGGTCTGTAGGTCAGCCCCTCTGTCACTTCGTGACACCTCCCCCGCAAGGTGAGTGACGACACTATTCATGCTTTGCACTACTGAACTTGGCAGTAAATTTTTGTGGATTGCTATATTTGTTACAGTAATGATACGCCATTTATTGACATTATCCAACAAGCATGATATAATTATCCTGTTAGGATCTTCACCGGCGAAAACATTTGAAGAATGCTTCGCAAATGCTTTTATCCGAACGTTTCATAAAGATAATTTTCAGCTTATCAGCTGCTGATGAAAGGACTGGGGCTTAATTGAAAAATATTGTCACACTCAAAGACATTGAACTTGTTTTTGAGGACGGAGAACGCATACTGAAAAAAATCAATCTTGATATTAAGGACAAGGAATTCGTTACCTTTCTGGGTCCGTCCGGCTGCGGAAAAACAACTACCCTCAGAATAATCGGAGGATTTCTTGAACCTACAAGCGGCGATGTCTTTTTTGAGGGGAAACGTATTAACGGTCTGCCGCCATATAAGCGAAATGTTAATACCGTTTTTCAACGCTATGCACTTTTTCCCCATCTTAATGTTTACGAGAATATTGCTTTCGGTCTTAAAGTGAAAAAGATCCCCGACAAAGAAATTGTCAGCCGTGTAGGCGAAATGCTGGAGCTTGTTAATCTGAAAGGCTTTGAAAAGCGTTCCGTTTCACGTCTTTCCGGCGGTCAGCAGCAGCGTGTTGCTATAGCAAGAGCACTTGTAAACCATCCTAAGGTCCTTCTTCTTGACGAACCCCTCGGTGCTCTTGACCTTAAGCTCAGAAAGGAAATGCAGACCGAGCTGCGTAAAATACAGCAGGCCCTGGAGCTGACCTTTATTTATGTTACTCACGACCAGGAAGAAGCACTTACTATGAGCGACACCGTTGTTGTAATGAATAACGGAAATATCCAGCAGATAGGCTCTCCTACGGATATATATAATGAGCCTGTAAACGCTTTTGTTGCTGATTTTATCGGCGAGAGCAATATTATTGGCGGCATTATGCCCAAGGACTGCGTTGCCGAGTTTTCCGGTCAGCGGTTTGAATGTGTGGATAAGGGCTTTGAGCCTAACGAAAAGGTTGACGTTGTTATCCGCCCTGAGGATATCAAGATCGTTCCTCCTGCCGGTGCAAAGCTTACAGGTATAGTTGAGTCGGTAGTTTTCAAAGGCGTTCATTACGAAATGATCGTTGACGGTATGGAGCATAAGTGGATAATACATTCTACCCTTCACGAGCCTGTGGGAACTATGATCGGCATGGAAATTGCTCCCTTTGATATCCACATAATGAAAAAAAGCGAGGAATGACTTATGAGAAGCAAAGTTGCAGCCGCTCCCTATCTTGTGTGGATGACTGTTTTCATTGCAGTTCCTCTGCTGATGATAGCAGTGTTCGCATTTACTTCGGATGACGGCAGTTTTACTCTTAAGAATATCCAGGATGCGGGACAGTATGCCAATATTTTCTTCCGTTCTATATGGCTTTCGGTTATCGCAACGGCAATTTGTCTTGTAGTGTCCTATCCGGTTTCCTACATCCTTTCACGCATGGAAAAACATCGTCAGGCAACAATGCTTATGATAGTTATGCTGCCTATGTGGATGAATTTTCTGCTGCGGACCTATGCATGGATGACCCTGCTTGGCAACAACGGAGTTATCAACTATCTTCTGGGACTGATCGGTCTGGGTCCGGTCAAGCTTATAAACACCTCGGGGGCGGTGGTGCTGGGAATGGTGTATAATTATCTGCCATTCATGATACTCCCCCTTTATTCGGTAATGGTCAAGATAGACAAAAGCGTTATCGAAGCTGCTTCCGACTTAGGATGCAGCGGTATCAACACACTTTTCCGTGTGATCGTACCCCTCAGCCTGCCAGGAATAACCTCGGGAATAACCATGGTTTTTGTTCCTGCGATTTCAACCTTCATTATATCAAGAATGCTCGGCGGCGGCTCCAACCTGCTTATCGGCGACCTTATTGAAATGCAGTTCCTCGGAAACGCATACAATCCACACCTGGGTGCAGCTATCTCACTGGTGCTTATGGTCATAATCCTTGTTATAATGACTGTTATGAATCAGTTCAGTCCTGACGATCAGGTGCTTATTTAAGGGAGGTTGCCATGAAAAAACTTGGAAAAATATATCTTGGACTTGTTCTCCTCTTTTTATATGTACCTATATTCGTGCTTATCGTGTTTTCCTTCAACGAATCCAAAAGCCGAAGCGTTTTCAGCGGATTTACGCTGGACTGGTACAAAAAGCTGTTTGAAAACGAAATAATCATGTCCTCTCTGGTAAACACGCTGATAATCGCCGTAGCTGCCAGCATAATTTCCACAATCCTCGGAACCTTGGCAGCTATCGGGATCAACAATATGCGAAGGATACCCAAGGCTGTAGTCATGAACATCACCAACATGCCCATTATCAACCCGGAAATTGTTACGGGAGTATCTCTGATGCTGCTGTTTGTATTCTTTGCAGCACGGATGAATCTGGAGTTCGGGTTTGTAACACTTCTTATCGCACACATAACCTTTGATGTGCCTTATGTAATACTGAATATCATGCCGAAATTCAAGCAGATGGATCCGCATCTGTACGAAGCAGCACAGGATCTGGGCTGCAGTCCCATCAATGCATTTATTAAGGTCGTGCTGCCTGAGATAATGCCGGGCGTTGTCAGCGGATTTCTCATGGCATTCACATATTCACTGGATGATTTTGTTATCAGCTACTTTACCAGCGGTTCCACCTCCCAGACTCTGCCCGTAACCATATATTCCATGACAAGACGAAAGGTCTCGCCTGAAATAAATGCACTTTCCACAATTATTTTCGCAGTTGTCGTGATAATACTGATTATCAAAAATGTTATCGAAACCCGAAATATGAAGAAAAAGGAGGCGTAAGCTTTGAATAGAATAAAGATACTGTCTCTTTTAATGGCAGCAGCACTTTCGCTGTCTGCCTGTGCCGCTGAAACGGAAAGCGAAGACGCAGAGGAGGATGAGGGATCCGAAGCTCAGACTCTTACTATATCCGACCCCGAATATTATTCACGCTTCAAAGGGCAGAATATTTCCATTAACGTCTACAACTGGGGAGAATATATCTGCACGGGAGCAGATGAGGGTACTATTAACGTAAACAGCGAATTCACAAAGCTTACGGGAATAAAGGTGAACTACACCAACTACGCCACCAATGAAGAGCTTTACGCCAAGCTGAAAGGCGGCGGTGCTGCTTATGATATCATAATCCCCTCCGACTACATGATAAACAAGATGATAAAGGAGGATATGATACAAAAGCTGGATTTTGATAATATCCCCAATTTTGTATATATCATGCCGAACTTCCGCAATCTGGAATACGACCCCGAAAACCAATACTCAGTACCCTACACATGGGGAACGGTTGGTATAATCTATGATGAAACGGTAGTTGACATTCTGCCGGAAGATATTGACTGGGACATACTCTGGAACGAGGACTATGCGGACAACATACTTATGTTTGACAATCCCCGCGATGCATTTGCTATAGCTGAGATCAGAAACGGATTTTCCATAAACACGGAGGATCCGGAAGAACTGAAAGCAGCAGCGGTCGATCTTACCGCACAGAAAAAAATAGTCCAGGCATATGTTATGGATGAAATATTCGACAAGATGGGTGCAGGTGATGCATTGATAGCACCCTACTATGCAGGCGATGCCCTTACAATAATGGAAGAAAATGACGCTCTGAACTTTGTTGTTCCGAAAAGCGGTACGAATCTATTTGTAGATGCAATGTGCATACCCACATCGGCAAAGCAGAAGGAAGCTGCCGAAATGTACATCAACTATATGTGCGAGCCGGATATAGCTTATGCGAACATTGACTACATCTGTTATTCAACACCCCACTCAGCAGCCTTTGAGATGCTTGACGAAGAAGTAAGTTCAAACCCTATATCCTATCCGGATGACGAATTCATCTCCGAGAAAACCACTGTTTTCGTAAATCTGTCGGACGAAGCCAATCTCCAGATGCAGACGCTCTGGACAGATATGAAATCCGCCGAAGATGAAAATGCCAATACCTGGATAATGCCTGCCTTCCTTATCGGATGCATTCTATTCATGATAATCATACAAATCAGACGTCATATCAAGAGCAAGCAGGATATTTTCTAACGAACATAATCCCCGGAAGCATACCGCTTTCCGGGGATTCACTGTTTCTATATGGTTGTCACATCATTCATAAACAAAAAATACACCAATAGCACCCGGACCACAGTTTCCCGAAACAGTAGACGATGCCTTAGTAACAATGACCTCGCTGAATTCACAGTATTTTCCAACCAGCTGCTTAACATCTGCAATAGTCTTCACGGAACAACACGCATGAGTGATGAACAATCTTTTCATATTAATCCTTTTATTATTTTTCAGCTCACTCTTCACATAGTTGAGAATTGCCTTGTCATAATTGCCGGCTTTTATGTTTTTGACCGTCATCCTTCCGTCCTTCATATACAGCACAGGGTGAAGGCTGAACATATCAGTGATATCCTTTACGATCTTTTCTGCTCTCCCATTGCGGTAAAGGTAGTCTGCACTGCGGGTAATAAAGCTGCTGGAAACCTTGTTTTTCATGCTATCCATTTCGGCAGCTATCTCCTCTGATGTGCTTCCGCTGTCCCGCATCTCTACGGCTCTGATTATCATGTGTCCCATACCGGTTGAAAGATGCCATGAGTCGATAACCTTTACCTTTTTACCGTCATCTCCCATGAGCTCCACCCCCAACCCGGCATTCCTGATGGAATTACTGACAAAGCTGCTGATGCAGATATGTATGATCTCATCATATTTCTTCAGTTTTTCCTCAAAAAGCTCCTTGAACTCCTCCGGAGTAGGTTCGCAGGTCTCAGCCTTATTTCCTCCGCTTTCCAGATACTCTATAATATTTTCCGAGGTTATTTCATATCCGTCTCTGAATCTTCCCGTGTCTGTCTTTATGTAAAAATACGCTATACCTATATCGTTGACTGCCAGATATTCGTCCGGAAGATCGCACACACAGTCAGTAGTAATTCCTATTCTTTTCATACGCCTGCCTCCATTTCCTCTTCAAGCTTTGCGATCTCCTCTGCTGCAGCGTCATATTCAAAATCCTCAGCAAGCTCCGCTGCCCTGCCGAAATAATCATTCATAGCTTTTCCTTTATATGAAAACCCGGATAACTCGTCTGCAATTGCTGCCATAGCGTCACTGTCGAAGCCGCTGCAGGCATCCTTTGCTCTGACGATATATTCTGACAGCTTTTCAGCGTCTATTTCCGTAAGCTCGGTAAGCTCCCCTGCTGTATTGTCATTGCCTGTTCTGCTTTCACCAAGATAATCATTTATAATGTCAATGACTTCGCCATAGATATCAGACATTACCCGATTTTTTCTTTCTATCGTGCTGTAGTTTTGCGACTTTCCTGCGGCTTCCAGCTCCTTGGCAAGCTCGGAAAGCCTTACCGCACCTATGCTCATAGATGTGCTTTTCAATGCATGGACTTCAATTATATAGTTTTTCCAGTCCTTTTTCTCAAAAAGATCGTCAATATAGGCTCTCTTTTCAACACCCTTTTTTACATAGACATCAAGGATCTCACGATATACATCAGCATTTCCGCCTGTGTACATCAGTCCCTTATCCGGATCAAACATAACAGAGACATTGCCTCCGGACGGCTTTCTGTTATTACGGCGATCCTTTCCCCCATAATTGGAAGATGCAGGGGCCTGAATGTATTCCTCAGGCAGGTAGTTTCTAAGTATCCTGTCAAGAGCGGAAAGCTCAATAGGCTTTGCAAGGAAGTCATTAAGTCCATCCTGAATGAACATTTCCCTGACACCGTTTACAGCATTTGCGGTAAGAGCAATGATAGGCAGTTTTTTATAGTAATCGCCTTCCATGCTTCTTATTATCTTAGTAGCTTCAACGCCGTCCATTTCGGGCATCATATGATCCATAAACACAAGATCAATATCCTTTGAACGAAGCATATTTATAGCCGCAGGACCGCTTTCTGCCGTCATAAGCTGCATATGATAGGGCTGCATAAGTCCAACTGCCACCTTTAGATTGATAGCGTTGTCATCAACGATGAGAACTCTTGCTTTAGGTGCTGAAAAGCGTATGTCCGAACCTCTTCGTTCATTGAGATTAAGCACTATATTCTCATTGTTAAGCACCGAAGCAACGGAAATAGCGTAAAACGGCTTGTAAATGCACTTGATGCTTTCGGGAAGATTGACTGCATCCATTCTGTCCTGAATAACAAATACTTTTGATTTTGCGGCGATCTTCTCGAAGAAATCCCCATTGTTGATGTATTCCTCTTTATCTGTAAAAATATGCGATATTGTTTCACTGTCTGCAGTTTTTTCCACCTCGTCAATGTCGCTGACGCATCTGAAATCAACATGAAGCCTGCTGCCCATTTCGCTGAAAAGCTTCCGGTATCTGTTATTATTATCGTTTTCTCCGAACAATGCCACTGCATGGATATTCTGAGGATTCTTGATAGATATAAAGGGTCTTTCATCCGAAACCTTAACAGGAATAACAAAGCGGAATTCTGAACCTGCACCGTATTCACTCTTTACGCTGATAAATCCGCCCATCTGAGTAATAAGGCGTTTTGAGATGGCAAGTCCCAGTCCTGTACCCTCAACGGAGCGGTTCTTTTTCGTATCCACCTGACGGAAGCTGGTAAACAGCTTTTCAATGTTTTCCTCGTTAATCCCGATGCCTGTATCAGCGACCGATACTATAAGGTTTATGCCGTAATCCTGCTTAGTACGGGAAACGGTAAGAGTTACAAAACCCTTTTCGGTATATTTGATGGCATTGGTCATAAGATTAACAATGACCTGTCTGATACGCACCTCGTCACCTATGATCCCTCTCGGGATATCAGGGTCAGCCTTTACGATTATGTCGATCTTCTTATTGCCCTTTCTCGCTTCGGACATATTTATAACGGTGTTCAGTGTTGAAGCGATATTGAATTCATCGGGAATAAGCTCCAGTTTGCCCGATTCTATTTTTGAAAAATCCAGGATATCATTGATAATAGCCAACAGGCTTCTTCCTGATGTCTGAATGTTAAAGCAGTTTTCACGGACACTCTCGCTCAGTTCGTTTTCACGAAGTATCAGCTCACACATTCCCACGATAGCATTCATTGGCGTGCGTATCTCATGGCTCATATTGGCAAGGAAATCCGATTTGTAATGCTCTGCCTGTCTCGCCTCCGCCACACTCTGCTTAAGATCCTCCTCGTTCTGGTTCATGCTTTTGGTAAACACAAGAAGAAAAACAAGTGCTGTCAGCATAACGGATATTCTAACAATAAAATGCGTTATGTCGATCAGTCTATCAAAGCTAATGCTGTTAAGCACGAAAATATGATACATGACACCGCTCATGATAAGCAAGGCATAAATAAGCAGAAGCTTTACGTCCTTGTAGACGGAAATAAGTATTGCAGCACCCATAAAAACCGCAATGGACTGATAAATGTCATTTTCCATAACGCTGCAAGTAAAAATATTTGTAAAAGAAAACAGCATAAGAACAATTGACTGTGCTCTGACAGGTATCTTAGGATTAAAGGTCATGATGCTCAGTACCACTGTATGAAAAACAAGCAAACCGATGACCCAAGGACTCCAGCCGCTGAAAAAACTCATGGCACCCATTATAACCGTGCAAAGAGTGAAAACGATCAGTGCCGATTTTGCCGCTGTTTTTTTATTTGTAACAATATCGGTGTATTTCATGATTATCTGCCGCTCCTTAATATCTGATTTATCCCGCATCTATTTTTTCAACCGGGATAAAGTTACCTTCCTTTATAGCATGAAGAAAATATTACTCGTCCTTTGGGGAATAATATACTAACCCCCAATTATAATTATACTATATTTCGACAATTTTGTAAAGCTTTTTTTACAAAATTATCCCATTACGGTATAACAGAAGACTTACAATAAGATGCTTTCCCCATCGGAGCACTGCCGTTTGTAAAAATTATGTTAATATTTACTCAGGCCATTGACATATACCCCTTACGGGTATATAATCAAAATACCGATAGGGGGTATATTGAAGGAGGCATAATAATGACGGATATTGAAAAATGCGGCTGCTGCGGGAAGAGTACAGAACGGTCAGAAGAAGAACGAAAGAAGCTCATACACCGTCTGAACCGTATAGAAGGGCAGATACGCGGTATTCGGGGGATGGTTGAAAATGACGCTTACTGTGCGGATATTCTGATTCAATCAGCCGCAGTGAATGCTGCAGTCAATGCCTTTAATAAGGAGCTGCTGGCAAGTCACATTCGCGGCTGTGTTGCCCGAGATATCCGGGACGGCAAGGACGAAGTGATAGACGAGCTGGTTGCAACATTGCAGAAGCTTATGAAATAAAAGGAGGTCTCCTGATTCGATTATGGAGCAATATACAGTTACCGGCATGAGCTGTGCCGCATGCTCAGCCAGGGTGGAAAAAGCAGTATCGGGAGTGAAGGGTGTTACCTCCTGCTCGGTGAGCCTGCTTACAAATTCCATGAGTGTGGAAGGAACAGCCTCTGCGGAGGACATCATCTCAGCAGTCTGCGATGCAGGATATGGAGCTGCTCTTAAAAGAGGAAGCAAGGAGCAAGCCGTACAGATATCCTCCGATGCTGATATACTGCAGGACACGGAAACTCCTGTACTGAAAAAGCGGCTTATCGTCTCCCTGGGCTTCTGGATAATACTGATGTATGTTTCAATGGGACACATGATGTGGGGATGGCCGCTGCCGTCATTTATCAGGGACAACCATGTAGCAATGGGGCTTTTACAGCTGTTGTTAACAGTTGCAATAATGGTGATCAATCAGAAGTTTTTTATAAGCGGGATCAAAAGCCTGCGGCATCTTGCCCCAAATATGGATACATTGGTCTCATTAGGCTCTGCAGCAGCCTTTATCTACAGCACTTTTGCACTGTTTGCCATGACAGACGCACAGTTAAAGGGAAATTCGGATGCTGTAATGGCATATATGCACGAGTTTTACTTTGAGTCAGCCGCCACTATACTCACCCTTATCACATTAGGAAAAATGCTTGAGGCTCGTTCAAAGGGAAAAACCACTGACGCTCTGAAGGGTCTTATGAGGCTTGCACCCGTAACAGCCACGCTTCTGCGTGATGGAGCAGAAATAACTGTTTCAGTTGATCAGGTTACAAAGGGTGATGTATTTGTAGTGCGTCCCGGGGAAAGTATTCCTGTAGACGGAAGGGTTTTAGAGGGAAGCAGTGCCGTAGACGAATCCACACTTACAGGTGAGAGCATTCCGGCAGATAAATCAGTTGGAAGCACAGTATCTGCAGGTACGATGAATCAATCAGGATTTATCCGATGCGAGGCAACAAGAGTTGGCGAAGACACAACTCTTTCGCAGATAATACAGATGGTCAGCGATGCTGCTGCAACAAAAGCTCCTATCGCCAAGATCGCAGATAAGGTATCCGGTGTGTTTGTACCGACCGTTATCATTATTGCAGTGTTAACTGTGATCGCATGGCTTGCCTCCGGTCAGACTGCAGGTTATGCTCTGGCTCGGGGAATATCCGTATTGGTTATCAGCTGCCCCTGTGCCCTGGGTCTTGCCACACCTGTTGCTATCATGGTGGGCAATGGAATGGGTGCAAAGAACGGAATCCTCTTTAAAACTGCCGTATCACTGGAGGAAACGGGCAAAACACAGATCGCTGCCCTTGATAAGACAGGTACCATCACTCAAGGAGAGCCAAAGGTAACAGATATTATTCCCTCAGAGGGCACAAGTGAAACAGAGCTTTTGTCCATCGCATATTCACTGGAGAAAAAAAGTGAGCATCCGCTGGCACAGGCGATCATTCGGCAAGCAGAATCTAACGGACTGACTGCATCCGATACAGAACGGTTTATGGCATTGCCGGGAAACGGTCTGACTGCATCTCTTGACGGTGCTGTTTTGTACGGCGGCAGCTACAGGTTTATCAGCGAACACATCCATGTGCCGAATGAGATCATTACAAAGTCCGAACAGCTCTCGGGCGAGGGAAAAACTCCCCTGTTCTTTGCCTGCGACGGCAAGCTTTGCGGAATAATTGCTGTTGCGGATATCATAAAAGAAGACAGTCCCCGAGCCATTAGGGAAATGCAGGAAATGGGCATCCGTGTAGTAATGCTCACCGGAGATAACGAACGAACAGCAAAGGCGATCGGTGAAAAGGCAGGTGTTGATGAGGTTATTGCAGGCGTACTTCCCGACGGAAAGGAAAGCGTAATAAGAGAACTGCAGCAGCAAGGCAGAGTCATTATGGTGGGTGACGGCATAAATGACGCTCCCGCACTGACAAGTGCCGATATAGGCATTGCCATTGGAGCAGGTGCGGATGTGGCAATTGATGCTGCGGATGTTGTACTGATGAAGAGCCGCTTGTCCGACGTCCCTGCAGCTATCCGTTTAAGCCGTGCTACGCTTCGTAACATTCGTGAAAACCTGTTCTGGGCGTTCATTTACAACATTATCGGTATCCCCCTGGCAGCAGGGGTATTCATACCGCTTCTCGGCTGGCAGCTCAATCCCATGTTTGCTGCGGCAGCAATGAGCTTATCCAGCTTTTGCGTAGTCACAAACGCACTGCGTCTGAATTTCTTCAGAATGTATGATCCTCGTCGGGATCATATGATAAAAAACAAAAAATCGACCCAAAAGGAGAGTAAAAGCATGAAAAAAACGCTGCAGATCGAAGGTATGATGTGTGAGCATTGCGAGATGCACACAAAAAAGGCTCTGGAGGCAATTGACGGTGTTGCCGAAGCCATAGTCAGCCACAAATCCGGAACGGCTGTTGTAACGCTGGAAAAGGAGGTTTCGGATGACACACTGAAAGAGGCTGTTACCGAACAGGGTTATAAGGTCATCTCCGTAAGATAAGCATTATAATACTAATAACCATTTAACCTATGGATAAAATACGGCGGCTATAATACGCCCACTCTGCGTCAAACTCCCTTGACAGGCGGCAGCCTGTCTGCGGTCGTTTTCCTTGATTGGTCG